>PLFC01000007.1:2532-17671 GCA_003136655.1 Vulcanimicrobiota bacterium
TTGCGCAGCGCGATCTATACGCGCACGCTGCACACGGTGGGCATCGGCGAGTCGGATCTCGACGCGCGCATCGAGCCGCTCTTCCGCTCGCTCGAAAATCCGAAGATCGCGGTGCTCGCGCACGAATTTCGCGTCGACGTCAAGATCATGGCCAAAGCCCCCGACGCAGCGGCGGCCGCGGCCGCGATCGCGCCGGTCGAGGCGGAATTGCGCGAACGCATCGGTCCAGGCATCTTCGGCGTCGACGACGACACGCTGGCGGGCGCCGTCCTGCGCGTGTTGGGCGAGCGCGGCCGCACCTTGGGCACTGCCGAGTCGGTGACGGGCGGCAGCCTGGCCGATGCGTTCGTCGCGGTGCCCGGCGCGTCGTCGGTCTTTCGCGGCGCGATCGTGGCCTACGACAACGCGCTCAAGACGTCGCTCTTGGACGTCGACGAGGCGATTCTGCGCGAGCACGGTGCGGTCTCCGAGGAGACGGCGCTCGCCATGGCGCGGGGCGCGCGCAAGGCGCTCGGCTGCGACGTCGCGCTCGCGACCACGGGCATCGCCGGACCGACCGGCGCGACGGCGGACAAGCCGACGGGCCTCGTCTGGCTCGCGGTGGCCGACGCCTCGGGCGCGACGGCGCGGAAGACGACGTGGCCGGGCTCGCGCGACGACGTCCGGCGCAGGTCAGTTACAGCGGCCTTAAATCTGGCGTGGCGGCATTTGAAGAAAGAGGAAACTCGTCCCGCGTCTGTCTAGGAACACCTGTGACTACCGCACGGGAGTCCGTGCCTTGCCTTGCTGTGTAGAGGAAGTAGCGTCTTGAAGCGACCCGTATTGCTCCCGGCCTTGGTCTCACTGGCGTTGTTCGGAACGCTGGTGACCGGGTGCGCCAAGAAGCACTCCACGCCCGAGGTCGAGCCGACGGGCGCGGCCTGCGCGCAGCCGTCGCCGTCGCCCGAGCCGACCGGGTCGAGCAGCGCCGACAGCCTCTATCGCAACACCGCGAGCCACAGCCGGCCGCTGGCCAACATCACGCCGGGCCCCGAAACGACGCCCAATCCGAGCGTCGTGGTCATCAATTCCAATCCGTCCGGCCTCTGCGCGCAGTTGTCGACCGACGGCGGCACCACGTACTCGAAGATCGGCAACACGCCGCTCAAGAACACGCCGCCGTTCAACCAGACGCCGCTCGTGTATCAGATCATCCCGCGTAACGGCAACGGCGCGTTCTCGTACGCCATGGACCAGACGGCCAACGGCAACAAGACGCTGCTCTACAATCAGACGGCGGACACGTCGGGCTCGATGTCCGTACAGAATTATCTGTCGTACAAGAAGCGCGTCATCAAGAGCAAAGTGAATCGCGCGAGCCTCGGCAAGCATCGCCCCGGTACGTGGTTCGGCAAGCCGGCGTTCAGCACGACGCTGGTCGAGGTGCGGTATAAGGCTGCGCTGCTGCAGCAGGAAGGGCGCCAGGCGCTCGACCTCGAGCGTGCCGCCAACGGTCAAGCCGGCTACAATATCGGCTTCTTGAAGAGCGGGTTGCAGACGCGCGTGGTTCGCGTGGCCAACGGTGATTCGATCGACGGACTAACCTCGCGGTTGAAGACGAACAAGGAAGTGTACGACGTTCACCCGGTGGGCCTGCGCTACAAGACCAGCACCAATCCGGTGATCCCCAACGACACGCTGTTCGATCCGGTCGACCAGTGGGACATGTATCACATCCAGATGCCCAACGCGTGGGGGTACACGGAAGGTCTGCCCAACGGCCTCTCGATCGGCATCATCGATACCGGTGCGGACGACACGAACCCCGATATCGCGCCGAAACTCATCTACGGTGAGAGCGACATCAACGGCGTGCAGACGGTCGGTCTCGGAACCGGCGGCTCGCAAGACGAGGACGGCCACGGCACCAACGTTTCGGGCATCGCCTCGGCCGATACGAACAACGGCGAAGGCGTGGCGGGCGTCGGCTTCCTGACCCCGATCAAGATCTTCCGCATCTTCCCGTACGGAAACAATACGTCGGCCAACACGACCGACGAAGCCCAAGCGATCTACAACGCCGTGTCCGTGCAGCACGTCAACGTCATCAGCCTGAGCTTGGGTTCGGCCGAGAACGGCGGCTGGGATTCGGTCGAAAACGATGCCATACAATATGCGCTGAGCAACAATGTGACGGTGGTCGCCGCCGCCGGCAACGAGCGCACGGAAGAAGTCAACGCGGGCGTCGACTTTCCGGGCGCGTACGACGGCGTCATCGCGGTCGGCGCGACCTCGCTGAACGACTCGGCCGACCCCTGTAACCCTGAGGACATTTCCCAGTGCAATCCCAATAGCCCGACCTTCGAGTACGTCTCCAGTTACTCCAACGTCGGCCCGCAACTCTCGATCGTCGCCCCCGGCGGCGACCCGAGCGACAGCAACGATGAGGATCCGTTGCACTGGATCACCGGACTCTATACCAACACGCCGTACGGGCAGTCGCCCGGTTGCGCCTCCGGTACGGGCCCGGTCTGCCTCGCGCTCTACGCGGGCACGTCGCAGGCGACCCCGCACGTATCCGGTACGGTCGCGCTGATGCTCGCCAAGAACTCGCAACTGACGCCGGCGCAGATCAAGTCGACCTTGCAATCGACGGCCGACGATATCTCCGACCCGAACGAGGGCTACGGCCGGCTCAACGCCTATCGCGCGCTGGCGGCCGTCGTCGGCGACAACAACAACATCGCATCGCCGACACCGCAGAACTTCATCGTCTTTGCCTACGACAACGGCGTGGCCAACGGCGACGACAATCAGGTGACGCCGCACATCATCGACATCACCTATCCGAACGGGCTGCAGGTCAATCAGGACGGCACGTTCCGGATCGCCGACCTGCAGAGCGCGAATAACGACAAGTATCGCATAGCGGTCTGGGCCGACCTCAACGGCGACGGCAAGGTCGACGTCGGCGACTACTTCGGCTACGCCTCGACGACGTGTACCACGGCAGGCCCCTGCGAATCGGCGCAAGGCATCGTCGCCTCACCCGTGACCAGCGGGTTCGTGCTGCCCTAACTCAGACCCGGGTAGCCGACGGCTTCGAGGACGCGTTGCGTCGCGAGGCCGTCGGCGAACGTGGGCAGGTGCGCAGGTTTGCCGTCGATGGCGGCGGCGAATTCGTCGAGTAACGCCACGAACGTCGGCAAGTTGGGGTGCACGGCCGCCAGGTTGGCGTGCTTCTGCGGACGCAAGGTCAATTCCGACGTCTCCTCGTCGTCGATGACGAACATCGTGACGTCGAGGATATCGGGCCCGCTGGAGGCGGCGACGCGCAGTTCGCCGTGCACCGCGAGCGTCGATGATTCCACCGGATGGGTGCCGTCGGCGCAGAGTCGCGCGATCAGCCCGTCGCCGTAATCGAGCACGGCGAAGGCCCCGTCGGGCACGTCGACGGCAAACGTTTCGCCTTTGAAGCGGCGCACGGGATTCGCGATGCGGCCGAACCCGAGCGTGCGCAGCGGCGGCCGCCCCGCGAGCCAGTTGGCTTGGTCGATCTGATGCGAGAGCAGCGAGCCGGTAATGCCGCCGCCTCGCTTCGCCTCGAACCACCACGACGGCGCGCGCTCGCGGTCGTTCAACAGGAACGAGAGCAGCGTGGTCGATTCGATCTCGCGCAGCGCGCCGAGATGGCCGTTGTCGACCAATTCCTTCGTCGCCAGGCGCGCGGGCGTGTAGCGGAATTCGTGCGCCAACGCGCAGACCGTGCCCGCGCCTTCACTTGCCGCCAGCATGCGTTCTGCCTCGGCGACGGTCATGCCGAATGGCTTTTCGCACAAGACGTGCTTGCCCCGGTCCAGCGCCGCGAGCACCGACTCCAGATGATCGAACGGCGGTGACGCGACCGAAACGACGTCCAAGTCCACCGCGTCGAGCATCTCGTGCGCGGAGGCGAAGGCGTGCGGCACCTTGCGCTCGCGCGCGACGTCCGCGGCGCGCGACGGCGAGGCGATGGCGACCACCTCGAAGCGGCCCTGCGCGCGAAACGCCGGCACGTGCACCGCGCCGCCGAAGCCCGAGCCCACGACGCCGACGCGCAGCGGCGTCATGCCGGCACCCGTGCTGCCGCTTCGAGCAGGTCGAGCGCGCGCGCGAGTTGCGCCTCGTCGATGACGAGCGGCGGCGCCAGCGTGATGGTTTCGCCGCCTGGTCCTGATTGCAACACGATGACTCCCGTCTGCAGTGAGCGCAGGACGCAGGCATTCGCCGTCGCCCCGTCGCGGAACTCGATGCCCCAAAGCATGCCGCGCCCGCGTAGGTCGACGACACCGGGAATGGTCCGGAAACGCGCCAGTCGCGCCGCCATGCCCGCCTCGGCCGCGCGCGCGCGGTCGACCAAGCCGAGGCGTTCGATCTCGTCGAGGTTGGCCAGCGCCGCCGCACAACCCATCGGATTGCCCAAATAGGTCGACGTGTGCAGCGCTTCGCCGCGCGAGGGCGCCCAGGCATCGGCCGCCGCGCGTGTGAGGATCGTTGCGGAGATGGGAAAGCCGCCGCCGAGCGCCTTGCCCACGCAGAGGATGTCCGGCCGCACGCCCTCGCGTTCGCAGGCGAAGAGCGTGCCCGTGCGTCCGAAGCCCGTATAGATCTCGTCGAGCACGAGCAACACGCCGTGCGCGTCGCAGAGCGCGCGCAGCCCGCGCAGATAACCGTCGGGCGGCACGATCACGCCCGCGCGGCCTTGGATCGGCTCGATCACGACGGCGCCGATGCCGGGGCCGTCGCGCAGCGCGCGTTCGGCGCCATCGAGATCCGCGAAGTCGACGAAGCGGCCGAAGCCGCGCAATTGATCCAGCCACGGCGCGCGAAATTTCTCGATGCCGCCGATCTCGAGCGTACCGTAACTCAGGCCGTGGTAGGCGCCGCGCGCGGCGAGTACGCCGGGCTTACCCGTTGCGAGCCGTGCCGTCTTGAGCGCGAACTCCAGGCTTTCCGCGCCGCCGCTGCACAGAAAGATGCGCGGGTCGTCGAGCGGCGCGAGCGCGGCGAGCCGGTCGAGCAGTCTGGTCTTCACGTCGCTCGGATGCACGTCGCCCATGCCGTGCGCCAGGCGACCGGCTTGCTCCGCGATCGCGCGCGCGACCGCCGCGTTGCCGTGACCCGTCAGCGCGACGCCGAAGGCGGCGGTGAGATCCAGATAGCGATTGCCGTCGACGTCTTCGACGAGCGCGCCGTTGCCGGAACGCCAGAAGACCGGAAAATCGTCGGCGAGATAGGTGACGCCGCGCGTTTCGCGCGCCTTCAGTGCTTCTGCCAGAGCCAGCGAGCGCGGACCGGGAATCGCGGTGCGCAGCGATTCGAAGTGCGCTACGGCGTCGCTCATCCGCTCACGTCGCGCACGATTGCGTCGACGAAGGGCAGCACGCGCGGCCTACCGCCGTGTTCGCCGGAAAGCGGCGGGCGCTGCGCGGCGCCGAAACGCGCGATGCGCGCCGCGCCCGCGTCGAGCGCGAGCGCGAGCAGGTCGGGCCGTGCGCCCGCCGCCGAGGCCGCATCGAGTGCGAACGCTTCGAGCGGCAACGCGTGCCGGCGCAGAAACGCGGCCGCGTCGGCCGGCCCGTCGACGGCATAGCTCGCGAGCGCACGCGGCACGAGCGGCGGTGGCTGATCGAGCGAGGCATCGCTGACCAACACGTGCGCGCCCGTCACGCCGCCGCGCACCGAACCCGCGCCCTGCGANNTCGACGAAGACGGCGTGCAGTGAGAGGCAACCCTCACCGTCGTAGAGCAGCGCGTCGCGCGCGATGCCGAATGCGATCTCGCGTGCGAACGCCGGGTCGGCTGCGGCGGCGTCGAGCGCCTCGCGCGCGACGTATGCCACGCTCGTACGATTCCCGAACGGGACGAAGCGCGCGCCGGACCCTAGCCGTGCGCGAATCGCCGTCAGCGCTTCGTCGCCGCCGAACGCGACGATCACGTTGCTCCGGGCGAGCGCCTCGAGCGCCGCCGGCGCGTCGTGACCGTCCCACCGTTCGACGCGCATCCGCGCGCCGAGTTCGGGCCGCTCTTCGGCGATCGTCCCGGCGAACGCGGCCACGAGCCCGTCGTTGCGATCCTTCACCACGATCGTGCGCGCCTTGGCGCACAGCGCGAAGACGAACGCCGGAATGGCGACGCCGATCGTCGTGTTGCTCGACACGATCGTCGCGTGCCCGACGCCGCGGTAGTGCACGTCGGGACGCCCCGGCCGCGCCACGAAGCCGTCGAGGGCGGCGAGCGAACCCAGTTCGCCCTCGATCGTGACCCGCAGCGCCTCACGGGTGATCTCTTCGAAGAGCGCGTCGAGTGCGAAATCGACGACGGGTTCGGTGTAGCCCGTGCGCTGCATGACCGCGCGCGTGGCGCGCACGCGCGCCGGAAAATCGGCGTCACGCCAGCGCTCGGCGGCATCGGCGACGGCGTCGACGATGCGCGCCGCGGCGAGCGTCGCCACGCCGCGCGTTACCGCGCCGCGACGCGCGCGTGCAAGGTTTCGGCGTCGAGCGAACAGCCCCGCGGCGGCGCGTCGAGAGCGCGGCCCAACAGCACGAAGCCGCCCTCGACGGCGTAGCCGCGATCTTCGGTTTCGACCGCGAGCACGGACGACACGTTGGCCAGGTCGACGTGACGCAGAAAGCCGATCGCCCCGGGCGCGACTTCGACGCCGGCCGAGTCGACGACCAGCGTNNCGCAGCCAGGGCGGTCCGGCTTTCACGCGCAGTGCGCGGCCGCGCGACTCGGGCGTGTCGTAATATTGCGAGAGCAATTCGGTCATGCCGTACTCGGCGACGATCGAAGGCTGCGGGATGCCCAGGGCCGCTTCGGTGCGCGCGTAGAGTTCTTCGCGCGCGACGACCTTCGCGCGGCCTTTGAAGCCGCCGGTCTCCATCACGCGCGACCCTGCGGGCGCGGTGAAGCGTTTGCCGCGCGCTTCGAGCGCGTCGAGCAGCGAGGACAAGGCGAAGGCCGTCGTAGCGAGCAGCACGCCGCGGTCGAGCGCGAACTCTTGCTCGAAGGCCTTGATGAAAGCGTCGACGTCGAGCGCGTCGCCGTCGAGAAAATAGGCCGGGGGACCGCCGCCGCGCAGCACGCTCAGGTGGCCCACCATGTAGCCCAGCGACGAATGCCGCGCGAAACGCGGGTTGGGCACGAGGTTGAGAAAGCGCAGGCGCGGGCGGTCGGGCAACATGAAGCGGTCGAACGCCGCGACGAGCGACGCGTCGTAGAGCGCCGCGCGCTCGACGTAGTGCTTGCCGGACTGCGCCGCCGTCGTGCCGCTGGTGTGGAAGAGCAACTCCGCGCGCTCGATCGGAAACGTCGCGAGGGTCGCATCCTTGAACGCGCTCGAAGGCACCGCCGGAATCTCGCGCCAATCGCGCGGCAGGTTCGTGCTCGAGAAGCCGAGCGATGCGGCGAAGCGCGCGTAGACCGGATTGCGCTCGAGCTGATACGCGAAGAGTGCGCGCGCGCGTGCGTCGAATTCCGCGTCGTCGAGACCGCGACCGTCGCGCGTCCAGGCTTCGATCGCGCCGAGCAGCGCGTCGCCCGGATTCATCGCCGCCCGGAGCCCAGCGGCACCGGCCGCCGCGAGGTGATCAAGCCGCTGTCGAGGCCGCCCGTGGAGAGGCCGCCGTCGAAACGCGCCGACTCGACCTTGATGCAACGGTCCACGACCACGTCGAGCCCGGCTTCGTCGGCAAGCCGGATCGCCTCGTCGTTGATCACGCCGTACTGNNGCGCCGCGTTCGGCGGCGTAGGCCTCGAGCGACGGGTAGGCGCGCACGCCGTCGATCGCGGCGATCGCCGGGTTGATCGGCGTCGCGTCGAACACGCCGCGCGTGCGCAGGTACGAGAAGACGAAATAGCTCGGACGCGTCGGATTGGGCGAGGCGCCCACCATCGCGACGGTGCGCGAACGTTCGAGCAACGCGCGCCGCTGCCCGACGCTCGTCAGGATCACGCGCCCAGCGCCTCGCGCTCGGCCGCCGTGCGCGCCGCGCGCAGTCCGTTTTCCAGATCCCAAATCAGGTCGGCGGGATCTTCCAAGCCGACCGAGAGACGCACCATCTCCGGCGTGACGCCGCTCGCGCGCAACTGCTCGTCGTCGAGCTGCTGGTGCGTCGTCGTCGCCGGGTGGATGACCAGGCTCTTGCCGTCGCCGACGTTGGCCAGGTGGCTCCAGAGTTCGAGCGCTTCGATGAAGGCGCGTCCGGCCTCGCGGCCGCCGCGCAAGCCGAAGGTGAAGATCGCGCCCGCGCCCGCCGGGAGATATTTGCGCGCGAGCGCGCGGTACGGTGAGTCGTCGAGTTCCGCGTAATTGATCCAGGCGACTTCGTCGCGTCCGCGCAGAAAGTCGGCGACGATGCGCGCGCCGGCGACGTGCGCGGGCATGCGCAAGGGCAACGACTCGAGGCTCTGCAGCAAGAGCCAGGCGTTCATCGGCGAGAGGCAGGCGCCCACGTCGCGCATCACTTCGGCGCGCGCGCGCATCAAGAATGCGTACTCGCCGAACGTCTCGGCGAAATTCATGTCGTGGTAGCCCGGGCTCGGCTGCGAAAGCAGCGGATGGCGGCCCGCTCCCCACGGGAATTTGCCCGATTCGACGATGATCCCCGCGATCACGGTGCCGTGGCCGCTGAGGAATTTCGTGGCCGACTGCACGACGATGTCGGCGCCCCATTCGATGGGACGGCAGAGTACCGGGGTGGCGAAGGTGTTGTCGACGATCAGCGGCACGCCGTGCGCGTGCGCGGCGTCGGCCCAGGCTTCCAAGTCGGACACGTTGCCCGCGGGATTGCCGATCGTTTCGGTGTAGAGCGCGCGCGTCTGGGGACGGATCGCGGCGCGCACCGCGTCGATATCGTCGCCGGGCACGAGCGTGCAGTCGATGCCCATGCGCTTGAGCGTGACGGTGAATTGGGTGACGGTGCCGCCGTACAAGTTGGCGCTGGCCACGATGTGATCGCCGGCTTGCGCGAGCGAGAGCACTGCGGTCAATTGCGCCGAGAGTCCGGAGGCCGTCGCTATGCCGCCGAGTCCGCCCTCGAGGCTGGCCATGCGTTCTTCGAAGGCGGCGACCGTGGGGTTGCCGATGCGGCTGTAGATGTTGCCGTAGGTGCGCAGCGCGAAGAGCTCGGCTGCGTGTTCGGTCGAGTCGAAGACGAAGCTCGAAGAAAAATAGATCGGCATCGCGCGCGCGCCCGTCGAGGGGTCGGGAGGCGTTCCGGCATGCAGGGCGCGGGTGCGCAAACCGAAGACGTGGTCGTGGGACATGCTTACCCTATTAGTACTTTTGGAGCAGTCCGCGGGCGCTCTTCTCGCCGCGGTGCTCCGCGGTGAACGCGACCTGTCCGGCTTTGCCCATGTCGACTTCGCCGACCATGTCCGACGCGTTCTCGACGTAGCCCGCGAACGACACGTCGCCGTCGGGTTTCTTCACGGTCAGCTTGATCAGACGACCGTCGTAGGTGCCTTCCAAAGGCGTCTCGACCTTGCCGGTGCGCCAGAAGCCCGAGAGCGTGCTCTCCTTTTGGCGCAACACGAGGTACGAGTACGTCGTGCGATCGGGATACTGCAGTTGCACTTCCCAAGTGCCGTCGAGCGTGGCGAAAGCCGGCGAGGTGGGCGTGGCCGTTGGAGCGGGCGACGCCTTCGAGGTGGTCGCGCCCTTGCGCCGCCCGCGCCCGCCGGTCGGCGGAATGGTGACGACGGGCAACGGCGTAGGCGAGAGGAGCGTCGAGGGCACGGGCCCCGGTGCTCCCGCTGCCGGACTCGTGCTGGGCAACGGCAGCGGCGGGGGCGACGGGGCTTGAGCGCTCACGCCGACGCCTGCGAGCGCGGCGCCGCCCGCAAAAGCGGCGGCCAGGACGACGGAGAGCGAGCGGCGAGTGCGGACGGTCAAGACACCTCACGGAACAAAGCGGGCCGCGACGCGCGGCGACCGTTCGGGATTCGCGCCGCGTTCGGGCGAGACCCCCGGCGCGCGCGGGCTTCAGAATTTGAAGTAGACGAACGGGGCCGCCTCGCCGGGCCACGCGAGCAACTGCAACGCGAAGACGAGTCCGCCCAGCGCCACGCCGTACGCCGCCGGGTGCACGCGTAAGGCGAGCGGGTTCCAGCCCCGTTCCTGGGCCACCGCAACGCCGGCCGCCGCGGCCACGAGCGCGAGCGGCCACCACGGGATCGGCCACGCGCCCGGGCCGCCGGCGAACGCCGCGTGCAACACGGTCGCGGCCACGCCGAACGTGCCCGCACGGAAGAGTATCCAGCCCAGGCAGACCAGCACGAACGTGAGCGCGACGCGTAACAGGCGCGTCGCGCCCCGCGGTTCGTCGCGGCCGCGCCCGATGCCCAAGGCCCGCTCGGCGATCAGCAGCGCACCGTGGTAGCCGCCCCAGGCCACGAACGTCCAACTCGCGCCGTGCCAGAGACCGCCGAGCAGCATGGTCAGCATCAAATTGCGCGCGGTCGCGGCCGAACCGCCGCGGTTGCCGCCGAGCGGCACGTACACGTAATCGCGCAACCACGTCGAGAGCGAGATGTGCCAGCGGCGCCAGAACTCGCCGATGCTCGCCGAGAGGTACGGCCGCCGGAAGTTGGCCGGGAAGTCGAAGCCCAGCAAGCGCGCGCAGCCGATCGCGATGTCGCTGTAGCCCGAAAAATCGAAGTAGATCTGAAACGCGAAGGCCAGCGCCGCGGCCCACGCCGCGGGCGCTCCGGGCTGCGCCGCGGGGTTGGCGAAATACGCGTCGGACAAGCCCGCGAACTGATCCGCGATGGCCGTCTTCTTGAAGAGTCCGAGCGCGATCTCGCCCAACCCGCGCAGCACGTCGTCGCCCCCCGGCACGACCCAGCCGCCGAGTTCGCCGAAGAAGCGCCCGGCGCGCACGATCGGGCCCGCCAGCAATTGCGGAAAGAAGGCGATGTACAGCGCGTAATCGACCGGCTTGCGCATCGCTGGCAGTCGTCCCGCGTAGACGTCGGCCAAATACGAGATGCTCTGAAAGGTGTGGAAGCTGATGCCCACCGGCACGAGCCAGTCGACGTTCCAGAGCGGCGCGTGGTGCCCGGCGAGCGCGCCGAGCGTCGCGCCCGTGAAGTTCGCGTATTTCAAGCTGCCCAAGAAAGCCAGGTTCGCACCGACGCCCGCGGACAGCAAGGCGCGCCGCGCCCAGGCCCCGCGCGCGCGTTCGAGCGCGATGCCGAGCGCGAAGTCGGAAAGCGTCAGGGCCCACAAGAAGACGAGGTACCACGCATTCCACCGGGCGTAGAAATACCAGCTGGCCAGCAACAGCATGCCGAAGCGCAAGCGTCGCGGCAAAATATAAAAGAGCAGCGCGCACAGCGCGAAGAACGCCACGAACTCATAGGATTGGAATGCGATCGGCAAGCCCAGCCCGAGGTACACCGTCGGCGGCCGGAGCGCGACGTGCGCGGGTGCGGGCGCCGGTTGCGCGCCGCGTGGCGGCGCCGGTGCGGGCGTGGGCAACGCCGGTTGCGGCGGCGGCCGCACGAGCGCGGCGGCAACGCCGGCGCCGAGCAGCGTGCTGAAGCGTCGCGCGCCGGCGACGTTGAGGTGGTCGTGGTCCGCGAAGAGTTCGGGCCGCTCCAGGGCCACGTACGCGTCCTGGGGCAAGAGCACGGCGCCCACGTGCGCCAGTTCGACGAGCGACCCGCTCGGCTGCGCTACGTCGCGGTGCAGCGGACGCGTCGGGATCCGCACGAAGATGACGGGCGTGCCCGCCGCGCGGTAGCGCGCGACCAACGCGCCGAGCCAACGCCGCCGGTAGTTGCCGTAGGCGGGGCTGGGCAGCACGGGACGCAGGATCTGGCGTTCGAGTTCGCCGCGCTCGGCGGGCCCGGTCTGGGGCGGCGCATGCAGCGTGCCCGCGGCGAAGTCGGCGCTCAAGCCGCGCAGCGAGGTGTCGCGCGTTTCGAGCGTGCCCAGCGGCGCCAATCCCTGCGCCTTGCGCCGCAGCGCCGCCGCCCGGCCTGCCGGATCGGTCAGGAGATCTTGCAGGTCGTCGCGCAGCAGCGGCGCGCGAAGGAGCAGGTCGACCGTGTCGCCCACCTTCTTGCGTGGATCGGTGAAGCTCGAGGCCAGCGGCCACGCGCCGCCGGGCGGGATCCGGTAGACGAGGTAGCGCAGGTCGAAGGGCCGGTCGTTGCCGTCGAGCGCGCCGATCGCCGAGTCGTCGTCGGCATAGGTGTCCACCGGCACGACGATCGCCCGATAGCGTTTGGCGCCGGGATCGACGCCCTGCGCCAGGTAGATCCAGCACCGCGGCGTCGTGCCCGGCACGGCGGCCTTGATGAAGCGCAGCCCGTGCGACGCCGCACCGGCGGTCGCCGGGAGCAGGCCTTCGTAGATGCGCGAGTCGCCCAGGACCAACACGTCGCGGGTCGGGTCGGCGGGCAAGGCTCGTAAGCGATCGACCGCCGCCTCGAAGCTGCCCGCACTCGAGCCGGGGGCCAGGATCGAGCGGTAGAGGCCCGTGTGGAAGAGCAGCGCGTCGGACCCGGCCAGAAACAAGAGGCCCACGGCTAAGGCCGTCAGGACTCGGGCCGCCCCCCGCGACAGAAGACCGGGCACGCGCCGAGCGCTTCACCGGGGGCGACGGGTCCCCTTGCGGGCGGTGGTATCATGGAAGGGTTGTGAAAGAGAAAATCCACCCCACCTGGTTTCCGGAAGCGCGCGTTCACTGCGCCTGCGGCAACGTGTTCCAGACCGGTTCCACGCTCAAGGACATCAGCGTCGAGATTTGCTCGGCCTGTCATCCCTTGTTCACCGGTCAGCAGAANNGAAGAAGGCGGAAGCCGCCGAGCGCCAGCGCGCCAAAGAGGCTGCCGCCGCCACCGAAGCGTAGCCGGGCCGGTGTGATTGGGAGCGGGCTGCAGCGATGCGGCTCGCTCTTTTTTGCCCCGTGTCCCTCCGCCGCTTCAAAAGGACCCAGTCGTGTTCAATCTCGCCCGTCTCGAATCGCTTTCGAAACGCTTCGATGAAATCGAGGTGGCCCTGGCCAATCCCGGCGACACCTTCGATCAGGCGCGCTTTACCGCGCTCGTCAAGGAGCGTTCCTCGATCGAGGAGACGGTCGCGACCTATCGCGAGTATCGCTCGCTGCTGCGCGACGTCGCGGCCAACGACGAACTGCTGGCCGACAAATCCGATCCCGAGATGCACGAACTGGCCGCGGAAGAAGCGCGGGCCCTGCGCGAGCGGCGCAGGGAGATCGAAGCGCGGCTGACCGAGCTCATGCTGCCGCGCGATCCCAACGACGGCAAGGACGTCTTCGTGGAGATTCGCGCCGGCGCCGGCGGCGACGAAGCCAGCCTCTTCGCGGCGGAACTGGCGCGCATGTATTCGCGCTATGCCGAGACGCACGGCATGAAGGTCGAGATCCTCTCGCAGAGCGAGAGCGAAGCCGGCGGCGCCAAGGAGATCGTGCTCGCGGTCAAGTCCGGCGAACCCTATCGTTTTCTCAAATACGAGAGCGGGGTGCATCGCGTGCAACGCGTGCCCTTGACCGAATCGCAAGGGCGCGTGCACACCTCGACCGCCACGGTCGCCGTCCTGCCCGAAGTCGAAGACGACGGCGAGATCGAGATCAACGCGCGCGACCTGCAAGTCGACACCTATAAATCCTCGGGCGCGGGCGGCCAGCACGTCAACAAGACCGAGTCGGCCATTCGCATCACGCACGTGCCCAGCGGCGTGATCGTGAGCTGCAGCGAGGAGCGTTCGCAGATTCAAAATCGCGAGCGGGCGATGCAGATGCTGCGCAGCATCCTGGCCGATCGCAAACGGCGTGAGGCCGAAGAGGCCATGGGCAGCCTGCGCAAGAGTCAGGTGGGCACCGGCGACCGGTCCGAGAAAATTCGCACGTACAATTTCCCGCAAGACCGCATCACCGATCACCGGATCAACGAGAACTTCGGCAACCTGCGCGAGATCCTCAGCGGCGATTTGGACCGCATCGTGGCGCGGCTCCAAGCCGACGAGAAGTCGCGACTGCTGGCCGGTACCGCGGCCCGGGAGTGACCGTCGACGGTGCGCTCGTCGAGGCGCGGCGGCGGATCGGCGGCGACTCGCCCGGCACCGACGCGCGCCTTCTGCTCGCGCACATCCTCGGCCGCGACCGGGCTTGGCTGCTGGCGCACGGCGACGCGTTGCTGGCACCGGGCGCGAGCGCCCGGTTCGAGCACCTCATCAGCCGGCGCGCGTTGGGCGTTCCGGTCGCCTATCTCACCGGGGAAGCGTGGTTTTACGGTTTGCGTTTCGAGGTCACGCGCGACGTGCTCGTTCCGCGTCCGGAGACGGAGTCGCTGGTCGATCGCGTGCTGGCTTTCGCGCACGCGCGGCCGGCCGGCGCCGGGCTGCGCATCTGCGACGTAGGCACCGGCAGCGGCGCCATTGCGGTTGCCTTGGCGAGCCGGTTACCTCAGTCGTCCGTCGACGCCATCGACGTTTCGCCCGCCGCGCTCGCGGTCGCGGAGCGCAACGTGAAAGCCCATCGCCTCGAGGGCCGCGTGCGTTGCACGCGCGGCGACGTGCTGGAGGGCTCGAGCGGAGTCTACGACTGCATCGCCGCCAACCTGCCCTACGTGCCCGCCGCGCTTATTCCCGGCCCGCCCGACCCGCTGGCCTTCGAGCCCCGTGCGGCGCTCGACGGCGGTCCCGACGGCTTGACGCTCTACCGGCGGCTGCTGCGCCGCGTGCCCGAGCGTCTGGCGGCGGACGGCATGCTCGTGCTCGAAGCGGCCCCGCCGACGATCGGGGCGCTGGCCGAACTGACGCGCGCGGCCCTGCCCGGCGCGCGGGTCGCGATCGCGCCCGATGCCGGCGGGTCCGATCGACTCATCGTTGCGGAACGCGGTGCCGGCGAGCGGGAGGCGCCCGCGTCCTGACCGAACATCGTCCTCCCATCGTGGCGAAGTTTGTGTTCTTTACAGGCGGGGTTGTCAGTTCGCTTGGCAAGGGCATAACCGCCGCATCTCTCGGCCGGCTTCTGAAGAGCCGCGGCGTCAGCGTTTCGATCCAGAAACTCGACCCGTACATCAACGTCGACGCCGGCACGATGAACCCGTATCAGCACGGCGAGGTCTTCGTCACCGACGACGG
>PLFC01000101.1 GCA_003136655.1 Vulcanimicrobiota bacterium
ACTTTTCACACACCCATTCGCACCATACTGAATCGTTCCATAAATCTTCTTCCCGATCGAGGGAATTTTCCAAATGCCGCCGCTCGACGAGCATTTCTCGATCGACTGACGATTGGCATCAGGAAAGCCGACAGAACTCGCTAACGCGGCATTCGAATCCATGCTACTCGACACGCCAGGGGACATTTCACGCACATCTGCTGCGCAACCAGATGCGAATATCGAGAGATAGGTGACAATTATTAGGGGTCTGATCAACACCTGGACCTCCGAACAGCGTGTGTTCTCGGTTTGACGTTGAATCTGCGTCGCACTATCTCCTTCGTTCGATCAACATCGCGTCGCCGAACGAATAGAAGCGATATCCCACCGCGATCGCATGCGCGTAGGCTGCGCGCATGCGCTCGTACCCCGCAAACGTGCCGACGAGGACCAGCAGCGTCGATGCCGGTAGGTGGAAATTGGTCAACAACGCATCCGCCACGCGGAATTGAAAGCCCGGACGAATGAAGAGCGCCGTCTCGCGTTCGCCGGCACGTACGATGCCGCCGTCGATTGCGGCGGATTCGAGCGCGCGGAGCACCGTCGTGCCGGCGGCGACGATGCGCCGGCCTTCTCCCCGGGCCCGCTCGAGCGCGGCCGCCGCTTCCGCGGAGATCTCGTATCGTTCCGCGTGCATCTCGTGCTCGTCGAGGCTGTCGCCTTCCATCGGCTTGAACGTGCCGTAACCCACGTCGAGCACGACGGGCACGGTCTCGACGCCCCTGGCCTCGAGCGCCTGGAGCACGCGCGGCGTGAAGTGCAGCGAGGCCGTCGGCGCCGCGACGCTGCCGGGCACGCGCGCGAAGAGCGTTTGATAGCGCGCGGCGCGGACCTCGTCGCCGGGGCCGACGTACGGGGGCAGCGGCATCTCGCCGTGCGCGTCGAGCAACGTTTCGAGCGGCACGCGTAACGCGAACGTTACGACGCGCGTCCCGTCTGCATTGACGCGTTCGACCATCGCCGTTGCGGCGTCGCCGAAGCGCAGGCGTGCGCCCTCGCGCAAGCGCCGGCCGGGCTTTACGAGCGCAGTCCAGCGCGTCGCGTCGGCGGCGTAGCGGCTCCCATCCGCGGGCCGCAAGAGCAAGACCTCGACCGCACCGCCGCCCGGCTCGCGCGTGCCGCGCAAGCGCGCGCGAATGACGCGCGTTTCGTTGACGGCCAAGACGTCGCCGGGCTCGAGCAATTCCGCAAACTCGAAGAAGCGCCGGTCCTCCAGCGCGCCGTCGGCACGCAGACGCAAGAGCCGCGACGTATCCGCCGGTTCGGCCGGCGCCGTCGCGATCAACCCGGGCGGCAGTTCGTAGCGATAGGCGTCGACGCGCTCGAGAGCGGGCGCCGCGGATTCAGACCTGTCCGAAGCCGGTTCCCGGAAAGTAGAAGGCGAGAATCTCATCCGGACGCGCGCCGTTCGCTGCCATGGCGTGCGCGCCCCACTGACACAGGCCGACGCCGTGACCGCGGCCGGTTCCCGCGACCGAGACGCTCTCGCCGTGGGCCACGAGCGTTGCCTCGCGCAAGAACGTGCTGCGCACGACCGCCCCGCCGGCGGCGGAACGAAACGCGCGGGTCGGCACGTCGGTGCTGCCGCTTTCCCCGGTGAAGATCAACGCACGCGGACGGCCGCTGCCGTCGGCCGGGCGCAGGCCGACGGAGCGCAACTGACCGATCTTCTCCAAGTCGAGACGGCTCGCGATCGAATCGAACGGCACCTCGCCGCGCCACGCGAAGTCGGGCGCCTCAGCGCAATTGGGATCGGGCTTGCTGATCAGATACGGATAGGGCGTACCCCACACGTCGCCCGCGTCGGCGGTACGTCCGCCGCAACACGCGCCGAAGGCGACGTGGGCCTGTACGCCGTCGTAGGTGAGGATGCGGCCGGAGGTCGAATCGACCGCATCGCGGCCCTCGACCGACTCGGCCTCGATGCCGCCGTAATGCTGATCGGCGTCGCCTGCGACGACGTCGAAACTCTTCTGGGGCCGCAGCTTCGAGAGCGCGAACGTTCGCGCGGCCACCGCCTGTGCCGCTTGCGCCGCAGCGGGCCAGCCCGCCGAGATCTCCGCACCCAGCACGCCGTACAGATAGGCGTCGAGGGGTACCGTGTTGAGCAAGCCGCGGCGTCCGTCCTCGAGCACGATCGTGCCGAACACGCCGCGATAGGTGCGGCCGTTCCAGCCGAAGCGCCACGAATCGAGGCGCTGCGGCTCGGCGAATCCATCGCCCGAGGCCAACAGGACGCGAACGGTCCGGGGCGTCACGGTCTCGCCCACATCCAGTCCGCCCGTAGCTCGCGCCGGGCGCGGCAACGCGGCGCCTGCGAGGAGCGACAATGCGAACGTACGGCGCTTCATCACGAAGGAGTTGTCGGCCGAAATTCGCCCGCGCGTAGCGGGATGCCTAGCGCGCCGCTCAGAGCAGGCGGGGCTGCGCGTCGAGCCCCGCCGGGGGCGCGAGGTCCAAGTGCTCGTACGCGGCCGCGGTCACCTTACGCCCGCTTGCCGTCCGCACCACGAGCCCGATCTTGAGGAGATAGGGTTCGACCACGTCTTCGAGCGTCTCGGTGTCTTCGGTCAGCGTTGCGGCGATCGCATTGATGCCCACCGGGCCGCCGCGGTACTGCTCCGCAATCGTGCGCAAGAAGGCGCGGTCGAGCCGGTCGAGACCGAGCGGGTCGATGCCCTCGCGCAGGAGCGCTTCGTCGGCCACCTCGCGCGTGATCGTGCCGCCGGCGCGCACCTCGGCGAAATCGCGCACGCGGCGGAGAAGGCGATTGGCCACGCGCGGCGTGCCCCGGCTGCGCGAGGCGATTGCGTGCGCGCCCTCTCGCTCGATCGGAATGCCCAGCACGCCCGCGCTGCGCACCACGATCCGCTCCAGCTCGTCGACTTCGTAATAGTCGAGATGGTACGAGAGCCCGAAGCGTTCGCGCAGCGGCGCGGAGAGCATGCCCGCGCGCGTCGTCGCGCCGACCAGCGTGAAGCGCTCCAACTGCAGCTTGTAGGTGCGCGCGTAGGCTCCGCGATCGAGCATCACGTCGATGCGGAAATCTTCCATCGCCGGATAGAGATACTCTTCGACCACGCCGCCGAGCCGGTGGATCTCGTCGATGAAGAGCACGTCGTTGGCCTCGAGGTTGGTGAGGAGCGCGGCGAGATCACCGGCGCGCTCGAGCACAGGCCCCGAGGTCTGGCGCAGATTCACGCCCATCTCGCGAGCGATGATGTGGGCCAGAGTGGTCTTGCCGAGGCCNNTCGTCGATGAAGAGCACGTCGCCCGGCTGCAGCGAGGTGAGCACGCCGACCAGATCCTTCGGCTTCTCGAGCGTCGGGCCGGAGGTGGGTCGCAGCGCGTGCTGCAGTTCTTTGGCGATCAGCGCCGCGAGGGTAGTTTTGCCCAATCCCGGCGGACCGTAGAACAGGATGTGTTCGAGCGGCTCGTTGCGGCGTTTCGCCGCGTCGATCGCGATCTTGAGATTTTCGACCAGCGTCGTTTGGCCCACGTATTCGTCGAAGGAGCGCGGCCGCAGCGTAACGCCGACGACCTCTTCTTCCACCGCGGAATTCTCGGGCGAGACCAGACGCTCCACGTCTTCGGGCCCCAGCAGTTTGCGCCGCACGCTCGTTTCGTCCGCATCGCCGGCCACTACGACGCCTCCGCGCGGCGGTTCTTGCGCCGGTAGGCCTCGGCCAACAACGTTTCCGCATCGCGCAGGTCGGGCAGCGCGCGCAGCGTCTCGGCGATCATCGCCTCGGCCTCGCCGCGTTTGTACTCGAGTTGCAACAGCACGGCCAGCGCTTCTTCGGCGAAGTCGGGAATCGCTTCGGCGGCGCGCGGACGCGGGTCTTGGATCAGCAAGAACTTCGTCACCTTGCCCTGCAGTTTGGCCACGATGTCGCGCGCCTTCTGCTGGCCGATGCCGGGCAGCTTGACCAGAAAGCCGTGATCGCCCGCATCGATCGCTTGCGCGATGCGCCCCATGGGCAGGCTGAAGGCACGCGCCGCGGTCTTCGGCCCGATGCTGGCCACGCTGATCAGCGCTTCGAAAAACTCGCGTTCGACCGCGTTGCCGAAGCCGAAGAACGTGTAGCGCGCCGCGTTGCCGTCGATGGCGAGGACGGGGTACACGTCGAGCGTCACGCGCTCGCCGAGCGTCCGCGGAACCTTTTCGTCCACGCACGGCGGCAACACGATCTCGTATCCCAGACCGCCGACGTCGATCAGCACGCGGTCGTCGCCGCGCTCCGCGATCGTTCCGCTGATGCGTGTGAACATCAGCCGCCCGCCGCGCCGAGTCCGCGTGCCAGACGCAGTTCGGTCTCTTCGATGTTCGCCAAGGCCAGGGCCAGCGCCAACGCGTCCGAGACGTCGCTCGGCTGCGGCAGCGTCCGCAATCCCAGACGTTGCGCGACCATCCGCTTGACCCGATCCTTGGTTGCCGCACCCGTACCGGAAATCGCGCGCTTGACCAGCGAGTGCCCGAGATGCCGAACCGGAATTTCGCATTCGTGCGCGGCCAAGCACAGCACGCCCCGCGCGTGACCCATCAACACCGCCGTCGCCGGATGCTTGTAGTCGCTCCAGAGTTCTTCGATCACGACGATGTCGGGGCGCGTCGCCGCGATCACCGCGCGCAACTCGCGGTGGAGTTGGCCCAAGCGAGATTCCAGCGGCGCCTTCGCGGCGGGCGCGATCACGCCGGCCTCGATCAACTGCGGGCCGGCCGCGGTGAAGAGAATCGCGCCGTAGCCGGTGAGCCGCAGGCCGGGGTCGATGCCGAGCACGCGCCTCACGGCGGCGGGCCGCCGACGTGCAGGGTCACGCTCTCGCCGGGACGCAGCGTCGCGCCCGCGGCAGGCTCGGTCGAGACCACCTCGCCGGCCGTTCCCTCCGCGCCGTACACGAGCGGCGCGACCGTATAGCCCGCGCTCTGCAACTTGGCGCGCGCGTCTTCGATGTCCAGACCCGAAACGTCGGGCACGCTGCCGGGCACGGCGACGCCGAGCGCGACGGTCCCGCCCTTCTTCGCATGCGCGCCCGCGGCGGGCTCTTGTTGCAGCACCGTGCCGCCGGTGGCCGACGAGTCGACGATGTAATCCACGCGCGCGGTCAAACCGGCGGCCGCAAGGTTCGCGGTCGCGTCGGATACGTCGCTCTGACGCACGTCGGGCACCTGGACGTCGGCCGGACCGTTGCTGACCACGACCGTGATCGTCGCGCCCGGGTCGACCTGCGCTCCCGGCGGTGGATTCTGTGAGGCGACCACGTCGGCCGGAATCGAGTCGCTGGTCACGCGTTCGCCGATCTCCAAGCGCAAGCCGAGTCTGCCGGCAGCCGCGGTCGCATCGTTGAGCGCCTGCGTCACGAGATCGGGCACGGCCACCGGACGCGCGCCGCGCGAGACGACGAGTTGCACGTTCGAACGGATCGGCAACTCCGTGTTGGGCGCGGGATTCTGCGAGATGACGACGCCTTTGGGGATCTTCTCATCGTAACGCTGATCGACTTTGGGCACGAGCTTCGCGTCGCGCAGATAGCGCTGTGCGTCGTCGAGCGAATACTGACGTAAATCGCTCAACGTGACGTTGGGCAAGCCGCTCGACACGTAGAGTTGGACTTCGCTGCCCGGCTTGAGCTTGTGCGGCGGCGCGGGCTCCTCGCGCGTAACGCGGTCCTTGGGCACCGTATCGCTCGGCGCGTAGACGACGCTGTACGAAAAGCCTTGCTGCTGCAAGGCGCGCTCGGCATCGTCGAGCGAGCGCCCCACCACGTCGCCCACTTCCACGGGCGTCGTGGATGCGAACAAACTCGGCCCGCGGGAGAACGCGAAATAGCCGGCCAGCACCGCGAGCAGGAGCGCGACCAGAAAGAAAATCCAATTCGACTGGCGCGGTTTTGCCGACGCGTCGCCGGCGACCGCCTCGAAGGCCGTCGTCACACCCACGCCGGCCGCGGCGAGCGGACGATCGGGCGAACGCGACGGGCGGGGCTTGGGCGGCGGCAGGGGCGGTCCGTCCGCGCGCGAGGCCGTGACGCCGCTTGCCGCATAGTGCGCGTGCGCCGGCTGATCGCGCGCGGCGCGCAGGGCCTGCGCGAGTTCGGTCGCCGAAGCGAAGCGATCCGCCGGATCCTTCTGCATCAACTTGGCGACGATCGACGCCAGCGCGGGCGAGATGTCGAGTTCGGCCGAATCGAGCAGCGGAACGGGATTGGAGACGTGCTTCAGCGCGACGGTGATCGGCGATTCGCCGCTGTACGGCAGTACGCCCGAGAGCATCTGATAGAGCACGACGCCGAGGCTGTACAAGTCGCTCGAATCGTCGAGTTCGTGGCCCTGTGCTTGTTCGGGCGAGAGATAGTAGACGCTGCCCATCACCATGCCCGGCTGCGTGATCGTTACCGTTTGCGTCGTCACCGCGCGCGCGATGCCGAAATCCGAGAGCTTGACCACGTCGTCCTTGGTGATCAAGATGTTGGCCGGCTTGACGTCGCGATGCAGCAGACCTTGCCGGTGGGCGTACGAAAGGCCGGCGCAAATTTGGATCGCGTAGTCGATCGCTACGGCTTCGGGCAGGCGTCCCTGTTCGATCAGTTCCGCGAGCGTCGAGCCGTCGACCAACTCCATCACGATGAAGTAGTCCTCGCCCTCGTGACCCACGTCGAACACGTTGACCACGTTGGGATGCGAGAGTTTGGCCGCGTGCTGGGCCTCGGAATAGAATCGCTTGACGAAGTCGGCGTCGGCCGCAAACTGCGGGCGTAACATTTTGATCGCCACGCGGCGGCGCAACACCGTATCGATGCCCGCGTACACGACGGCCATGCCGCCCGAGCCGATGCGGCGTTCGACCCGATAGCGGCCCGAAAGCGTACGCTCGGTCATCGGTTCAACTCTTGATGCGGCGCAGCGCCGTAGCGATCACGCGACGTGCGATCGGCGCGGCGGCAGCTCCGCCGTAGCCGCCGTGTTCGACGACGATGGCAACCGCCACGCGAGGGGCATCCGCCGGAGCAAACGCCACGAACCATGCGTGGGCTGTTCCCGTCGCGAGCGTCGCGGTCCCCGTCTTTCCGGCCACCGCAACGTCCGGCAACGCGGCGGCCTTGCCGGTGCCCCGCTCGACGCAGGCGACCATGAAGCCTCGGACTTGATCGGCAACCGTGGAGGAAACCGGACGCAGCGGCGAGCCCTCGCGGGCCGCGTACACTTCCTCGCCCTCGGGCGTGCGAAACGAGCGCACGATGAACGGACGCGGCTCGGTGCCCCCGGCGGCAATGGTCGCGCCGACCAGGCCCATGCGCAGCGGGGTCACGGTCAGGTCGGCTTGACCGTAGCCGAGTTGGGCCAGGACGCTCGGCGTAACGTCGGCGCGCACCGGCAGATGATCGCGAACCGTCGCCAGCTCGAAATCGGGCGCGGTACCGATGCCCCAGCGCGCGACGCCGTCGAACCAGCGCTCGACCCCGCCGTCGAGCGCGATCTTGGCGAAGTCGACGTTGCTCGAGAGCGCGAAGGCGCCGCTCAAATCTTGCTCGCCGGTGGCCTCGTTCTCGTCGTCGTGCACCACGAAGTCGCCCACCGGCAACGTGCCGTTATCCTCGAAACTCGATTCGGGCGTCACGGTGCCGTCCTGCAAGGCGTTCCCCGCGACGACGATCTTGAACGACGACCCGGGCGGATAGAGGCCTTGCAGCGCGCGGTTGAGGAAGGGCTTCGCCTCGTCGGCGCTGAGCGCCGCAAAGCCCGCATCGATGCCGGCCGGGTCGAAGCTCGGCACGCTGGCGATGGCCAGCACGGCGCCCGTGCGCGGGTCGAGCGCGATGCCCGCGGCGCGCGGGTACGCCGAGAGCGCGGCATAGAGCGTCGTTTGGATCTGCGGATCGAGCGTGGTCACCACGCTCTCGCCGGGCACGGCGCCGTTCGGCCGTCCGGCAAGGATCGAACGGAGTTGATCGGCCGGACCGTTGCCCGCCGGTCGCGGAGCCAGACGCGTGTCGAAGGCCGCCTCGAGCCCGGAAGCGCCGTATCGCGATGAAAGGTAGCCGACCGTCTGCGCGAGCGAGGCGCCGAGGGGATACTCGCGGCCGCGGGCCGTCGAGCGGGCGAGCACCGTGCCGTCGCTCGCGAGAATCTCGCCGCGATAGGGCGCCAGCAGCGAGAGCCGCGGATCGTGCGGGTCGGCGGCGATGCGCGGGCCGGCAATCACTTGCACCCAGGCCTGGCGCACCGCCAGCAAGCCGAAGAGGATCAGGAAGAGCGCCGTCAGGCGCGCGATGGCATCGTTGACCTTCACGTTGTTTGCAACGCCCGGGACGACGGATTATGCCTCAGATTTGGCCCGTTCGCGCAACAGCGTGAGGCCCTCGTCGGTGCGGACCGCGAGATAGGCCGAGCCCGCGTCCGCGGCGATCGCCGAATTGACCAAGCCCTGCATCACGTCTTCGGGTAAGCCCGCGACGGCCAGCACCGGCTCGACGCCGGCTTCGACGAGCAGGCCCGGCACCACGTATGCCGCGGCGGGAATCGTCGCAAACAAGCGCTCCTCGTAGGGTTCGTTGCGCCACGGTCCGCGCTTGCCGAAGACCGTCGCGTGATAGTCCCACGCGCACAACTGCCGTTCGTTCCACTCGAAGTCGCCGCGCACGCAACTGCGCCGACAGACCGCGCACTGCGTCAATTGCACCGGCGGCTGGGCGATCGCATCGAGCACGTCTTCGGGCACGTCGTCGGGATTGAGCAGCGTGCCTTCGCTGAGCCGTTCGGGCGGTTCCGCGTGCCAGCCGATGCGCTGCAGGATCTCGAGGTCGCGACCGGGCGTGACGAACGAACGCTCGTCGTCGGGCGGAAACGTTTGATCGATCCAGCCCGCAACGTTGTCGGCCGCGAGACCGACCCGCTGCCAGGTCTCGCCCAGCACCACGCCCGCAGGCGTCCACGCCAGCGGCACGAGCCACGTGACGATTTGCTTCGACACCGCGCGCAGCGACGAGGTGAAGGCCAGCGTGCTGGCGTTGCCGCCGAGCACGTACACGCGCGGTTCGACCTTGAGCGCGACGACGTTCGATTCCACCTACGGAATGTACGGACGAACGCCGCCGCGGGCCTCTGCTCGGTCGCGGGGACGCTCGCCGAGGCGGCGAAAGGCGTCGCGATGGGACGTGAGGCGCGCTGCGAGGCGACGTTCGGCGACTCCGGCGGCGCCGTCAAGGCGCACCTCGATACCGGCGTTGTGCGCGTGCGCGGCGCATTCCGTCTGGACGCAGCATTCGCCGACATCCGCAATCTGGCCGTGCGCGGCGACGCATTGCATTTCACGACGCGCGGCGAAGGCGTGACGCTCGTCCTCGGTGCGGGCGAAGCCGCAAAGTGGCTCGAGAGCATCCGACGTCCGAAGACGCTGCTCGAGAAGCTCGGCATCGAGGCCGGCATGCGCGTCTGCGTTCGCGCCGTCGACGACGCGACCCTGATCGGCGACCTGAGCGCACGGCTCGGCGACACACCGGTTACGGCGCTGCGCGGCCGGTTCGATGCCATCCTCGCACAATTCGACGCACCGGCCGATCTCAGGCAACTCGACGCGCTGCGCGAACACCTGGAACCAGACGGCATGCTCTGGTTGATCGCTCCCAAATCGTCATGTGTGCTCTCACGCTGCGTCGTGCAGCATGAGCGA
>PLFC01000119.1 GCA_003136655.1 Vulcanimicrobiota bacterium
GACGTAGACGGATTTTTCCATGTGGATTTCGGCCTTACGGTTCCGGCTCGACCCTTGTCGTTCATGCCTGCCGGCGTGAACGAAGTGCGTACCCAAAAGCCAACGAGGAGAACGCACCATGGGATTTGACGCCGCGAGCGTCCGGGCCGCGAGCGCGGGCCTCGGCGCATTGGCCGGGCGCGCGAGCGAGAACGGGCGGACCCTGATTCGCGCCGCCCATGAGGCTTGCCGCCTGCCCGAGGACAGCGTCGCACACGGCGTTCGAGCCGGTGCGAGCGCTTTTCTGGCCAGCCCCGAGGGCAAGGCCGCCTTGCACAAAGCCCTAGAAGCCGGCTGGGCGCTGCTGCGCGGTGTTTTCGGCGGAGGTGCCGCGGGCTCGCCGCAGACCGCCTACGCGAATCAAGCCGTGCCGGCCCAGGGCGTGCCGGCCCAAGGCGTGCCGGCCCAGGGTGTGCCGGGCCAAGGCGTAGCGGCGCAAGCGGTGGCTGCCAAAGGAGTGCCGGCCAAAGGTGGTGCGGCNNGCGGCCCGGGGTCCGCCGGGACCGTGGCGTGAACACGCTCGGCGTCGCGACTTTGGGTCAGGTCGCGGACGCCCTCGAGCGGGCTCGGGATGTCGAACTCTCGGCCTGGACGCTTCGGCCCGGGGTTCTGGAGCGGGCGCTGGAACGGGCCGGTGACCGCGGCGCCACCGTCTCGGTGCATTTGGAGTCGCGCCCATACGCCGGTTCCGAAGTCGTGGCGCGGCGGATGCGCGACCAGAACCTGGCCACCGCAGCCGCGCTTGGGCGCCATCGCGTCAGCGTCGACATGTCGCAGTTCGACGCCCCGTTGCATTTGAAGGCGGCGGTCGTCGATGGTACTGCTTATCTCGACGAGCGCAATTGGGCGAATTCCGACGCGACGATCGTTTCCACGCAGTGTCCCTCGGACGTCGAGTTGGTGCGCGACGCGCTGCACGGCCGCAGCGGCGTGACCGATTCCTTCGCGACGCGCAAGGACGCGGCGCTGGCGCTCGAGGCGGATGTGATCGAACACGCGCCGCCCGGTCTGCCTATTCGCTTCGCCTCCGAATCGTTCGGTCCGGGCCGCGTCGCAAAGGCTCTCGAGGCGCGCGCGCTCGCCGGCGCCGACGTGCGCGTCATCGTCGACGGACGCGAGTCGCGCCAGACCTCCGGCGCTCGTGAGCGTTCCGAACTCGCGCGGCTCCGCGCCGCCGGCGCGGAGGTCAGGACGGCCGACCGCCCCACCAAGGAATGCTTGACCGGAAGCGACGCTTGGGCGGGCTCGGCCAACGCGACCTCCGCGAACCCGAGCACGATCGATTGGGGCATGCGCATCGCCGAGCCCGCAGTCGTCAACGCACTCTCCAACGACTTCGAACGAGCCTGGCGACGCGCTAGCGTCGTGCTATAATCGCGGTATGACGCTGCGCGTCGAAGACGGACGTGGGCAACCAATTTCGCAGGACCAAGCACTCGGACGCGAAGCCTTCCGCGGAGAATTGAGTTGACGACGCTACCGCAGGAACCTGTGACCCGTGAACAGTTCATCGCCTGGGAGCAGTATCAGGAGAGCAGGCACGAACTCGTCGCCGGCCGCATCTCTTATTTTCCCGGCGTTACAATAGAGCATTCCACGATTGCCGGAGCCGTATTTGTCGCGTTGGTGACCCACGTTGGCGACGGCCCCTGTCGCGTACACGGTGCCGATATGATGATCGAGACCTGCCGCGGCATCAGGTACTCTGATGGGGTGGTGACCTGTGACGAGGGCGACCGAATTCCGAAGATCCGGACGTTGCGCGCGCCGAAATTGATCGTCGAGGTTCTTTCTGAGTCTACGGCCGCCGTCGACCGCGGCGCTAAACTCGATGAGTACCGGGCCATTCCGAGCCTCGAGGAATACGTCCTGATCGATTCTCGCAAGCGCTGGGCGACCGCCCATCGACGAATCCAGGGCGAGTGGCGCGCCTCGCAGCCGATCGTGGCCGGCGAGTTGTCCTTTGCCTCGGTTGGTCTCGCGCTCGACCTCGACAGAATATACCGCAAGGCCGGCGTGGACGCGTAGTCTCACGCAAAAACCAGCGGCCGCGTTTGCCACTTCAGGGCGCCGAAGCACAAGATCTTCGAGGTCTTCGGTTACGTCTAAAACTTGCTAAAAGCGGTATGTTGCCTCGCAGCACTGCCCGAGCCGGTCGTCGCGGGCTCGCCCGGCGGCGACGGCTGACGTTCTCCAGGCGGCTCCCAGGGATGCGTAAGGCCGTTCGGCTATTCTGAGAACAGTGTGACGGCGGTGGCAGTGCTTCGGGCAATCACCTCGTCGAGGCTGGTCTCCAGGACCTCGGCGACCCGTGCCGCGGTCGCCGCCACGAAAGCCGGCTCGTTCCGCCTGCCCCGGAACGGTACGGGGGCGAGGTACGGGCAGTCGGTCTCGAGGACGATATGGTCCAAGCCGACAGCCCGTACCGCTTCCCTCAGCCCGTCCGCGCTCTTGAACGTCACGACCCCGCCGATGCCCAGCAGTAGACCGAACTCGTCGACCAGCAGCCTCGCCGCCGCGGCATCGCCCGTGAAGCAGTGCACGACCCCGCGCATGGGCCGCGCGAACTCTGAGCGGAGAACCTTCGTAAAGTCTTCGAATGCGTCGCGTTGGTGGAAGATCAGCGGCAGGCCCGTTTCCCGGGCGTACCGCAGGTGGGCGGTGAGCACGCGCTTTTGGGCGTCGCGCGGGCTATGGTCGTAGTAGTAGTCGAGCCCCGTCTCGCCGATGGCGCGCGGAGCGATCCGGGCTGCCGCGCGCAGCGCATCGAACGCGGCGGCGAGATCGTCGGGCGCGTCCTTGGCCTCGTGGGGGTGAATGCCGATCGCCGCGTCCAATCCGTACTGAGCCGCGACGTCGAGGGCGCGAGCGCTGTCGGCCAGATCGGTGCCGACGGTCTGAATGCGCGTCACGCCGGCTTGGGCCGCTCGCGCGAGCATATCTTCCCGGTCGGCGTCGAAGCTCTCGCCGTGAACGTGTGCGTGCGTGTCGAACATGCGGCTAGGATGGTATCACGTTTGACACGGTTCCCGCGCCTGGGGGGTAGCGCTGCGTGATCGCAAGCGACGAGAGAACGGACCAGGAAGAAACCGTCCATCCGACGCTGATCGGCAGCGACGAGCAGCCTCGCGACGACCGGATCATCCGCATCGCGCTGATCGGCTCGGTGCTGGTGCACCTCTTGCTCGCGCTCTTCTACGTCGGCTCGACGGGCTGGTTGCAGAAGATGCACATCCTCGTGCCGCACCCGCGGCCCACGCCCGATCAGACCGTCGCCGTCACGAGTTCGCTCACGATCGAAAAGCGGGTCAAGCCCAAGCCTGCGCCCGCGCCGGCCCACTCGCAGGTCACGCCGGTCCAGCCGCGCCAACCGGCGCCGGAAAGCGTGCCCGTGCCGCAGCAGGTGGTGCAGCAGCCGCCGCCCGCGGCCGTGCCCGTTCCGGCAAAGCAGCATCACGAGCTGGCCAAGACGCTGCCCACCGCGCCGCCCGAAGCGCCCAAGACCGTGAAGGTGGAGCAGAAGTCGGAGACCCCGACCGCGCCGCCGGAGAAGGCCACGGCCTCGCCCGTCAAAGCGCCAAAGCAGGTTGCCATCGCCCAGGGCCAGAGCAGCGCCCAGCGGCAGCAGCGGCCGCAGAAATCGACCTCGGCGTCGCACTTCTCCGAGCAACAACTGGCCCAGATTCAGAGCGACCTCTCGCAGACGATCTCGCGCGCGCGCAGCAACGAGAACCCGCTCTACGTTCCGCATCCGCAAGCGCCCGCCGGGCCCAAGCATTACAACTTCTCGATGACCGGCGTGCCGGGCGACATGCGCAGCGCGCAAGGCCTCTGCGAGCCGATCAAAGGCTGGACCTCGGGCGCGTGGGACTACTACTACATGAGCTGCAACGTGGCGCTCAGCGACGGCACGAGCCGCATCGAGCCCGTGCCTTGGCCCGTGCGTTGGCCGTCCAACCGCGATCCGTATAACGGCACGTTCCGCATGACGCACCCGCTGCCGCTGCAAGGCCCGCTGCCGGGTTGGACGTTGCCCGCGGGCACGCCGATCTCGCCCGAGTTGCTCGACTACGCGCGCTCGACGGGCGCGCAGATCTAGGCGAGCGCCGCTCTTTACGCCGGGACTTCGACGCTCTCGATCCGCGGGAAAAGCGGGTCGGCTGCGGGCTGCGTCTGCGTGCCGCCGGGAAGTTTGCCCCACACGAGCGCTTGGCGCCAATCGGCGTCGGGCGCGCCCGCGAGCCCGAGTTGCGTCCAGATCTCGCCCGCTTTGCGCGGCATGAACGGCGCGAGCAGCAACGCGATCCAGCGCAAGCCTTCGCACAGTTCGTAGAGCACCGCATCGAGCGCGGCGTCGTCGCCCGCCTTGGCCAAGACCCACGGCTTGCGTTCGTCGATGCCTCGGTTGAGCGCGGTCACCAGCTCCCACGTCGCTTCGAGCGCATCGCGGAAACGCAGTTCCTCGAAGTGCGCCGCGACCGATTCGCCCAAGCCGGCGAAGCGCGCTTCGAGCGGCGACGCCGCGACGGCCGGCACGACGCCGCCGCGATATTTGGTCAACATCGCGAGCGAGCGGCGCACGAGGTTGCCCAAGTCGTTGCCCAGATCGGAATTGTAGCGCTGCCTGATCTTCTCTTCGCCGATCGAGAAGTCCGAACCGAACGGCGCTTCGCGCAAGAGAAAATAGCGCACGGCATCCGCGCCGAAACGCTCGACGATGTCGAAGGGGTCGATCACGTTGCCCTTGCTCTTGCTCATCTTCTCGCCGTCGACGGTGATCCAGCCGTGGGCGAAGACGAGTTTGGGCGCGTCGAGTCCGAGCGCCCAGAGGACGGCGGGCCAGATCAGCGTGTGGAAACGCGCGATCTCCTTGCCCACCAGTTGCACGTCGGCCGGCCAGAACTCGCGAAAGAGCGGCCCGTCGTGTTCCCAATCGAGCGCGGTGATGTAGTTGAGCAGCGCGTCGAGCCAGACGTACATCACGCCGCCGCCGGGCAAGGGCACGCCCCAGTCCAGGTTGACGCGCGAGATGCAGAGGTCTTCGAGCCCGGCTTCGAGCGTGGCGAACATCTCGTTGTAGGCGCGCTCGGGCCGCACCCAATCCGGGTTTTCCTTAAAATATGTGCGCAGTCGATCGGCGTAGCGAGAGAGCGCGAAGAACCAGTTGTCTTCCGAGAGCCACTGTACTTCGCGGCGGCATTCGGGGTTGGGACAGCGGCCGTCGATCAGCTTCGACTCGAGCCAGAAGGTCTCGTCGTTGGTGCAGTACCAGCCTTCGTACTTGCCCAGGTACACGTCGCCGCTTTCCTTGAGCACTTCGAAGACCTTGACCACGGCGCTCTCGTGCCGCGGCTCGCTCGTGCGGATGAAGTCGTCGTAGGCCACCTCGTAGGTCGCTGCGAGTTCTTTCCAGCGCGGNNATCAGCGAGTCGGTGAACGCCTGGGGCGAGAGACCCGCGGCGGCGGCGGCCGCAGCGACCTTTTGGCCGTGCTCGTCGGTGCCGGTCAGAAAGAACGCCGGGCCGCGCGTGCGGTGAAAGCGCGCCAGCACGTCGGCACACACCGTCGTGTAGGCGTGCCCGATGTGAGGCTGCCCGCTGATGTAGTAGATCGGCGTCGTGACGTAAAAGGCGCGGCTCGGCATGCCCGATCCCTTTTAGATGCGCGTGTTCCCGCGGCCCCCGGCGCGGACTAAGGTCGGCTTCCCGGGCGGTCGAACAGGAAGGCGTGTCTGCCCAAGGCCGCACCGTCCCCGGGCTGCCCGACAGGGTGGCCTATGTCGATGGGCTTCGGGGCGTCGCCGCGCTCTCGGTGCTGGCCACGCACGCGACCGCATGGGTGCGTCCGTCGCTCGGCCCGGCGAATCCGCTCGCCTTCGTCTTTCGCCTCGGCGTCTACGGGGTCGACCTGTTCTTCGTCTTATCCGGTTTCTGCCTCGCCTTTCCGTTCTTGCGCGGACGCGGCGAGATCGATCTCGCGCGCTTTGCGTCGCGCCGGCTCGTGCGCATCATTCCGCCGTATTACGCGGCGATCGCGCTGTTCGCGTTAGCGCTCTGGGCCGGGCCGTCACCGTTCATTCACTATGTTTTTCCGCCGCAGGACGGATGGCGGCTACTCGCTCAGGCGTTGTTCCTCGACCGCAACCCGCACTATCTCAGCTCGCCGTTCTGGACGCTCGCCATCGAGTTGCGCTGGTACGCGATGTTCCCGCTCGCGCTGTGGCTGTGGATGGCGAGCCCGCGTGCCTTTGCGGTCGTCGGCGTCGCGGCGATCGTCGCCTTTCGCTGGACCACCGCCGGAGCAGCCGATCTCTACGCGCTGCCCGCCTTCATGCTCGGGATCGTCGCGGCCGATGCGGTCGTTCGCCGCAGCATTCCGTCGCGGACGGCCTGGACGGTTTTGGCCGTTTTATGCGCGGTGACGCTGCCGCTCGAATGTTTTGTCGGACCGTCGAAATTCGATCCGCCGCTGCGCGAACTCGACGTGCGCGACTACCTCCCGCCGCAGCGAACGCTTTGGCAGTTCGTCGCCTTCGCCGGGGTGCTCGCGGCCGGCGTTTCCACGCTCGCGCAGCGGATTCTGGCCTGGCGCTCCTTGGCTCTGTGCGGACGAGCGTCGTATAGCATCTATCTCGTACATCTCCCGGTGGTCATTGCGCTACGGACCGGGGGTGTCGAGCCGAGCGGCTCTTGGGCCGAAGCCGGCGTTCTCGCCGCAGCGGGACTAGGCGCCGGTTTGCTCTTCTGGCGCTTGATCGAGTATCCGGTCACGGAAACCGCCCTGAAGACGCGACTGTTGGCGTGCGTTGAGCCGGCCGTCGTTCGCGCCTTCGCGTGGCTGCGCCTGCCGCAGGCGCTACCACTCGGTGCGGGCGTACAGGCCGGCGTCGCCTCTCCCGCGAGAGCTTCGATCGGCAGCGCCGCTAGCTCGGCCTAAGGTCGCCCGCTCTCACGGACGAACAGGAGGGTGTGTCTGCCCACGAACGCACCGCTCCCGGGGTGCCCGATCGGGTGGCCTACATCGACGGACTTCGCGGTATCGCGGCGCTCTCGGTGCTCGCCTACCACGCCACGCATTATTTCTGCAAGGGCCTGACCCCGGCGCACCCCGCCGTCTTCATTTTCCGCCTCGGCACCTACGGCGTCGACCTGTTCTTCGTGCTTTCGGGATTCTGCTTGGCTTACCCGTTTCTGCGCAAGGGCGAGGCGATCGATCTGGTGCGTTTCGCGAGCCGGCGCGTGGTGCGCATCGTGCCGCCGTATTACGCCGCGATTGCGGTGCTCGGCCTGGCGCTGCTCCTGGGCGGTGCGATTCCCAATGTTTCCGACCTGATCACCCAGGCGCTCTTCCTCGACCGGGGCGGACAGTTTTGGAGCGTGACCTTCTGGACGCTGCCGGTCGAGATCCGCTGGTACTTTCTGTTTCCGCTCGTGCTCTGGCTGTGGACCGTTTCGCCGCGTGCCTTTTTCGTGGTGGGCGCGGCCGCGATCGTGGCCTTCCAGTTGACCACCGCGGGGGCGCTGGATCTCTACGCGTTGCCGGCGTTCATGCTGGGCATCGTCGCGGCCGACCTCGCGCTGAACCACACGGTACCGAAGCGCACCATCGCGTGCTGGAGCATCGGACTGCTCGCGCTGGCGCTCGTGCTGGATTGGTTCGTCGGACCGCAGCGCGTCTATCCGCCGATCGCCGGCGCCGACGTTCGCGACGCGTTTCCGCCACTGCGCATTCTCTGGCAATTCACGGCGTTCGCTTTCGTGCTCTTCGCGGCGTCGTCGCGAACGCTACGCGGCCTGCTCTCGCTGCGTCCGCTGGCCTTCATCGGCACCGCTTCGTATAGCATCTACTTGATCCACGTGCCGGTCGTGCAGGCGGTGCACGTGCACCTCAATCAATTCGGACCAATCGTGGAAAGCGTGCTCTCGGCCGCCTTCGGCATCGGTGCGGGCGTCGTCTTCTGGCGCATCTTCGAATATCCACTGACCGAGACCGCGCTCAAGAACGTCGCAATCGGTACGGTGCAGCCGTACGTCGCGCGCGCCTTCGTGTGGCTGCGCTTGCCGAGTGTGATCCCGCTGCAACGGCGCGAGTCGTTCGCGATAGTCCGCGCACCCGAGACGACGCCCGCCACGCTGGAATCCCCGCCCAAGGTCGTCGCGACGCTGAACTGACGACGGAAGCTTCGCCGCCCACGGTAACGAGCTGGACGCGAGCGACGCCACCCGGGGACCCGTCGGGCTATCCGCGGGGCGCTGCAGTGCGAAGCGATAGCGGCGTGCGTCGCAGCTGGGGGCGATAATTTCAACGAAATGTGTGCCGTCCTCTCCC
>PLFC01000125.1 GCA_003136655.1 Vulcanimicrobiota bacterium
CGGTGCCGGGCACGTGCACGCCGCCACCGGGTGCGGCGAACACCGAACCCACCACCGGCAACGTGCGCGGCAAGGGCACCAGATCGCCGCTGAACACCGCATATCCGTCCATCGCCGACCGCGCGAACGGCACCAGCGCCTCTTCCGCGATCGCATCCACGGCCAAGGCGCGGCCGAGCGCATCACCCAGCGCAACCGTTTCCGCTTCGAGCGGCGCACAGGCTTCGCTCACCAAACGTTGCGCCTCGGGAAACGCGATCACGACGCGCCGCCCGTCGTGCGCAGGCGCTCCGCACCGGCGTACACGTTGAAACGCTCGTCGCGCAAGAAGCCGATCAGCGTCACGCCGAAATCACGCGCGAGATCCACCGCCAAACTGCTCGGCGCCGACACGGCGCAGAGCACGGGAATTCCCGCCGAAATCGCCTTCTGCACNNTTCGCCCCGCGCGTCGAACAAGGCCGCCGCGTGCAAGCCGCCGGTGGACGCAAACACACGTTGCGCCTTGTGCAAACGCCCGGGCAGCGCCGCCAACATCAGAGCATCCACGTGCGAGCCATGCGCAACCGGCGCGAGCCCCCGCGCGTGCAGCGCGTCGATATTGGCCTTGCCGCACACGCCGCACGAACTCGTGGTCAAGAAGTGCCGGTCGAGCGCGTCGAGCCGGGGCAGCGCGTCGCCCCACAGATCGACGTTGACGATGTTGTAGCGCTGCTCTTCGTCCACGTCGCGATCCACGCAAAACGTGATGCCTTGCACCTCGTCGAGCGACCCGATCACGCCTTCGTTGAATAGGAACCCCGCGGCCAATTCGAAGTCGTTGCCCGGCGTGCGCATCGTGATCGCCACCGTCTGCTGCTTGCCGCCCGCGCGCAAGCGAATCTCGAGCGGCTCTTCGGTCGCGAGGCGGTCGTAGCGGTCGTGCAGTTCGCCGCGATCGTACGCAGCGATGCGCGTCTCGACGCTCGTGCCGGGGCGGCCGTTCTCCGAAATCATTCCGGCTGACGCGAGGCCGCGCGCGGATCGTCGGCCGACGCCTTGCCGGCCTCGATCAACGTCTCGCGCAGCACGTAGCCGCCGGCCAGCGTCAACGCCGAGGCGAGCAGCGTCTTCGCGCGTCCGCCAAAGGGCAAGAGCGTCAGCAACGCAGGCGCCACGATGCCGAGCGCCTGCGTCACCGTGCGCAGTTTGTTGCCGCGCTTCCCGGTAAACATCGGGTCGCCGGTGGACCCTGCGTGCCGGCGAAACGCTTCGAGCAGCGCTAGTTCCGCGGCGGAGGCGAGCATCTCCAGCCGTTCGAGCTTGCGCAGCGAACGTTCGTTGCCGCCGCCGATCGCGAGGATCGCGGCGTTGAGCGCGCAGGCGCCCGCGAGCCCCGAGCAGACGCAGAACGCGGGAATGTGGCGCTTGCCGATCGCCCAGAGCGGAATAGCGGTCGCGCTGAGCAGCACGCCCGTGTAGCCCACGATGAAGGCGCCGAGAAAGCCGAGCACCACGTCGGTCACGCGGCGCGGCACGAGCGCATCGAGCCACGACCAGAGGATGCCGTCGCGCGCGGCCTGCGCGCCCGCGCCGAGCGTCGCGGGTACGCTGAATGCGATGAGACCCCACACGCCCATCGACATCACCGAACGCCACTTGAAGATGCGCAACATGTGCAAGAAGCGCTCGGGGCGTCCGAGGTGCAGCAGCAGCACGCCCGGCGACGCGGGCGCCAGCACGAACGCGCTGTAGCGCACGATGCGCGCTAAATCTTCGTCGTGGTCGGGATGGTCGTCGCAGAGCAGCGCGAGGATGCCCGAGCCGCCCATGATCCCGCCGAGGAAGAGATAGACGATGACCTCGCCTTCCCAATGCGGTTTCTTGAGCAGCGGCCGCTCGTAATACGTTGCCGGTACGTGCGCGGGCAGATCGCCGAATCCGTCGGACGCCCCACGTCCCGAGGCATCCGGAGAGGGCGGATTCACTCGGCGCGCCGGAAGATCGCCAGGCCCGCGAGCGCGAGTGCGCCGGCGGTGATCGCCGCGGCGGCGTAGCCCGCGGCTTGGCGCGTGGAGGGCAGCACGGGGCGCTCGGGCAGGTTGTACGCCTCGGGCTTTTCCGTCAGCAAGAAAAATGCGTTGAGCTTGCCGACGCTGGTAGCGTCGTCGGCACCGTAGAGATACGACTCGACGCCGCGCGCCTGCAACGTCTCGACGCGCTTCTTCGCGCGCTCGCGCAATTCGTCGACGTCGCCGAACTGGATCGACTCGGTGGGGCAGGCCTTCGCGCACGCCGGCACGAGACCGACCTTTTGCCGNNGCGGTGCGCGTCGTAATCGGCGTGCGCGATGATATCGACCACGCCGAAGGGACACGAGGGCACGCAATAGCCGCAACCGTTACACACGTCGGGTTGGATGAAGACGTCGTCGAACTCGTTGCGGATGATCGCGCCCGTGGGGCACGCTTCCAAGCAGCCGGCGTTGGTGCAGTGCTTGCACACGTCGCTCATCATCAGCCATTTGGTATCGGTGGGCGGCTTATCGGCCGGCGCGGGCTGCTCCACGAACGCGACGTGACGCCACGTGGTGGCGCCCAGCGCCATCGTGTTATCGTACGAGTTGCCCGAGAACTCGTAGCCGTCGGCGGGAAGCTGGTTCCACTGCTTGCACGCCACCTCGCACGCTTTGCAGCCGATGCAGAGCGTGGTGTCGGTGAAGAAGCCGTTGCCCATGGCCGTCCCTTACGGTACCGGGAGGCGCGGGCCTCCGTCCACGCCGTGCGAGCGGGATTCGCCCGACGTGGTGCGCTGTTCCGAGGGCACCGGGCGATCGACCTCGCTCGTGACGTAGGTGCTGCGGCGGCCCGCCCGGATGGTGCANNCCGAGGGTCCCGTAATTGTAGGGCAGACCGATCTGGTGCACGCGGCGGCCCTTGCCCAGCCGCAGCGGGCGCATCCGGCCGCTCACCAGCGCCCGCGCCTCGATCTCGCCGACCCGCGTGGAGATGGTGGCCCACTCGCCGTTGCGGATGCCTTTGATCACGGCCAATTCCGGATCGATCTCGACGAAGAGTTCGGGCTGCAATTCGGCGAGCCAGGGCACGTAGCGGGTCATGATGCCCGATTGCTCGGTGAGCCGGTAGGTGGTGAGCACGTACGGATACTCGGGATTCTCGGCGCCGTTGTAGCGGTTGTCGTCGCGGTCCCACTCGCGCAGCGTCGGATTGTTCTGCTGCGTGTACACGAGGTTGGGCATGACCGATTCCATCGGCTCGTAATGCGTCGGCAACGGACCGTCTTTGAGCGCGCCGCCCACGAAGAGTTGGGCGCGCCCTTCGGGTTGCATGATGAAGGGATCGCTGCCCGCGTGCGCGTCGATGCCCACGCCGCCCGCCTTGGCCTCCGCGTGGGGCGACTTGTTGACCGGNNGCGCGATTGTAGAGGATGCGCCGGTTTGCGGGCCAGGCGAAACCCCAATCGAGCGAGACCCACTCGTCCTTCTTGCGATTGCGCGCGCGGTTGGTGTGCTTATCCGGAAAGACGCCGGAATAGATCCAGCCGCCGCTGGCCGTCGAGCCGTCGGCGGCGAGTTCCGCAAACGACGCGACCTGCTCGCAGAGATAACCGGGCTTGCCCGGCTCGACC
>PLFC01000023.1:0-11366 GCA_003136655.1 Vulcanimicrobiota bacterium
TGTAGCCGTTGATCTCTTGCAAGACTTTAACGGCCGAGGGTTCGCCCGCAGCGCGCTCGTGCTCCACTTCGTGCGGATAGTCCCAGGTCACGTCGAGAATCGGACGGTCCTTGGGATCGGTCGAACCCGCGTACAGTTTCTTGAGCCGCAAGCCCAACTGATGGATCAGATAGAGATCCGAACGGCTTTGTCCCGCGGGCTCGACGGCCTTATCGTGCCACTGCAACATGCGATTGGTGTTGACCATGGTGCCTTCTTTTTCGAGCACCGTCGCCGTGGGCAAGAAGAAGCACTCGGTGCCGATCGTCGCGGGATCGGCGCCCTCGCGCCGCCAGAACGACGCGGTCTCCGTTTCGTACGAGTCGACGACCACCATCCACTGCAAGCGCTCGAGCGCGGCGCGCGCGAGTTCGGCGTTCATGCCCGAGGCCGCCGGGTTCATGCCGATCACGAAGTAGCCTTGGACGTTGCCGTCCTTCATCGCGATCTGCGTGGGCAGCGTCGAGTGATCGCCCGAAAGTTGCGGCAGATACTCGTAGCAGAAATCGTTCTCGGGCGTAGCGGCATCGCCGTAGTACGCCTTGAGCAGCGAGGTGATGTACTTCGGCGTGTTCGACCACCAGCCGGGCTTCGTGGCCGACTTCAGGTACTCGGCAAACGTCTGCTCCTCGCGCGTGGCCGAGGGCATGGGCAGATAGCCGGGCAGCAGATCGTAGAGCGTCGGGATGTCGGTCGCGCCCTGGATGTTGGCGTGTCCGCGCAGGGCCATGATGCCGCCGCCCGGGCGGCCCATGTTGCCCAACAGCATCTGCAAGATGCTCGCCGTGCGGATATATTGCACGCCCACGGTGTGCTGCGTCCAGCCGACCGCATACGAGAAGTTCGTGGTGCGCTCGCGGCCGCTGTTGTCGGCCACGATCGTCGCGATGCGCTCGACCATCTCGGCGGGCATGCCGCACACGTCTTCGACGAGTTGCGGCGTGTAGCGCGCGAAGTGGCGCTTGAGCACGTTGATCACGCAGCGCGGGTGCTGCAGCGTCTGGTCGCGCTTGGCACGTTTCACCGTGCCCTGCCCGTCGAAGCGCTCGACCTCTTCCATCTCGTACGCCCACGAAGCCGTATCGTAGGCGCCCTTGACCGACTTGGCGTCGTCCTTGCCCATCTGGCCCATCGCGCTGCGATCGTACCCATCGGCCGCTTCTTGGTTGCCGTTCCAGCCGGAGAAGATGCCGTCGAGATCTTCGGTGTCGACGAAGTCCTCGGCCACGATGCTCGACGCGTTGGTGTAGGCGAGCACGTATTCTTTGAAATAACGCTCGTTGCTCAGCACCCAATTGATCAGCGCGCCGAGAAACACGATGTCGGTGCCGCTACGGATGGGAGCGTAGAGATCGGCCACGGCCGAGGTGCGCGTAAAGCGCGGGTCGACGTGGATGATCGTGGCGCCGCGTTCCTTCGCTTCCATGACGAAGCGGAACGCCACGGGGTGGCACTCTGCGAAATTCGAACCTTCGATCAGGATGCAGTCGCTATTGACCAGATCCTGCACGAACGTCGTCGCGCCGCCGCGACCGAACGAGGTGCCCAGACCGGGCACCGTCGAGCTATGTCAAATTCGAGCTTGATTCTCGACCGACACCACGCCGGCCGATTTCAGCAATTTCTGGAGCAGGTAGTTTTCTTCGATGCCGAACGTGGCGCCGCCGAGCGAGGCGATGCCCAGGGTGTGGTTGCGGCGTTTGCCGTCGGGACCGGTGCGCACGAACGTCTCCTCGCGCGAGGCTTTGAACCGTTCGGCGATGCGGTCGAGCGCCCAATCGAGCGTCACGTCGACCCATTCGCTGCTGTGCGGCGCGCGGTACTTCGGCGTGGNNGTGCTGCAGCCCACGGCGCAATAGGGGCAGACGCTCGTGACCGCCTTGGCGCCCTTGACGCGCGCCTGCAGCTCGCGGGTGCGCACCGACTCGACGTTGGGCAATCTGCCCACGCGCTCGCCGATGCGCAGCTTCGCAACCGCGCTCGAGAGCATCTTGGTCAGGTCGATCGTGGGCCGCTGGGTCGCCATGGCGCTGCCTCCGGGACGTGTTGTCGTTAGATGAATTTCGCGCCCGCGAGGTTCCAGCCTCGCAGGCGGGCACTCTGCGGCAACGAAGCGTGCGCCATGTCGTTTCTGGACGGTCTCTCCAAACTCGCCGGCAACCTCTTCGGCGGCGCGAGCCAAGAACAGGTAGGCCAGGCCGCGAGCGATCACATCGCCTCGCTCGACCCCAACGCCCTGGCCGGCCACCTCAAAGACAGCCTGGGCACGATGGATCAAAGTTCGATCGCGGCGCTCGGCCGGCAGCTGCTCTCGGCCTTCAACAACCACACGATGTCGCCGGCCGATGCCGATGCGGCCTCCAACGCGGCCGGGACGTCGGCCGAAGAGGTCGCCTCGGGCAATCCCAACGCCGTCTCGGCCCTGATCGATTACACCAAGGAGCACCCCGAACTGCTCTCGACCGCCTCGCAGGCCTTCACCTCGGGCAACTACGCCGCGCTGCAGCAGATGGCGCCGGGCTTCATCAGCGAGATCACCTCCCGCATTCAGAAGTAGCGCGGCGCCCCGCCGCGGGCGCTAGTTGGCGATCAGCCAGCGATCGTTGTCGGTGGAACGCTTGACGATTTCGCTCGGCTCGAACCAAATCGCGATCTCGCGTACGGCACTGGCCGCCGAGTCGCTGCCGTGCACGAGGTTGCGCCCGATCGTCTGGGCGTAGTCGCCGCGGATCGAGCCGGGTTCGGCCTTGGTGGGGTTGGTCGCGCCGATCATCACGCGCGAGCCGTCGACCACATCGGCGCCCTCGACCACGAGGGCGAGCGTCGGAGCGCTCGTGATGTACGCAACCAGCGATTCGAAGAACGGCTTGCCGTCGTGCTCCGAGTAATGTCGCTTCGCACGCTCCGCATCGCAGACGATCAGTTTTGCGGCAACGATCGCGTAACCGCGACGTTCCAGGCGGGCGATGATCTCACCGGACAACCCGCGCGCGACCGCATCGGGCTTACACAGGATCAACGTTTGTTCGATAGCCATGACCCGCAATGCTTACGCGCCCACGCCGGAATGGGCCTCTCTTACGCATGAACGCGACGCCGGTCGCCCCATCGACCGCCGACGTGGACGTGATGAGTAGAATCGTTACGAGTGCCCTGCATGCTGCGTCGTGCAGCACTGAGCGAGAATCCCGGGCGGGGAGCGCCGGGACGACGCGGAACGGCCGGTGCGTATGTTTCGCGTTAACCCCACGTCCCTGACCGCTTCGACCAACGACGACGCGGCGAAGCTTTTGGGCGAGCCCGGCAACGACGGCGTCGTGCTCTGCGCCGACTACCAGACGGGTGGCCACGGAAGGCTCGGGCGCACCTGGGTTGCGCCGGCCGGATCATCCCTGCTCTTCACCGCGATCTTGCCGAGGCAAGTCCGCAGCGCAGACCTGTGGGCGGTTACGTTCTGGACGGCACTCGGCGTGGCCGACGGCATCGAGGCCGCGACGGGCGTTCGCGTCGACTTGCAATGGCCCAACGATCTGCTGATCGAGGGGCGCAAGTGCTGCGGCATCCTCTGCGTTTCGCGCGTCGCGGGCGAACACGCGTGGGTGGGCTGCGGCGTGGGGCTCAACGTGGCGCGTCCCGCGGACGATCCCGAACTCGCCGCGGTGACGCCGCCGCCCGCGTTTCTTTCCGACGTCGCGCCCGACCAAGCCACGAGCGCCGATCGCGAGCGCATCCTCAGCGCCATCCTGGCAGCCTTCAAGACGCGCCTCGACGCGCTCGACGACGCGCAGTCCATCGCCCGGCAGTGGGAACGGCGCGCCGCGCTCGAGCAGACGCCGTACCGGATCGCGGTCGACGGCGAAGCCGAGCCCTTCGAAGCCTACGCGCAAATGCTCGCGCACGACGGCAGCCTCGTCGTGCGACTCCGCGACGACTCCTACCGCACGATCCACCTCGGCGACGCGCGCATCCTGCGCGACGCTCTTTAAGGCACGAAGCGGTAGACGACGCCGACGTTCGACGCTCCGCCCGACATCGTGGTGCCGTACAGGGCGTTGCCCTCCAAGAGCAAACTGCCGTAGCCCGGCGAGGCGCCGGAACTCTTCGCGAACGAATAGAGGGTCTTGTATTTCGCGCCGTTGGTCGCGATCTGGAAGATCGTGCCGAGGCCGTTGGCGCCGCCGGCGTTGGTCGTGCCGTACAGTTCTTCGCTCGACACCGTCACCACCATCGTGGCAAACGGCGTTGCGCCGTCGCCCTTCCCGCCGAACGAGTGCAAGATGCTCTCGCTGAATTTGCCGCCGGTGTTGGTCAGCTTGAANNCCGTGCCGCCCGCAAACTCGTGGAGCACGGTCTCGCTGCCGCTGCTCGGATCGTACTGAAAAACGGTGCCGTAGCCGGGCTTCGGGCCCGTGCCGCCCGTGCTCGTGGTGCCGTCGAGATTGCGCGACATGTCCATTTCGAGGTTGCCGGTCGGCGCCGAACCGTCAGCGGAGGGACCTTGGAAATCGTAGTCGTCGGTAAACGACAGAGCCAGGGTTAACGCGGCCAGCGAACCGTAGCCTGCGGAGCCGCCGCTGCTCGTGGTCGTATACAGCAGCGTGCCGTAGAAAAGATTCGGCCCGATGATTCCCGGCGCGGGACCTCGCGCGGAGCCGTCGTTGATTTCCACGAGTTGCGAGCCGGGGGCGCTCCCATTCGAACCGCCGAACTGAAAGACGCCGGTCTCGTCGTAACCGTCGCTGCCGGGCGTGAGGCAGATGACGCCGCCCGAAGAACCCGCTCCCGACGGCCCTGACTGCATCGTCGCATACAGATTTCCGCTGGGATCGAGCGTTGGGCCGGTGCTCGGATAATAGCCGTCGTGTCCGAAGTCGTGGATGACGCTTTCGGTATAACCGTCACCGGATTTGGTCAAAGCGAAGACCGTGCCCGCACCGTTCGTGGGCGGCGCCGACGTGCCGCCGTAATACGTCGTGCCGATCAGCGTGCCCTTACTGCTACCGGCGATGACGCCGCCGTACGGCGTAGCACCGTCGGGACTTCCCTTGAACGCGTAGAGCACGGCGTAGCCTTTCGGCAGCGCACGCGATTGCGCGGCCGGCGCTTTGCTCGAAGCCGGCGAGACGGCCGGCTCGAGGAGGCCGGTGGAACCGGAGCACCCGGCAAGACAGAGCAGCGCGAGCGCACCGCCGAGCGAGCGAGGCGCGACTGCGCGCTTGCCTGAACGAATCGACATCGAATCTCCCGTCAACGGAATGATGCGTCGAGTTGAAGCGCCCCATCCTTCGCGTTGCCGGCATGCACGCCTCCGCAAACTGCACACTTTCTTCGTACGTCGTCAATCCTTAATCACACCATTACGAAACGATAATCTGAGCCCGTTAGAACAGAGACATCCCCCCTACAGATCGAGAATCAGGAGTGCACTGATGCTTAGACGCTTTGCGTCTGCGGCAACCGTTGCCGCAACGTTGAGTTTGGCATGCGCGGCGACGCCCGCGCTCGCTCAGCAAGAGCAGTTCGATCACGCGTTCGTGATCATGATGGAAAACCAGAGCTTCGACGAAGTCGTCGGCCGTAACGTCATCGATGCCAACGGCAACCCGACGGGCGCCTGGGATACGCCGTTCATCACCTTTACCGCGCCGAGCCTCTCGGGCTTCGCATTTCAGTACTACGGCACGACGCACCCCAGCTTGCCGAACTATCTCGCCTCGATCTCGGGCAACTTCTTCAAGATCCAAGACGACAATCCGAGCTGCTACGCCGAGCCGCCCCCCGGTGCCGGTTGCCATCAGATCCAGGCGACGAATCTGGTCGATAGCCTGGAGAACGCCGGCTTGACCTGGACCGTCCTCGAAGAGACGATGCCGAAGCCCGGCTACCTCGGGCCCGTGTATCCGAAGAGCGGCCCGACGCTCTACGCCCAGAAGCACAATCCGTTCGTCTACTTCACCGACATCGCCACCAACCCGAAGCGTTTGGCCAACATCAAGCCGCTCAACCAGCAATATCTCTCGGCTGCGCTGAGCAACCCGACGAGCCTGACCTACATCGTGCCCAACCAGTGTCACGACATGCACGGCACCTCGACGTGTTCGAACTACGACAAGTTGCTGCAAGCCGGCGACTCGTACTTGCAGGATCTCGTGCACACGATCACCACCTCGTCGGCCTTCACCTCGCACAGCGCGCTCTTCGTCGTGTGGGATGAGGACGATTATAGCTCGCGTCAGTTCTGCTGCTCCTCGCCGAAGGGCGACGGCGGCGGACACACGTTGGCCCTCGTGTTCAGCGCCACGTCGGCGGGCAAACAGTCAGTGCAGCCGTACAACGAGTACTCGCTGCTGCGCACGATCGAAGAAGGCTTCAGCCTCCCGTACCTCGGCAATTCGGGTAACGCCGACGTCGTCTCGATGTGGGATCTGTTCTAGATAGGTAGGAACTCTCTCCAACCACGATTTCCCAGGGCAAGGCGGAAGGCTCGCGGCGACGCGAGCCTTCTTTTCTTTGTTAAGAACGCCACGCAAACCATCATCTGCGCTTAATCCTCGGCCGCTAGGCTTTTGATGCACGCATCCGACCTTGGAGGAGGCCTAACGTGTTTATTCCCGCATGCCGCCGCTTGGCAGCTTGCGCGACGGCTGCCGTGTTTGCATCGACGATGATGCCGGCACAGGCAGCCTTTGCGCCGCGACCAGGCCCGGTCGACCATCTGAGCGCGCGACAGAAAGCGCTGATCGCGACGCTCCAGTCTAAGGTGAAGTACGTCTTCGTATTTTACCAGGAAAATCGCTCGTTCGATTCGCTGTTCGGAACGTTTCCGGGCGCGAACGGCATCTACTCGCAGCCCGCGAGCCAAACGCCGGGCTTCAACCAAACGATCTACAATACCGACGGCACGACCAGCATCATCAACCCGTTCCGCATCGATGCCTCGCCGTGGTATGCCGCCGACCTCGACGATGCGGACCATTCGCACACCGGTCTGCTCAACGCCGAAGACATCCAGAACGGCACGCCGTTGATGGACGGCTACGCGCTCGATGAGGAAAACAAATACACCTCGGGCGGCGTGAGCCAGGGCAACCCGCCCAGCGAACAGGCCAAGCAGTACGGCGAACTCGTGCTCGGCCACATCGACTGCGACACGACGCCGCTCATGTGGAATTACGCGAACAAGTTCACCCTGTTCGACAACGTCTTCCAAACGGCCACCGGCCCGTCGACGCCCGGGAACCTCACGATCTTCTCGAGCCAAACGGGCATCACGCAGCTCGAAGAGCATCCCTCGGAAGGCTACAGCGGCAACGGTAATTCGGGCACCGGCGTGGCCGATCTCAACGACGCCGACCCGTTCTGGGGCTCGGCCCTCGACCCGAATGCGCCGCAGAACAAGATGCCCTATAATCCGGGCGACAATCCGAACGATCCCGAGATCAACCTCACCTACGCGACGCTGCCCTTGACGCTTGCGGGCAAGAGCATCACGAGCGTCACCGCCAACGACCGCAACCCGAGCACCGACCTCGCCGACGTGCAACAGGACGTGAGCACCATCGCCGAAGGCGGGCTCTCCAAGCCGGTCCCGTGGGGCTGGTGGCAAGAGGGCTTCGATTACGAGCCCACCGACGGCAGCGGACCCGCGTCGCACACCTCGTACGTGACGCATCACAACGGCCCCCAGTACGTCGGCTACATCTCGAACAATCCCGTCGAACAGCAGAACTTCCACGGCTTGAACGACTTCTTCACCGCGCTCTCGACCAAGGCGCTGCCCAAGACGGGTGGCGTGTACTGGATCAAGGGCGGCGAGAAGAATATCTTCGGCCTCACCCCGACGGATCCCGACGCCAAAGTGCAATCGAACTTCCTGGGCGACGACGATCACCCGGCCTACTCCGACTCGCAGATCTCCGACGCAATGGTCGCGCTCGCGATCAACGCGATCGCGAAGAGCCCCTATTGGAGCAAGAGCGCGATCGTCATCACCTGGGACGATTCCGAGGGCTATTACGACCACGTGCCGCCGCCGATCCGGGCAAATCTGCCCAACGTCGGCATCATCGGCGAGGGTCCGCGCGTTCCGCTCATGGTGATCTCACCGTACGCCAAGACCGGCTACATCTCGCACGCTCAGGGCGACCAGGCTTCGGTCGTGAAGCTGATCGAAAACATCGCGGGCGTCCAGTCACTGGCCTCGCTCCCCGACGAGTACGCAGCCGAAGTCCAAGGACAGCAAAGCTACGGCGAACCGTACCTCGGACCGCTCGACGACTACGCGCCGAACGTCGACAATCTGCTCGACGCTTTCGACGAGGCCAAACTCGATGGATTCAGCAAACCGCTGCCGGCGAGCTACGTCGAGGTTCCCGCGAAGTACGTCACGCAGTTGCCCGCGCAATCCGGTCTGAGCTGCGCGACGCTCGGCATCGTGCCCACCGACGTGGCACTCGGCGTCGGACTCAACCCGCCGAGCGACTTCAACCCGCGCCCCGGCACCGATCCGCCGGTCCCGCACCGCCAGATCGACGGCCGCGCCGCGACGCACCGCAACGACGACTAATCTCGTCGCATACCGCACCCCGGAAACCACGATGGGCGGCCGCAAGGCCGTCCATCACTCTTTCGGCGCGCCGCAATTCATCGTACGTACTCTACGCCGCACGGCACGGCGCTCGAGCGTTCCAACGAGGCCGAGACCGGGCGCTTCGCCAAGTGTTTGCGTCCTTCACCATCGACAAGGAGATCGCGGGGATGCAGCCTCGTCCGGCCCGCACGATTCGGATCGCCGCCTTGGGCGCCGCCTTCACGCTCGCAACCGTAGCGCTCGCCTCGGCCGCCCCGAAGAGCGGCCTCGACCTCGCGAACTTCGACACGACGTGTAAGGCCTGCGACGACTTCTACCAGTTCGCCAACGGCGGCTGGATCAAGAATCATCCCATCCCGGCGAGCGAGGCCGAGTACGGCAGTTTCTCCGCGCTCCAAGAGCGCAACCAGGCCGTGCTCCACGGCTTGCTCGACACCGCCCGCGACGCGAACGCGCCGGCCGGCAGCAACGAGCGCAAGCTCGGCGATTTNNCGCTGACGGCGCTCGCCGATACGCGTTCGCTCGGCCCCGTGCTGGCCCGCCTGCAACGCGAGGGCGTCACCGCCTACTTCACCTTCGGCAGTTCGCCCGACGTCCACGATGCGCGCACGAACATCGCGCAGTTGCGCCAGAGCGGCCTGAGCTTGCCCGATCGCGATTATTATTTGAAGACCGACGACAAGAGCGTGGCCCTGCGCACGGCCTTTACCGCTTACGTCGGCAAGATGTTCGTGCTCTTGGGCGATGCGCCCGACGCCGCTGCGGCCGAAGCCGCAACCGTCTTGCGCATCGAAACCTCGCTCGCCCAGAACCAACTGAGCCGCGTCGCCCTGCGCGATCCCGCCGCGACCGATCACAAGACCACCTTCGCCGAACTGACCGCGCTCGCGCCGAACATCGACTGGAACGGCTTCTACGCCGCAGCCGGCGCGCCCACGAGCGCGACGCTCAACGTCGCGCAGCCCGCCTATTTCAAAGCGCTCTCCGACATCCTCGGCCAAAGCCCGGTCGCCGATGTGAAGACCGAACTGCGCTGGCAGATCTTGCGCGCGTACGCCACGCGGCTCGCGAAGCCGTTCGACGACGCCTACTTCGCGTTCAACTCGACCACGCTCAACGGCGTGCCGGAGCAAACCGAACGCTGGAAGCGCTGCGTCCGCGCGACCGATCAGGCTCTGGGCGAAGCGCTCGGGCAACTGTACGTCGCCAAGGCCTTTCCGCCGTCGGCCAAGGCCTCGGCCCTCGAACTGGTGCAGAACGTCAAGGGCACGCTGCGCGACGATCTCTCCACGCTCGCATGGATGTCGCCGGCGACGCGCGATAAGGCCATCGCCAAGCTCGACGCGTTCCAACTCAAGATCGGGTATCCGGATCGCTGGCGCGACTACGGCAACCTGCTCGTGACGCGCGCCTCCTACGCGGCCAACGCGATCGCGGCGGCCGAATTCCGCTCGGCCGAGAACATCGCGCAGATCGGCAAGCCGGTCGATCGCGCGCGCTGGGGCATGACGCCGCCCACCGTCAATGCCTACTATAGTCCATCGCTGAACGAAATCGTGTTTCCGGCGGGCATCCTGCAGCCGCCGTTCTTCTTCAGCGATGCCGACATGGCGGTCAACTACGGCGGCATCGGCGCGGTGATCGGCCACGAGTCGACGCACGGCTTCGACGACGAGGGACGCCGCTTCGGGCCCGACGGCAACCTCCAGGAACTCTGGTTGCCCGACGACGTGGCCAAATTCAACGAGCGCGCGGGCTGCATCGTCAAGCAGTTCGATGCGCTGTCGCCGCTGCCGGGCGTGCACGAGAACGGCAAACTCGTCGAAGGCGAAGCCATCGCCGACCTCGGCGGCTTGACCATCGCCTACAAAGCCTTCGAGAAGTGGCAGTCGACCCACCCGCGCCAGACGATCGACGGCTTCACCCCGGAACAGCGCTTCTTCCTGGGCTGGGCGCAGGTGTGGGCCTCGACGGAACGACCCGAAGCGGTGGCGCTCTACGCGCGCACCGACGTGCACGCGTACGATAAGTTCCGGGTCAACGCGACGGTGGCCAACATGCCCGAGTTCGCCCTGGCGTTTCTCTGCAAGCAGACGGACGCGATGGTGCGCCCGCCCGCCGACCGCTGCACGATCTGGTAACGGACGGCTTCGATGGACGTCGTGGCGATCGACCGCATGCAGTTCGCGTTTACGGTGATGTTCCATTACCTGTTTCCGATCGGCACGATGGGCCTCGCGCCCTTCGTGGCCTGGTACACCTGGCGCGCCGCAACCACCGGCTCCGAGATCGACGCGCGCTCGGCGCGCTTCTGGACCACGATCTTCACGATCAATTTCGCCGCGGGCGTGGTCACCGGCATCCCGATGGAATTCCAGTTCGGCACGAATTGGGCCCAGTTCTCGGCGAAGTCGGGCAGCGTGGTCGGTCAGCCGCTCGCGATGGAAGGCCTCTACGCGTTCTTTCTGGAGTCGATCTTTCTCGGCGTGCTGCTCTACGGCAAAGACTACGTGCCCAAACTCTTCCACGCGTTCTCGGCCACGCTCGTGTGCTTGGGCTCGTGGCTGTCGGGTTACTTCATCGTGGTCACCGACGCGTGGATGCAGCATCCGGTGGGCTATCGCATGGTGGGCCAGCGCATGGAGATGGAGAGCCTGACCGCCGTGCTCTTCAACCCGTTCGCGCTGTGGCAGTACGCGCACGTGCTCTGCGGGGCGCTCGTGGCGGGCGGTTTCAT
>PLFC01000023.1:11416-38524 GCA_003136655.1 Vulcanimicrobiota bacterium
ATCATCGGCATGCCCGACACGCAGGCCGGCAAACTGATCGACCCGATCCTCGTGCCCGACATCCTGAGCTTCCTGGCCTACGGCAACATCGGAGCAAACGTCAAGGGGCTCAAGGATTACGATACCGTGCTCTGGCCGCCGGTGGAGCTGACCTACTACGCTTACCACGTGATGGTCGGCTTGGGCACGATCTTCATTACGGTGCTCGGCGTCGCCGCGATCCTGCTCTATCAAAAGCGTCTCGAGCAGACGCGCATCGTGCTCTGGGGCCTGATGCTGCTGATGCCCTTTCCGTACATCGCCAACGAGGCGGGGTGGACGGTGAGCGAGGTCGGACGTCAGCCCTGGATCATCTACGGGTTGTTGAAGACCAGTGAGGGCGTCTCGTCGACCGTCGCCGGAGGCGAGGTCGTGTTCACGCTGATCGGATTTCTCGGCATGTACTTTTTGCTGGGCGTGCTCTTCATCTATCTCACGTTGCGCGAGATTGCGGCGGGACCGGCGCCGCGCCGGCGCTTGACGGCGCTTCCCGGAGGCGCCGAAGCGCCCGCGTGAACCTGCTCGCGTTCGGGATCCTGGGCACGATGCTCGCGATGTACGTGCTGCTCGACGGCTACGACCTCGGGGTGGCGACGCTCGGCTTCGTGATCGGACGCAACGAGCGCGAACGCGGCGCGGCGATGGAGAGCGTCGGGCCGTTTCTCAACGGCAACGAAGTCTGGCTGATCGCCTCGGGCGGCGTGCTCTTCGCACTCTTTCCGCAAGCGTACGCGTCGTCGTTCTCGGGCTTCTATCTGCCCTTCATGGTGGTGCTCTGGCTCTTGATGTTCCGCGGCATCGCGCTCGAACTGCGCCATCACTTTCCGGGCGAGATGTGGCGCGGCTTCTGGGACTTCGCCTTCTTCAGTTCGAGCGCGCTCTTGACCGTGCTCTTCGGCGTGGCCATCGGCAACTTGCTGCGCGGCGTACCGCTCGACGAGCACGGCTACTTCGAGGGCACCTTCGCGTTCTTGCTCAACCCCTACGCGCTCGGCGTCGGCATCTTCGCGCTGCTGGCGCTGGCCTTGCACGGCGGCACGTTCATGATGTTTCGCATCACGGGCGATTTCGGCGTGCGCGCGCAGCGTGCGGTGCTGGTGCTCTTCTGGCCGGTCGCGCTCTGGTATGTGGTGATGACGGGCGAGACGTTTCTGCTGCGCTCGCCGCTGCATCAAGCGCCGCCCTGGCTCGTGGCCGTGCCGCTGCTCTCGCTCGCGGCACTGATCGCGATCTACGTCTTCGCGCGCCGAGGCGAGGGCCCGCAGACGTTCGCGGCGTCGTCGGCGTTCGTCATGTCGTTGATGCTCGCCGCGGGCGCGACGATGTATCCGTATATTTTGCCGGCCTTTCCGGCGGGCAGCGGGGGCTTGAGCATCGAGGGCGCGAGCGCCTCGCCCGTCGCGCTGTACTCGGCGCTCGCGGTGACGCTCGTGGGCCTCGTCGCCGTGGTGACCTACGGAACGGTCGTCTTCCGCAAGTTCACCACGCCGCTCAACCTCGACTGAGACCGGCCGCGATCCGCATCGGGCCCGACGCGACGCCCGCCGGCTCGATCGGCTTCTGGGACAGCGAGTTCGCGGGCGAGGAGGTCTACGAAACCGGCTGGTTCGTGCTCCCGGAGTTCGGCGGGCGGGGCCTCGCCACCGACGCCGCGCGGCTGATCGTGGGACTCGCTCGCGCTGCCGGGCGGTACCGNNGACCTCGGACCGTGCGAGATCGAGTATCCCTTGGGCAGCATGATGCGCGCGAACAACTGGCGCATCGATCTGCGAGTCGATCCGCTAGCCTAGCGGCTAGCGCGCGACTTCTTCTCGCAATTCTCGCAGAAGTGCGACATCTTGTTGTCGGTGTCGAAGATCGAGCCCGAGAAATACATCGCGCAACGAGGGTTGAAGCAATGCTTCAGTCCTAAAGCATGTCCCAGATCGTGCACGGCTTCTTTGAGCGTGCGCTGGAAGAGCAGGTTCTCGTCGACCGGCTCGCCGTAGAAGTCACTGCGCAGACGGTGGATCGAGACGACCGCGGTCCGATGCTCCTCGCTTGCGTCGCCGAACACGAACTGGTGCGAGATCTTGTAGAGGTCGAAGTCGGTGATCGCCAGGCGCAGGCCGTCGTCGCCGGGCGTGTGCGTGACCACCTTGGCCACCAGCGTGTTGAAAAACAACTGACGGCGTACGCCGTTGAGCGCGGTGCGCGGGAGCCGGAGCGTGCGCTCGATCTCGCACGAGAAGAGGAACCGCTCTTCAAGGCAGAGGGCCAAGCGGTTGAGGAACGTCGAGTCGATCGCGTTGACCGGGACGATTCCGATTCGACTCACGTGAGCAGCACCTTAGACGCGACGTGCATGCGATTGATGCCGAACATTGGCGCTCGGCGGCCGGGAGACCTGTGGGCAGAACTCGGCCGTTACGCTCGCGAACTTCCGGGCATGATACTTGGGATAGGCACGGACTTGGCCGAGGTGGCCCGCTACCAGTTCGACGAGAAAAAACTCGCCTGGTTTGCCCGCCGGGTCTATACAGAGGAAGAGATGGCCTACGCGTTCACCAAGCGGCTCTGGGCCGAACGGCTCGCGGGATTTTACGCCGCGAAGGAGGCGGCGCGCAAGGCCTTCGGCTTCGCGATCCCCTGGCGGCAGGTCGGCGTCTCGCACGAACGCAGCGGACGGCCCGTGCTGCGCTTCTTCGGTGCGGCGGCGGAGCTTCCCGAACGGTTCCACGTGACGCGTTCGCACCTGACCATCACGCACACGGCCTCGATGGCCTCCGCCTTCGTGATCTTGGAAGGCGACTGATGCGCGCGCTGACCGCCGCGCAGATGCATGCCGCCGACACGAGCGGCATGGCGGAACGCGGCGAGACCGCGCTCATGGCGCAGGCGGGCGAACGGCTCGCCGAAGCGATCGCGCACTCGACGNNTGCCGCACGCACGGCAACGCATCGTCTACGCGATGGATGCACCCGAGCCGAGCGCCGCGCGTCGCGACGCGGAACAACGCGCGCGCGCGAGCGGTGTCGAGGTACGCGCCTTTCCGGCAGACGAAGCCGCCGCGCGGGAAGCGCTTTCCGGCGCGGTGCTCGCGCTCGACGGACTGCTCGGCACGGGCTCCAGGCCCGAACCCGGCGCCGCGATGCTGCCCGCGATCGCCGCGCTCAACCGTCTCGAGCGCGAACGCGTGCTGGCCATCGACGCACCGACCGGCGTCGATGCGACCACCGGCGCGACGTCGGCGCATGCGGTGCGCGCGGGCGCGACGGTCACGCTCGGCGCCCCGAAGATCGGCCTGCTACTCGAGACCGCGCGTCCGCACGTCGGCGCGCTCTACGTGGGCGACATCGGACTCGGCGCGCACATCGCCGCGCTCGGCGCACCGTACTACGACGTACTGACGCCCGAAGAGTTTCTCGCGTTGCTGCCCGCGCGCGGCGACGAGAGCGACAAACGTTCGTCGGGCGCGCCGCTCGTCGTGGCAGGCTCGAAGCAATTTCCCGGCGCGGCCGTGCTCTGCGCGCGTGGCGCCGCGCGCGCCGGCGCCGGTTACGTGACGCTCGCCACGAGCGCCGCCGCCGCCGACACGATTCGCACGCACCTCGTCGAGCAGGTGGTGGTCGCCTACGCCGACGGCGAGCCGAAGAAAACCGTGGAAGACCTGCTCGACCTGCGCAGGCACAGCTCGGCCGTCGCGCTCGGGCCGGGGCTGCCGCTCGATGAAGACACCGGCTGGATCGTGCGCGAGTTCATCATTCACCTCGACCTGCCGTTCGTGGCCGACGCGAGCGCGCTCTTCCACCTCTCGAAACGCACCGCGATCCTCGGCGGCAAACACTGCGTGCTCACGCCTCACGCGGGCGAATTCGCGCGGCTCAGCGGCCTGGGCACGATCACACCCGGCGAACGCCTCGAGCGCTTGCGCGCTTTTACGACGAGCACCGGCGTCACGACGTTGCTCAAGGGCTGGTCGACGCTGATCGACGACGGCACGACGATGCACGTCAACCCGACCGGCACGAGCGCGCTCGCGACCGCGGGCACGGGCGACGTGCTCACCGGCATCATCTCGACGCTGCTCGCGCAAGGTCTCTCGCCGGTGGACGCCGCGCGCGCCGGCGCGTACTGGCACGGCCTCGCCGGACAACGGGCACACGCAATACGGCACGTCGGCGTGATGGCCGGCGATCTGCCGGACGCGCTCGCCGACGCGCTGGCCGGCACGCCGCGACCGCTCGGCGGATTGCTGCGCCTCTTCTGAGCGCCGCCGCGTCTCGACCTGCGCCGAATAATCGCTGCGCGCGTCTGGGGAAGGTACGAACCCTAGAGAAACTGTACTAGCCAAGCAGCACCCCGTGTACGTGCGTCTTCGCATGGCAACGTGAGGTTGATTCAATTGTCAATGCGCCGTTTACGGCTCCGCGAGCTCAGCCTGAATTCGGTCCTGCAAGCAATCGAGGGCCCTCTTGCCGACGTCGTCCTCGAGCGGGGAGAGTACGCCTCCCTCAAGGTGCGCGAACGCATCTACACGCCCGAAGAACCGATCGAAACGGTCTTCTTTCCGACGAACTCCGTGCTGTCGATCGTTTCCCACATGCGCGACGGCGACAACATCGAAATCGGCACGATCGGCCGCGAAGGCATGTCCGCATTTCCGCTGCTGCTCGGTGCTTCAAGTACCGCAAATGATTGTTATTGCCAAGTACCCGGAGACGTTATCAGCATGCCCGTCGATCTCTTCCGGCTGATCGTCAAGGAGAGTCGTCGCTTCCGCGAAGTGCTCGATCGCTATTTGCAAGCCTACGTCAACATGCTCGGCCAGCTCGCGGCATGCAACCGCCTGCACAGCGTCTACGAGCGGTGCGCGCGCTGGCTCTTGCTCACCCACGATCGCGTGGAGTCCGACGAGATCCCGCTCACGCACGAATACCTGGCCATGATGCTGGGCACAGGCCGGTCGGGCGTGACCATCGCCGCGGGCACGCTGCAGCAGGCCGGTTTCATTCGCTACGGTCACGGGGTCATCCGCATCGTCGACCGGCGCGGCCTCGAGGATGCGGCCTGCGAGTGCTACGAGACCGCGCGCAAGCAATTCGGTGGGCTGCTCCGGCCCGTCGAAGCCTGAAAAGATGTGCTGATTCATACAGACCGGTCCTGGCGCATCATGTAGCATAGGACCTCCGCGCTGCGAAGAAGGCTTATTGCATGGCGGTCGACAGCGCATTGCGCGACAACCTGCCGGAATCGGATCCGGCATATCCGATCCTCGCCGGAATTCTCGGGATCGTGCCCGTCTCGGACTGGACCTATAACCGCACCTCCCCGAACGGCGACGTTCTCGAACCGCTTGCTTCGCCCGACGAAAGCGGCGGAACACCGGTAGCCGCGGATCGGTCGAGACGACCGGCAAACGGTTTCGGAGCGGGCCCTCGCATAGGGCCGGCGGTGGACGTGCCCGTCGAATTCGCGGGCGGCGTAACGCTCGTATTCGCGGACGAGCGAGCGCGGTATGCCGTACTGACACTCTTTCGGACGGCGGCATTGGGGCCGTTCACCTCGGCCGAGATCAGCGTCCTGACCTTCGCACTGGACGCGCTGTCCGATCGTCTCTCGGCGCTTCGACTGGCGCCTGCGCAAAGGCACCCGACGCTCGACAACCGCGCGCCGGCTGCGGTGGGGCCGGCCGCGAATTCGGAACAAGCCTCCTACGTGCTCGACGACGATTTGCGGATCATGCTCGCGTGGAGTTCGCAAGACCAGCGCCGCGTCGCGTTGATCGGCCGGAGCGTCTCGGACCGTTTACCGGTCGTTCTGGAAGAGACGGTGCGAGGCTTGACGGCGGGCTGGCCGGGCGAGCGCGGTGCGAAATGCGCCGGCGTCGCCAGGCCCGTTCCGTTCCTGCTCGTTCATACCGTGCCGATGGCCGGAGTACTCGGAGAATTCATCGGCGTCCACCTCAGCCGCTACGTGCCGCCGAACTCGCTTACGGGCGCCGTAGCTACCTTCCATATCTCACCCCGCGAGAGACAAGTGCTGGCCCTCTTACTCGACGGCCACCACCTCGAGGCGATCGGCCGGCAACTGTATATCACTTCATCGACCGTGCAAGATCACATAAATAGTATGATTCAGAAAACGCGGACGCGGAACCGTACCGAACTCATCGCGAGGATTCTCGGCTGGGAATTGCCCGTGGCCGCACATCGGCCGGTCGCGAGCGCGTAACCGCAGCGTCGCCGCCCACTTGATACTCGTAACACATCTCCGCGCGCTCGCTCACCCGCACCACTCGTACCGCTAGCCTATGTTCGCTCGAGAGCGCATGCTCGTTTGCTTTTTCGCGCGTAAACTTCTCGCACCCGGCGGCCTGGGCCTCATTGAATCCGCACACGCTAACCCGGAAGGCGCACGCGTCGCACGTTGCGATCGCGGTTGCGAATGAGACCTCTTTCTTCGGGAAGCCTATTGGCGTGGCGTGAAGCATCGCTCAACGATAACGTACGCCGGGCCCGGCGGGTATCGTGAAATCGGCGGAAAAGGAAAAGAGTAACGGGTATCACGCTCGGTGCTTCGATCACTCTTTCCTCGTCCCGTCGGTTTCGGGATGGCGCGCGCCGGCCGGCAAATGCTATAAAAGTATCTCGGCCGCGCACGGACGCGCACTGGCACGTCGAGCCACGGCCGGCTGGAAGAGGTTCGGGCAATGCAAGGACGCAGCGCAACGCACCAACGCATCTATTGCGCATCGATAGCCATCTGCCTCATCGCTGCCGCGAGCCCGGTTCCGGCCGGCGCGATCGCGGCGGCCTCGCACGCGGCGCACGCGACCGGCGTACGGTATCAGCCGGGTGACGAAGGCGATTACAGCTCGGAGCCCATGGCCACCAAACGCGGCGACGGGCGCGAGAGCGGCAGCGACGAGCGAGCGTTGCTCCACGACATCAACGCCTTGCGCGTCGCCGACGGCTTGACCGCACTCGACAGCGACGCGCGCCTGAGCGCCGTCGCCAAGGCGCACGCCGAGGACATGATCGCGCGCGGCTACTTCGGACACGCGACGCCGGAAGGTAAAGACCCGTTCAACCGCATCGCGACGGCCGGGATACCTTTCGGTTACGCGGGCGAAAACTTGGGCACCGGCGAGGACGAACGCGATGCGGAAGCGAGACTCTACCGCTCGCTTCCGCACCGCGAAAACATGCTCGAACCACACTACCGTGCGATCGGCGTCGCGGTGTACGCGACCTATCGCGGCGTCGTCGTGGTCGAGGACTTCATCGACTGATCGTCACTGGAGCGTTTCGATCGTCAGGTTGTCGATCTGCTGGCGATTGTAGAACGTGCCGGTCGAGGCAATGAAGCCGACGTACACCGAACTGGGCACGGCCGGCTGCCCGTTGATGCCCACGATATTCTCCGAGACGTACGTGACCGGACCGTTGCCGTCGTGGATGTCGATGGCCACTTCGGCTAAGCCGCTCGCGGTCAGCGAGATGTACACCGTCGGCGCGCTGCTCTGACGCGTCGGCGACGACGGATCGTCGATGTCGAAGGGTAGGCTCGCGGGTTGGCCGGAGCCGTCGGTCACGCCGCCGAGGTACGCGTAGCCGGCCGACTCGGCGCCTCCGAAGGCAACCGTCTCCGGAATGAAGCCCGGACCGTCGAGGAGATAGTTGCTGAAGTTGCCGTACTCGTCAAAACCAACGCCGAGGTAGGCGTTGGGCAAGCCCGAGTTGCGCTTGTTGTGATTGATGTAGCCCAGCGCGCCGCCCGCGCCCGCAGGCTTCGTCGGATGTTTCGCCGAGCCGTCGCTCAAGAAGACCAGAACGCCGTCGGCGCCCGGCTCCGAACCATCGAACGCGTAAAGGTTGAACGAGATCTCCAAGCCGTTCGCGGTGGGCAGCGGCTCGTGCCAACCCGCGAGACCCAGAGCGTTAGTATTGGGCGGCGTCAATTCGAGCGTGCCGCTGCCGGGCGGATCCTGGGGCGCATTGGCGCCGCACGCCGGGATCGACGACTTCGGCGTGCTCGCGGTGCCTGCCGTCAGGCATGCGTTGTCTTTCCAGAACCAATTCTGCTTGGGCGTGCTCGTGCCCGCGAAGCTTTGGCTCACGAGCACGGTCTGCGAACCGCGAACGATACGGCTGCTTTTCGGAGCGCCGCGACCGACGCGCATCCAGGGCACGCCGCTGGCGAGAACGGCAGGCCGCGCGGCGTTCGCCGACGCGCCGGCGGAGTGGACGGACCGAACGGATTGGCCGGCGGCGAGGGGCGTGGACGTGCCGGAGCCGGTGCATCCGGCGAGAAGTGCGAGCGCGACCATGCCGAGCGACGCGCGGGTTGGTTTCGAGATCTTCAATGTCGGCTCTCCAAAGACGAAGGGTACGAGCCGAGCATAGACCGTTGGCTTCGGCCGGCAAATTCGGGGAAACCCCACAATTTGGCCGGAGTGGGGGTGGCGCCGCTAGGCCAGGAGCGCGCGCAAGGCGGCTTCGTCGATGATGGCGAGGCCCAGCTGTTCGGCCTTGGCCAGCTTCGAGCCGGCCTCGTCGCCGGCCACGACGTAGTCGGTGTTCTTGCTGACCGACTTGGTCACTTTGCCGCCCGCTGCGAGGATCAATTCGCTCGCCTCTTCGCGGGTGAGCGACGGCAGCGTGCCCGTCAGCACGAACGTCTTGCCGCCCAGCGGTCCGGGCGCGCCCTCGGCATCGAGCGGCGCGCTGAGGTCGAGGCCGTGCGCCTTGAGACGTTCGACCACGTCGACGTTCGGCGGCTGCGCGAAGAAAAACGCGACGCTCTCGGCGATCTGCGGACCGATGCCCGCCACCGCGGCGAGCCGGTCGCGACCCGCTTCGGCGACCGCATCGATCGTGCCGAAAGCCCCCGCGAGCAAGGCCGCATTCTGACCGCCGACATAGCGGATGCCCAGCGCCGCCAACACGCGCGCCAGTCCGCGCGACTTCGAGCCCTCGATCGCGTCGAGCACGTTCTGCGCCGACTTCTCGCCCATGCGCGGCAGCGTGCTCAACGTTTCCAAGGTGAGATCGTAGAGTTCGGCCACGTCGCGGCACAAGGCGTGGTCGACGAGCGCCCCCGCGAGCACGTCGCCGACGCCTTCGATATCCATCGCACCGCGCGAACAGAAGTGCCGCAACCGCTCGCGCACCTGCGCGGGACAGCGCACGTTGGTGCAATAGGCGAACACGTCGTCGGGCGGGTGGTCGACTTCCGAGCCGCAGACCGGACAATGCTCCGGAATCGCGTAGGGCACTGCATCCGGCGGACGGAGTTCGAGCACCGGGCCCACGACGTAGGGAATCACGTCGCCCGCGCGGCGCACGACGACGGTATCGCCCGCGCGGATGTCCTTGCGGTGAATGTCGGCTTCGTTGTGCAGCGTGGCCATCTTGACCGTCACGCCGCCGAGTTGCACGGGCTCGAGCACGGCATACGGATTCAGTTTGCCCGCGCGGCTGACGTTGACTTCGATCGCTTGCAGTTTGGTGCGCGCTTCCTGCGCGCGGAACTTGAAGGCGATGGCCCAGCGCGGATCTTTGCCCGAGTAGCCGAGCTTTTGCTGCAACGCGAGATCGTCGACCTTGATCACCACGCCGTCGATCTCGTAGTCGAGCGCGTCGCGCCGCTCCTCGGCGCCGCGACAGTATTCGAGCACGGCGTCGATCCCGGGCGCGCGAGACACGTTGGGATTCACCGGAAAGCCCAGCCGCTTGAAGTAGTGCAGCAAATCGAATTGTGTCGCGGGCAGGTCGCCGTCCTCGAACGCGCCCAGCGCGTAGCCGAAGAAGGCGAGCCGGCGTTCTGCGGTGAGCCGCGGATCCTTTTGCCGCAGGCCGCCCGCAGCCGCGTTGCGCGGATTGGCGAAGAGCGGTTTGCCAGCTTCGTGGCGGGCCTGGTTGATCGCGGCGAACTCGCTGCGCGAAAGATAGACCTCGCCGCGCACCTCGATCGTCGCGGGGGCGCCCGACTCGAGGGTGCGCGGGACGTCCTTGATGGTCAGCAGATTCGGCGTCACGTCTTCGCCCACGCTGCCGTCGCCGCGCGTGCCGCCGGAGACGAAGCGGCCGCGTTCGTAGCGTAGCGAGATCGCCAGGCCATCGATTTTCAACTCGCAACAATACCCCGGCGCCGAGCCGGCGAGCTTGGTCACGCGGGCGTCGAACGCGCGCAGGTCGGCTTCGTCGAACGCGTTGGCCAGGCTGAGCATCGGCACGTCGTGGCGGTAGGGCGGAAAGTCCGACGACGGCGCCGCACCGACGCGCTGCGTCGGCGAGTCGGGCGTGGCCAGTTCCGGAAAGGCCGCTTCCAGGTCGACGAGTTCGCGGAGCAGCGCGTCGTACTCGGCGTCGGTGATCGTCGGCGCGTCGAGCACGTGGTAATTCCGGCTGGCCTCCTCGAGCTGCGCACGCAGGCTCTGCGCGCGCTCCTCGGGCGAGGGCGCCGGCTGGACTGTCTTGGCCACGCGAGAAGCTACGACGCGGCCGGTGCCCCAGACCTCGGGGAGCCGCGATTGCGGCGGCGAAGGCGCTCGTATGACCGAAGCTCTCGTTTGCGATGCCGTCCGGACGCCCATCGGCCGATACGGCGGCGCCTTGAGCGCGATCCGGCCCGACGACCTCGCCACCATCCCCCTGCGCGCGCTGGTGGAACGCAACCCGGCCGTCGCCTGGAACGAGGTCGACGACGTGATCCTGGGCTGCGCGAACCAGGCCGGCGAGGACAACCGCAACGTCGCGCGCATGGCCGTCCTGCTCGCCGGTTTGCCCGAGGACGTGTCCGCATCCACGATCAACCGGCTGTGCGGCTCGGGCATGGACGCGGTGGCCCAAGCTGCCCGTTTGATCGCGACCGGCGAGGCCGAGTTGGTCATCGCCGGCGGCGTGGAGAGCATGTCGCGCGCGCCCTTCGTGCTGGGCAAAAACGACTCGGCCTTCGGCCGCGACGTGCAGATGTTCGACACGACGATCGGCTGGCGTTTCGTGAACCCGTTGATGCAGCAACTCTACGGCACCGACTCGATGCCCGAGACGGGCGAAAACGTCGCCGCGGAATTCAACGTCTCGCGCGCCGATCAAGACGCCTTCGCGCTGCGCAGCCAACAGCGCGCCGCGCGCGCGCAGGCCGACGGCACGCTCGCCGAAGAGATCGTCAACGTCACGATCCCGCGCAAGAAGGGCGACCCCGTCGTCGTCTCGCGCGACGAACACGTGCGTGCCGATACCACGCTCGAGGGCCTGACGAAACTGCCTGCGCCTTTTCGCGCGAACGGCACCGTGACCGCAGGCAATGCCTCGGGGCTCAACGACGGCGCCTGCGCCGTACTGCTCGCTTCACCGGCCGCCGCCGAACGCTACGGCTTGACGCCGCTCGCACGCGTGCGCGGTGCGGCGACGGCGGGCGTGGCCCCGCGCATTATGGGCATCGGTCCCGCACCGGCCTCGCGCAAGCTGCTCGCACGCCTCGGCCTGGGCGTCGAGCAGCTCGACGTGATCGAACTCAACGAAGCCTTCGCTTCGCAGTCGCTCGCCGTCTTGCGCCAGTTGGGCATTCCCGACGACTCGCCGCACGTGAACCCCAACGGCGGCGCGATCGCGCTCGGCCACCCGCTGGGCATGAGCGGCGCGCGTTTGGTCGCGACCGCCGCCTACGAATTGCGGCGGCGCAATGGGCGCTACGCGCTCTGCACGATGTGCATCGGCGTGGGTCAGGGCATCGCGCTCGTGCTCGAGCGAACGCCGTGAGCGACTACTTCGAATCGATCGGGTTCACGCTCGAACGACCGGAATTCGAAACGCAACTGCAGCGCGCATTGGCCGAGGGCGAACACCTCGTCGCGGAGCACGGCGACTACCACGTGTGGCACATCGGCGAAGCCGAATTATGGGTCACGATGTACCGCTTGGGCAAGCGCCGCGAACTCGCCGGCGCAAACCCGCACTTCGAGGGCGGCGCGCGCATGGCGGTGATCGTTGAGTCGCTCGATCGCAACGCCGAGTTTCCGCTCGAAGGCGAACTCTACGCTTGGGCCGCAACGCCCGGCGACGACGGCGACGTCGACGCCAAAGAGCACGGCATCTATCCCTTCTCCGCGAGCCTGCCCGATTACGATATCGTGGCCGGCGAACGCACGCCGCCGTTTCGGGCCACGCTGGCCTTGGCCGGCTTCGCCAGTTCGATCGAGCAGTGGCCGGATGAGGCGACTTTTGCCGCGGAACAGCGCCGCGAGAAAGAGGGTCTCGCGTTTGCCAGTCACTCGTTCGTGCCGACCGGATTGTTCGGCAAGAACGTCGGGCGGGCGCGTTCGCATGCGGTCGTCACCGGACGCGTGACCGGCTCGCAAACGCTGACCAACGCGGCCACCGGACGTCACTACGCGGCGTTGCGCGTGGAAACGTACGGCGGCGAATTGGACGTGGTGGCCGCGCAGGCGCAACTGACCGGCCTTCCCGAAGTGGATTCGATCGTGCGGGCACATTGCTGGCTGTCCGGGAGGCTCGTCGCTTTACAATGATGTTCGCAACCTCGTTCGCGCGCCGTGCGCTTCACGCGACGGCCGCGCTCGCGTTCGCCCTGTTTGCGTCGCCGGCATTCTCAGCGGGCCTGCCCGGGCCCGAAGCGGGCCGGCCGGCGCCTGCCTTCCGGTTGACCACCATCGACGGTCGCACCGTCACGCTGGCCACGTATCGCGGCATGACGCTCGTGATCAACGTGTGGGGCTCGTGGTGTCCGCCGTGCCGGTTGGAAACGCCCGACCTCGTTGCGGAGTCGAAGCTGACCGCGCGCGACGGCGTCGTTTTTCTCGGCGTCAATTCCACGGAACCGGCGGCGGCCGTGCGCGCCTTCGTGGCGGCCAAAGGCATTCCGTACGCGCAAGCCGTCGTGAAGGGCGACTCGGCGTTCGTGCGCGATTACGCGATCACCAATTACCCGACGACGATCGTGATCGATCCGCACGGCATCGTGCGCGCGCTCCACGCCGACAACATCTTGCCGCGAGCGCAACTACAGGCCTACATCGTCGCCGCGCGCGACGGCCGTAGCGCGCCGCTGGTCAGCGAAGAACAGCGTCAGCTCGACGATCTGCTCGCGCTGCAGCGCTATCCCTTCGACGGCGGCGAAGACGAGATCGGCACCAACGCGCGCAACGCGGCGCAGGCCATCGATAAGGCCGAAGACATGATGGACGAGTCGATGAGCGACGCCACCCGCGATCACGACCTGCTCAAGACGCACGCCGAAGAGGCGCGGCTGCGCGCCGCAGCCATCGTCGCGCTCAACCGCATCGCGAAGTCGAAGGAAGACGCCGTGCTGCTCGCGCGCCTGCGCGGCGATCAGGCGTTGGCCGAACGCAAGTGGCGCGAAGCGGGCGCGGCCTACGCCGACGCGCTGAAGATCGATCCCAACGACACTGCCGCGTTGCACGGCGAAGCCTACGCCGTCTCGCAACTCGGCGACACGGCCCGCGCCGCCGCCCTGGCCGATCAGATCGCGCAGATCGCGCCGTCGTATTCTTCGTGGATGGCGGTGGCCCGTTCGCGCGCACGCTTGCACCAGCGCGAGGCCGCGTACGCCGCGCTCGACAAGTCGATCGCCGCCGCCGACACGCCCGCACGCCAAGCCTGGACGCACCTCTACGGCGGGCGNNCTCGACGCGGCGATCGCGGCGGCCAAGACGCCCGCGCAACTCGCCTGGACGCACCTCTACGGCGGACGCAGCGCGCTCGAACTCGGCGACGTCGCGCGGGCGCGCACCGAGTTTGCGGCCGCGGCCGAAGCGGCGCAACACGTGACCGCGGAGAGCCCGACGCACGCGATGTACCTCGAGGAAGCGCAAGAGGGCTCCATCGCCGCCGGAATTACCGGCCACGGCACCGCGCTCTCGCTCGCGCAGTGGACCGGCGCCGATCTGCCCGGCTCGATTGCGAGCACGCTGAAATACCGTCTGGCGATAAGCGGGCCGCCGAACACGCACGTCACGCTGCACGCGAGCGGCCTGCCTAAGGGTTGGGTGGCCTCGTTTTGCAGCGATCGTCTGTGCCGTCCGTTCAACGCCACGATCGACGTACCGGCGGTCGGCGTGAAGATCGTCGAGTTCCAGATCGTGCCCGGCGACGGCGCGGCGCCGGCAAACGTGCGCATCGACGCCGCCGCGGGCGGCAAGACGGTCGCGAGCGTGCTCGCGCCGGCGAAGTAGCCTTCGGCGCTACGCGGGCGCGGGCAGCGCGGCCTGCAGCGTGGCGATCGCGGCGGCGGGGTCTTGCACCTCGATGATGAGCTTGACGTACTTCTCGTCGTGAAGGCGAATGGCAATGGCGCGCGCGGGATCGTGCACGTCCCAGAAGACGTGACCCTGGTGCTCCCAATACGTGCCGGCCGACACGACGCCGGGGATGTTCGTTCCACCCGCCCGGAAGCCGTGAAAGATTTCGCGCGCTTCGTCGCCGGCAGGCTCGACGCCGGCGATGTGCGAGAGCGGCACGCGCAGTTGGCTCTTGAGCGCGAGAAACCGGTCGAAGCCTTCGACATGGATAACGGCATCGGCGCCGTCTATTTCGATCGTCGTCATAAAGCCGGGTACCCGCGCGCACGAAGCGTGTTTCGCCTCACGGCGAAAGGCGGTAGGAGCGCGCCTCCCGAACGCCGCTTTTCTACGAGCGAGTTACCTCCATGATGAATATCAGCGACGCCGCGGACGCGGGTGACTTCGTGGTCCGGGCATATGACGCATATCACGACGCGCCATCGGCGCTGTTTCCGGCCGTCGCGCTTCCCCCGGGCTGCGATTTCGTCGCCTGGGTGACAATGGAAGACTTCCTCATCGAGCCGGGCCCGAACGACCGGCGGTTTTATGGATTCATCGCGCATGTGACGGCGACCGACCATTACGTGTTTGCGCTGCGCGGCACGGAGGGTTGGCGGGAATGGTGGGACGATTTTCACGTGGTGCTCGTCCCCTTTCCGGGGGTCACGAGAGATGGCAAGGTCGCTTACGGCTTTCGCACGATTTACGAGACGCTCGACATCACCTATGTAAACCAAGACGTCTATGCGTTTCACGCACCGCACCTGGGACGGATGGGCGCCGAGCAAACGTTCACGGAGAAGCTTCGCAGCGTGTTGCGCGTCCATGAGGCTGAGCGCAGGAGCGTCGCCGGCGCGGAGCGCGTGAACGCGGATCAGATCGGTCTCGACGGTGTCGGCATGACCCTCACGGGTCACAGTCTGGGCGGCGCGCTCTGCACCCTGATCGTGATGCAGAACGACTTCGAAGAGTCCGACCTCAAGCCCACGGCGATCTACACCTTCGCGAGCCCGCGCGTGGGCGACGGTCTCTTCGCCGACCGCTTCGATAACCTCGACCTCGTGAAGTGGCGCATCTACAATCGCCCGGACCTCGTGCCGACGTTGCCCTTCGAGATCTTCGGATTCGTGCATGTCGGCTTGGATTATCCCGTGGATACGCGCAGATTACCCGAAATCAAATGGACCATCTCCTGTTGGCACGACATCCATTCGTATCTGGCCGCGCTCGGAGTGACCATGGATCCCAATTGCTCGTGCCACACCAACGCGCTGGCCGGAAAAGACGCGGTCGTCGTCGAGCAGATGCAGATCCAGCGTAGGGCGTTCGGCCACTAACCCATGAAAGCGTCCGGCATCGCGGGTAAGCAACTGTCGTTCGAGGCCACGCTCGAAAACTGGGCGGAGGGATTGGACTATTGTGCCGTTGCGGTTCCGGCAAAGATTACCGCAGCGCTGGGCACCAAAGGCCCGGTCCTGGTCTCGGCTCGCGTCAACGACTCGGCGCCCTTTCAGGTGAGTTTGTTTCCGGTCGGAGGCGGGCAGCACTATATTCGCATCAAGGGCAAGGTGCGAAAAGAGACGGGCACCAAAGTCGGCGATCGCGTGCGCTTGCGCTGCACGGTCCTCGACCGGGCGGCGATAACCTATCCCGAAGATCTGCTCGCCGCGTTGCGAACCGAAAAAGCCACGGAGTACTTTACGTCGCTGCCTCCCGGACGACAGAACTTCATGATCCGCCGCATCGAAGAAGCGGTCAAACCGGAAACGCGAAGGAAGCGGATTCAAGAGGCCGTCGGCGAGGTCAAACGCCGACCCTCGTCGTGAGGCGGTAACGGCTCACAAGTCGCGCCACGCTGCGGGCCGCTTTTCGAAAAAGGCCGCGACGCCTTCGCGGAAGTCCGCGCTGGCATAGCACGACTCCAGGATGTCGCGGTCGTCGATCTCGCCGCCGTCGCGCAGGATGCGGCGGTAGAGTTCCTTGGTCGCGCGCAGCGTACGCGGCGCGTATCCCGCGAGTTCGGAAGCGAGTTGTTCCGCGCGCGGGGCGAGCGCATCGAACGAGGGCACCACTTCTCCGATGAAGCCCGCGGCGAGTGCTCGGGATGCATCGAGCAAGCGCGCCGTCATGAACCACTCCTTGACGCGCGCGAGCCCGATGATGGCCCCGAGGCGGCGCACGTTGGCCACGGTCGTCACGTTGCCGAGCGTGCGCGCGATCGGGACGCCGACGCGCAGGTTGGCCGCCCCGATGCGCAGGTCGCAGGCGGAAGCCAAAAACACCCCGCCGCCGGTGCAGGCGCCGGCCAGGGCCGCGATCGTGGGAACCTGGAGATCCTCGATCGCGCGCAAGACCGACTCGACGCGCGCCTCGTACGCGAATCCGTCGTCGGCCCCGGCAAACGAGGTGAACTCGGCGATGTCGGCCCCCGCGGCGAAGGCTTCCGGGCCGCCCGCGATGATGACGGCGCGCAACGTGGAATCACGCGAGAGTTCCCGGGCAATCTCGCCCAGGCGGTCCCACATCTCGAACGAGAGCGCGTTCCGGGCGCCGGGCCGGTCGATCACAATCCAGGCGGCGTGCTCGCGCCGTTCTAGGTGCAGGTACACATGAACACTTCAGCTCTTCAGCGGTACGCAATTGCNNCCGCCCTATCTGCCCGACAAGCGCCGCTTGGTCGAGATCAGCGGCGCCTTCGAGATTTTGGGCGGCCTCGGCGCGCTCGTGCCGGCCACGCGGCAATTCTCGGGCTGGGGCCTGATCGCGCTCTTGATCGCCGTCTTCCCGGCAAACGTGTACATGGCCACCGACGCGACGCGGTTCGACTCGATCCCGCGCTGGGCACTCTACGCTCGGCTCCCGCTCCAATTGCTGCTCATTCGCTGGGTCTATGAAACACTCATACGCCGCGCGAAGTAGGAGCGGGGCATGAGCGCAGCCAGCGACTACCAGCAGGCGGTACGCCTCCTCACCAAACCGCTTCCGGCCTACGTCACGTACACCCAGCGCGGGCACGTGAGGATGGACGCGATCGAAAAGGACATCAACGAAACGGTCACCGTGCGCACGAGTGACGGCAAGACGGTCAAGGGCAAGGAGTTGGAAATCTACACGGGCGCCGGCAGTAAGACCTCAGGCAACATCCTCAAGAACTCGCCGTTCGAAACCTCGTGCTACACCGGGCTCTCCTCGAAGCCGGACACCTACGACGGGCGCGCCGTCGAGGCCATCGCGCTCAAAGACGTCTGCAAACGCGATAAGGACGACGGCGACTTCAAGACGATGTACGTCGATCCGGCGAGTCACGATCCCGTCGCGGTCGTCGGCCGAGGCGGCGAAGACCCGGTGTTCGTGAGCTTCGAGCAACGGTACGTGCGCGCCGGCGCGTACGTCGTACCCGACCTGCTCGCCGTGCGCGTGAAGGGAAGCGGCCTGATGTTCTGGCTCGACTTCGACTTCCACGCAGCCTTCACCGACTACAGCTTCAGCGACAAAGCCCCGTAACGCAGCCCGCGCCGCGGAGGATTTTGGCAAACCCCGCACTCATCTCTGAGGGATGAGGATTCGTGTGGGCTCTTGCGTCCGTTCGCTTGTTGCGGTGTTGGGCATGGTACTTGCGCTCGGTTTTTCGGCGAGCGCGGGAAGTGCCGATGAGGGCATGTGGACGTTCGACGACTTTCCCGCGCAGAAGGTCGCCGACGCGTACGGCTTCAAGCCGAGCCAGGCTTGGCTCGATAACGTCCGCTTGGCTTCTGTGCGCCTAGCCTTCGGCTGCTCGGGCTCGTTCGTTTCCTCGAGCGGGCTCGTGATGACCAATCATCACTGCGCGCAGGGCTGCATCTCGCAGCTCTCGACCGGCGGCAAGGATTACAACCGCGACGGCTTCTACGCGGCGACGACGGCCGACGAGAAGCGCTGCCCGGCGCAAGAGATCAACCAGTTGATCAAGATCGACGACGTGACCGCGCGGATCAAATCGGCCGAGAACGGCCTCGCCGCTGGTGCGGCCAACGCGGCGCGCAAAGCGGAGGTCGCGCGCATCACGCAGGCCTGCGATCCGTCGCTGCGTTGCGACGTAGTCACGCTGTACAACGGCGGCCAGTACAAGCTCTACACCTATCGCGCCTATCGCGACGTGCGGCTGGTCTGGGCGCCGGAATTCGACATCGCCTTCTTCGGCGGCGATCCCGACAACTTTTCGTTTCCGCGCTTCGATCTCGACATCACGCTGCTCCGCGTGTACGACGGAGACAAGCCGGCGAATACGCCGAATTTCTTCGCGTGGAATCCGAACGGACCCCAGGACGGCGAACTGACCTTCGTCTCCGGCAACCCAGGCCGCACCGAACGGCTCGAAACGGTGGCGGAACTGCAGTATCAGCGCGATACCGCGCTCCCCTTCAGCATTCGCAATGCTTCCGATCTCGACGGCTACCTCACGCGCTATGCCGCCGAAAGCCCCGAGCACGCGAAGGAAGCGCTCGACACGATCTTCGGCACCGAGAACGGCCTCAAGTTGAACATCGGTCGCGAAGCGGCGTTGCTCACGCCCTCGTTCTTCGCCGGTAAGGAGAAACAGGAAGCCGATTTCAAGGCCGCAGTAGCGGCCGATCCGGCGAAACAGGCCAAGTACGGCGGCGCCTGGGCCGCGATCGCCCAAGCCGAGGGCCGCCGCGACGAGAGCACCTACTTCAAAGACGGCGGACTGGCGCGCGGTAGCACCCTGCTCGGCTTCGCCCAGACCCTCGTTCGCGCCGCCGCGGAGCGCCCCAAGCCCAACGACAAGCGTCTGCCCGAGTTCAGCGATGCGCGCCTGAAGACGCTGCAGTTATCGCTCTTTTCCTCGGCGCCGGTCTACCCCGACTTCGAACAGGCCCGGCTCACCTGGGCGCTGACCAAACTCCGGCAAAACCTGACCGCCGACGATCCGTTCGTGCGCAAAGTCTTGGGGCAGCGTTCGCCCGAAGAGCTAGCCGCGCTGATCTCTACCTCGAAACTGAGCAACCCCGCCGTGCGCCGCGCGCTATGGGACGGCGGCCAGGCCGCCATCGACGCCTCGACCGATCCCGCAATCGTGCTGATGCGCAGCGTCGAGCCCGATGCGCGCGCTGCGCGCCGGGCGTACGAAGAAAACGTCGAAGCGCCGATCGCCGCAAACGAAGAATTGCTCGGCGAAGCGCGCTTTGCGGTCTACGGCACGTCGGTCTATCCCGACGCCACCTTCACCGCGCGCCTCTCGTACGGCAGCGTAAAAGGCTACGAGCAGCGCGGTCAAACGATCGCGCCGTTCACGACGATCGGCGGACTCTTCGAGCGCGCGACGGGCCGGCCGCCCTTCGCGTTGCCCAAGTCGTGGCTCGACGCACAGCATGCGCTGAATCCCAACACGAAGATGAACTTCGTCACCACGAACGACATCATCGGCGGCAACTCGGGCAGCCCGGTGATCGACAAGGACGCGAGGATCGTCGGGCTGATCTTCGACGGCAATCTGCAGTCGCTCGGCGGCGACTACTTCTACGACGGTACCGCGAACCGCGCCGTTGCGGTCGACAGCGCCGCGATCACGCAAGCGTTGCGCGTGGTCTACAAAGACAAGCGACTGCTCGAGGAGCTCGGCCAGTAACCGGTACTACGACGCGCGGCTAAAGCTCGCTCGATTGCGGCCGGTGGTCTTGGCGCGATAGAGGGCTGCGTCGGCGGCCGCGAGCAGCGAATCCGCATCGCGCAGCGGTTTGCCGAACGACGCATAGCCGACGCTCACGGTTACCTGGATGCTTGCGTCCTTAAAGGTGATCGGGTCGAGCGAGACGCTCTCGAGGATGCGTGCGACGCTGGCCTGCGCATCCTCCGGTAAGCAGCCGCCGAGAACGGCCAGAAATTCTTCCCCGCCGTAGCGGCCCACGCAATCGGAGTCGCGGATCGACGAGCGGATGCGCGCGGCGACTTCGGAGAGCACGCGATCGCCCGTCGGATGGCCGTAGGTGTCGTTGATCAGCTTGAAATTGTCGACGTCGATCATGGCGATGGTGAGTTCGGAGCCGCGGCGCGCCAGCGCAACTTCCCGCGACAGGAGTTCCAGAATCGCGCTGCGATTCCACAGGCGCGTCAAGCCGTCGATCGAGGCGCGCCGCTTGAGATCGTCGTGCGCGGCGATCATCTCGGCCTGCGTCTCGCTCAAGTGGCCGCGCTCGAACTCGGCCTCGATCAGACAGGCGAGATCCTTGAGAATCTGCCGGTCGGCATCGGGGAATTCACGGGGCTGCGAATCGATCACGCAGAGCGTGCCGATGCACTGGCCTCCGCGCCGAACCGGCTCGCCCGCATAGAACCGGATCTTCGGTTCGCCGAGCACGAGCGGGTTATCGGAAAAGCGGCTATCCGCGCGGGCGTCCTCGACGACGAACGTATCCTCTTCGAGGATCGCGTGCCCGCAGAACGAGATGCTACGCGGGGTGGCGACCGCACGCAGACCTTGGCTCGATTTGAACCATTGCTCGTCCTCTGAAACGAGCGTCAGCAGCGCAATGGGCACCTCGAGGACGCGCGCCGCAATGCGCGTTATGCGGTCGAAGCGCTCCTCGGCGGGCGTGTACAGAAGGCCCGAACCACGCAGTGCAAGTAAACGCTCTGCCTCTTGGGCCGAAATAGGCGGCGACTGAATGCGGCGACGCTCCCTTCGTCTTGTATACCGTATCCGATTACGAGACGCGTGGACGTGACGCTTCGCACTCTTTCAGGCCGGATTGGCCCTTTCCACGATCGCGCCGAGTTGCAGACCGGGCGGCAACGTGCCGAAGGCATGGCCCCAGTTGCCCGCTATTCGCGACTCCAGGAATGCTTCGGAGACAAACGANNGCGCCGCGCCCGCGCTTCGATGCTATCGCCATCCGCGAGTTCGGCGCGAATGCGCGCAAGCGCGACGGTCACGCGCGAATCGAGGCCGGCGGCCTTCTCGACCTCAACGAAATAGGCTTCGAGCGTGTCGGGCTCGCGTGCGACGGCGCGCAACAAGTCGAGCGCATTGACGTTGCCGGCGCCTTCCCATAGCGAATTGAGCGGCGCCTCGCGATAGAGGCGCGGCATGATGCTTTCCTCAACGTACCCGTTACCGCCCAAACACTCGAGCGCCTCGGCCGCATGCGGCGCGGCCCGCTTGCAGATCCAATACTTTGCAAGCGCGGTGCCGATGCGCTTGATGCGCGCTTCGTGCTCGCTCTGCCCCGCCCGGTCGCAGGCGCGCGCCAAGCGCAGCGCGGTCAGAATCGCCGCTTCGGCTTCGAGCGCCAAATCGGCGAGCACGTTCTGCATCAGCGGCTGGTCCTTGAGCAACTTGCCGAAGGCGCTGCGATGATGCGCGTGATGGATCGCCTGCGCCACCGCTTGACGCATGCCCGACGCGGCACCCAGCGCGCAATCCAAGCGCGTGAAGTTGATCATCTCGACGATGGCGCGCACGCCGCGGCCTTCTTCGCCGATCAGCCACGCGCTCGCGTCCGCGTACTCGACTTCGCTCGAGGCGTTGGAGCGATTGCCCAACTTATCTTTGAGCCGCTGAAGCGCGATGCGATTGCGCGTGCCGTCGGGCAACACGCGGGGCAACAGAAAACAGGATAAGCCGCCCGGCGCTTGGGCCAACACGAGAAACGCATCGCTCATCGGCGCCGAACAAAACCATTTGTGTCCGGTCAGGAGATACTCGGCACCGGGGCCGCCGGCGCCCGCCGCTACGGCGCGCGTCGTGTTGGCGCGCACGTCGGAGCCGCCCTGTTTCTCGGTGAGCGCCATGCCGAAGAGCGCGCTGCCCTTCTCGGCGAGCGGCAGCAAGCGCGGTTCGTACTGCGACGACAGCAACGCGGGCGACCACATCGCGAAGAGTTCGGGCTGACCGCGCAGAGCGGGAAAGGCGGCATGGGTCATCGAGATCGGGCAGCCGTGGCCCGCATCCACTTGACTCCACACGTAGAAGCCGGCGGCCCGNNGCCGACGCATACGCGACCTCGTCGATGCGCCGGCCGCTCCGATCGTGCGTGGTCAAAACCGGGGGGTTGCGGTTCGCTTCGAAGCCCCAGGCGATCGCCTCCTCGCTCCCGGCGCGCAGACCCAGTTGCGCCAAGGCGCCGTGCGCCCACGAGGCGTCGCCGTAGCGAATGACGTCCTCCAGCGCGCGGTCGCTCGTGAACACGTTATAGTTCTCGAGCGGCGGGGATTGGTTCGTCACCTCGTGTGTGGCCGTCACGCAGTCGGCTTCCCGCAGGCCGAACGGGCATCCCGCCGTCGCCCACGAAGCGCCGGGGATGAGTTCTTTACCCTCGACTTCCCGGGAGATCCGCCTCGTCTCGCGCCCCAACGGCTGGCCCAGCGACGAGAACTTCGAATTGGCCGCCGCGCCCGTCCGCGCGCCCGGCGATGACGAGGTGCTCGTGCGCAACGATTATATGTCGGTCGAGCCCTACATGCGCGGCCGGATGAACGACGGCAAATCCTACGTGCCGCCGTTTCAAATCGGCCAGCCGCTGAGCGGCGCGGCGATCGGCGAGGTGATCGCCTCGAACGCGCCCTCGCATCCGGTGGGCACGCTGGTCAACTCCGATTTCGGCTGGCGCGAATACGCGACCGGCCCCGCCAAAGCGTTTCGCGCGTTGCCGCCGGGCTTCGCTCATCCCAGCGTCTTTCTCGGCGCACTCGGCGTTCCCGGATTTACGGCGTATGTGGGACTGCACGATATCGGCGGCTTGAAGAAAGACGATGTCGTCTTCATCTCCTCCGCGGCGGGCGCGGTCGGCAGCATCGCGGGCCAGCTGGCGAAGCAAGCCGGGGCACGCGTCATCGGCAGCGCCGGAGGCGAGGAGAAGGTGCGCTATCTGATCGAGAAGCTCGGCTTCGACACGGCTTTCGATTACAAAGCCGGCAACATTCTGCAGTCGCTACAGGCCGCGGCGCCCAACGGCATCGATCTCTACTTCGACAACGTCGGCGGCGAGCAACTCGAGGCCGCATTGACTTGCTTCAACCCGTTCGGCCGAGCCGTCGAGTGCGGCATGATCTCGCAATACAACGAGCAGTCGCCGGGTCCGCGCAACCTGGCCTTCATCGTGGGCAAACGGTTGACCGTCCGCGGCTTCATCATCATCGATCATCAAGCACGCTATCCCGACTTCATTCGCGACGTCGCGCCGCTCGTGCAAGCGGGGAAGATCGTCTTCGCGGAGTCCTTCGCCGACGGTATCGAGAACGCGCCGCAAGCCTTCATCGACATGCTGCGCGGCGGCAAGTACACGGGAAAAGTCGTCGTGCGCTTGGGCAACGCGGCGCAATGAGCGAAGCCGCGGAGGTCGTGCGCGAACGCATCGTTCGCTGGGAGGATCCGCACGCGGGTGCGGCCGCCATCCGCGCGCTCAGCGGGCTCGACGCGATGCGGGCCATGATCGCGGGCGAGGTCCCGACGCCGCCGATCGCGCTGCTCATGGGTTTCCGGCTCGCCGAGGCCGATGAGGGCCGGGTCGTGTTCGTCGCGGAGAATCCTGACGAATCGCTCTACAATCCGATCGGGATCGTGCACGGCGGCTTCGCCTGCACGATCCTCGATTCGGCTATGGGCTGCGCGGTGCACTCCACGCTTGCGGCCGGCGTAGGCTATTCCACCACCGACGTGCAGATACGCTTCATCCGCGCGATCACTGCCGCGACGGGACCCGTCCGCTGCGAAGCGAAGGTGCTGCACGCCGGCCGAAGCACGGCGGTCGCGGAGGGCCGGCTCACCGACGGTACGGGCCGCCTGCTCGCCGCCGGCACCACGGCCTGCGCGGTGCTGCGGCCGTGAACGCCTTCATCCAAAGGGAGACCGGGATTCCGTGCGCCGATTCTTAGCGCTGATATCCGCCGCGGCGTTGACCGCAATTCCGATAACGACGCGCGCCGCATTCATGACGACCGTGCCCGCGAGCGCCGGCGCGCCGGCCGTGGCCGCGTACGTCGCTAAACCCCACGGCGACGGACGGTTTCCCGCCGTCGTGTTGCTGCACGGCTGCGACGGCTTCAATGCCGCGGGACCGTATCTCGCCGACCGCCTCACCGCGCGAGGCTACGTCGGCGTCGCGATCGATGCACTCGGTCCGGGCGAACCCGACGGTGCGTGCACCGATCGTACCGGCGCGCAGAAGGAGGCGGTCGCGGCGCGCGCCACGCTGGCCTGGTTGCGCACGCAGAAGTATGTCGACCCCGACAAGCTCGGCGTCGTCGGTTTTTCCATGGGCGGCATCGCGTTGCTCGATGTGATCGACGCGGCTTCGAAGCCGCCCGCGGGCTTGCGCGTCGCGGTCGCCTACTATCCGGCATGCCAGGGCCGCGATGGGAACATCGCGGTGCCGCTCGCGATCTTCGACGGGGACGCGGATAAGATAACGCCCGCGCCGCCGTGCGCGGCGATGGTGCAAGCGGCGACCGCCGCGGGCAAGACCGCCCAGATCACGACCTATCCCGACGCGACGCACGCCTTCAACGTGCCCGGTCCCGACCGATCGTTCTTCGGCCAACCGATCCGCTTCGACCCAACGGCCACCGAGGACTCGGCAAAACAGACCGCCGCGTTTCTCGACCGCTATTTGAAATAGCTACCTAGGTTGCGTACGTCATCTCGATGAGTTTGGCGAATAACCGCTTGCGTAGCGCGACCGACGGCAGCGCGAGGCCGAGGACGCCGGCGAACCAGAGGCCGTCGGCTGCGGAGCGCACCAGTTCGGCGATGGCGGGATCGATGCCGTCGTCCTCGAGGCGTTTGCGCCAATAATCGTAACGACGGCGCAGCGGCGCGAGCAACTGCGAATTGGTCGCAACCGCCGCGATGATGCCGGCGCTGACGTGCACGGTGCGGGTGAGCGCGCCTTCGGGATCGAGGCACGCGCGCAGAAACGCGCGCGCGAAGCTTCCGGGGCCCTGTTCGCCCGCCATGTGGCGGCTTAGATCGGCTTCGAATTGGGAAACCAGATCTTCGATCATCGCCGCGACCAACGAATCTTTCGTGGCAAAGTGATGCAGGATGCCGCCCTTGCTCAGGCCCGCGCGTTCCGCAACGGCGTCGAGCGTCAGTTTCGAGACGCCTTCGCGTTCGACCAATTCGGCCGCGGCTTCCAATACGTTGCGGCGGGTGGTGGTTCCCGAACCTCTGACCGGCATCCGTGGGACATCCTCGAAGGGTGAGGTGAGCGTACCGTCCAATTGGACGGTATCGAGCAACTTTCCCGTACGGAGCCGTTAGACCGCCAGAATATGACCAGCGTCGCATCCGATCCCGTTTTCACACGCAGCCGCTTGGCCGGCGCGATCGAGTCCGCTGAGGCGGCGCTGCTCGCTCGCCAGAACGCCGACGGCCACTGGGTTTTCGAGCTCGAAGCCGACGCGACCATCCCGGCGGAATACGTGATGCTCGAGCATTATCTCGACGAGATCGACGATACGCTCGAACAACGGATCGGCATCTATCTGCGGCGCATTCAAGGCGCCGACGGCGGCTGGCCGCTCTTCCACGGCGGCGACAGCGACATCAGCGCCACGATCAAAGCGTATTATGCCCTGAAGCTGATGGGCGATTCCGTCGACGCGCCGCACATGGCGCGCGCGCGCGCCTGCGTCCTGCGGCTCGGCGGCGCCGCCAAGGCCAACGTGTTCACGCGCTTCGCGCTCGCGCTGTTCGGGCAGATACCGTGGCGGGCCGTGCCCATCATGCCCATCGAGCTGATGCACTTGCCGCGCTGGTTCCCGTTCCATCTCGATAAGGTCTCGTACTGGTCGCGCACGGTCGTGGTGCCGCTCTTGGTGTTGGCCGCGCTGCGGCCGCGTGCGCGCAATCCGCGCGGCATCAACGTGCAAGAACTCTTCTTGCGTCCACCGGATCAGGAGAAGCATTACATGCGGCCCGCGACGCCGACGCCGCAGGCGCGCTTCTTCCTCGCACTCGACGGCGTCATGCGCGTGCTCGAGCCCGCGCTGCCGCAATCGGTCCGCGCCTCGGCGATCGCCAAGGCAATGCATTTCACGACCGAACGCCTCAACGGTGAAGACGGCCTCGGCGGCATCTTCCCGGCGATGGTCAATTCGCTGATGGCCTACGACGCGATCGGCTTGGACAAAGACGACGAGCGCGTGCAAACCGCCAAGCGCGCGATCCGCAAGCTGCTCGTACACAACGGCGATGAATCGTACTGCCAACCCTGCGTCTCGCCGATTTGGGATACGTGCCTGACCGCGCACGCGCTCTTCGAATCCGGCGGCCCGAGCACTGCGCTCGCCATTTCGAAGGCCAACGCCTGGCTCAGCGACCGCCAAGTGCTCGACGTGGTCGGCGATTGGGCCGCGCAGCGCCCCACGCTACGCCCCGGCGGCTGGGCGTTCCAATATTGGAACGACTTTTATCCCGACGTCGACGATACGGCGGTCGTGGCCATGGCGCTCGACCGCGAGAGCCGGGAAAAGCACCGGCACGCGCTCGACCGCGCCGCCGAATGGGTCGTGGGCATGCAGAGCGCCGACGGCGGCTGGGGCGCCTTCGACGCCGAGAACACGCACTTCTATCTCAACCACATCCCGTTCGCCGATCACGGCGCGCTGCTCGACCCGCCGACCGAAGACGTGACCGCGCGCTGCATCGGCTTTCTCCTGCAATACGGCTACGCCAAGGACCATCCGTGCGTCGCCGCCGGCCTCGCCTATCTCCGCCGCACCCAGCAGCCCGACGGCTCGTGGTTCGGCCGCTGGGGCACGAA
>PLFC01000023.1:38576-39934 GCA_003136655.1 Vulcanimicrobiota bacterium
GTGCTGGCGCTCATCGGCTGCGGTGAAGCACGTAATCCGGCGGTGGAGCGCGGCATCCGCTATCTCCTCGAGACCCAGATGGCCGAAGGGACTTGGGATGAAGCGTGGTACACGGCCGTCGGCTTCCCGCGCGTCTTCTATCTCCGCTATCACGGCTACAGGCTATTCTTCCCGCTGATGGCCTTGGCGCGGTACCGCAACGTCACCGAGCGCAGCGCGCCGATCGGCCGCTACGGCTTCTAAGCCCTCCCGCTAGCCGGACCTTCACAGGCCGGGCGCGAGCATGCTATCATGCGGGTGTTCGTGCGAACGTCCGAGAGGTTGCAGTGGCTTGAGAGCACCGGCTTATCGCTTCGTCTTCATCGGGCTGGCGCTCTTTGCCGGCTTGACCGCGTGTAACGGCGGCAGTTCGCCGGCCGGGAGCGCGCTGGCCCCGCAAGCGGCACGCGTATCGCAAGCCGCCGTCGCCCGGGCGGCGAGTACGCCCGACCCGCGAGATTTAGCGCGTTATTCGTCACAATTGGCCTTGACCGTGCTGAGCTTCGAAGAACTCAACTTCGGCTTCATCGCCTCGCTGATCGCCCCGCCGTCGGGCTGCTCGAACGACGAAACGTTCTCGGCATCGGGCAACATCGTGACCGTCTCGACGTTTCTCTTTCTCTTCCCGGGCGGCGCCGGAGCGACGCTGCCACTGGTGCTGATACTTCTACGCAGCCGCAACAGGCGCGACCGGCGGACGGCGCTGGCCACGTTGCTGCCCAGTATCTTCAACGCCAACGAGCCGTTGATGTTCGGCTTGCCGGTTGTGCTCAATCCCTATCTCGGCGTGCCCTTCGTGATCGCTCCGCTGGTGCTCGCCTTCGTGACTTGGGAGGCGATGAATCTAGGTCTGGTCGCGCGACCGGCGTACTATCTGCCCTCGACCATCCCGCTGCCCTTTAGCGTCTTCTTCGCGACGAACAAGGATTGGCGCTCCGTCCCCCTCGTGGCGCTCAACCTCGTGCTGGCCGCGCTGATCTATCTTCCCTTCGTCCGGCTCTACGCGCGTCAGCGCGGCGCGGAGGAGGCCGAATGATCGAGGCTCTATTGGAGCGCTTTGCGCTTTCGCCGCGCGTAACCGCAGCCGCGCGCGCGGCGTACCGGCGCACGTCCGCTATCGTTCGCGAAGAACGTGCGAGCGTTTCGGCCGCGGTCCTGCGCGCCTTCTACGATGAGGGCGTCGTCGAGAGCGATCTGCCCGGCACGCTCGGCTACGGCTATGACGATCAGGCCCGCGCCCGCTACGAATCGCTGCTCGCGCGAATCTTGGGCGTCGAGCGCGTGCTCGCGCGCTTCTCGTTCGTCAGCGGAACGCACGC
>PLFC01000072.1:0-1506 GCA_003136655.1 Vulcanimicrobiota bacterium
GTTGGTGACGCCGTAGGTCTCGATCGAGACGTCGCTGATTTTGGCGCCTAGGTCGGCGGTCGTGAGCTGCGGCGGCCGGTCGGGCGCGGCAGCTGACGGGGAGGCGCAGAGCGCGATTGCCGTCAGGACCGCTACGGTGCACGCCATTATGAAGAGGAGGGCGCTGCTGCGCCTCACGATCGCCAGTCTCAGGGGGGCCTCGATCTTGTGGGGATACCTTAGGTACNNGGTCGTTCCGACTACGAGACTGCCTTCGCGATGCAGTGCCACAGACCACACGCCGCTGCAACGGGCGGGGGACGCAGATCTCGCCGCAACCTTTGGATTCGCTCGCTCGGTTCTGCGAGTTTCCGGTCCGCTTCCCTCTAGAAGCGGATGTCTATTCGGCCTCCCAGCAAACGCGCAGTGGCTGCATCAACTGGGATCCAAGAGTTGGATGAGCGGACTCGTCGGCCCCAGAATCGCGGTTAGCGCAGCCCGCGGCGGTTCATTTTCCAAGAAGCCGGCGCGTCGCGGAACGGGCGTTACCGCGTGCGTCTTTTTTCTCAGCTGCTGAGTCAATCCGGTGGTAACGCGACCAACTTCGCCACTGGGATTGCTCGCGGCAGTAAACCACATTGCTTCGTCAGGCCCAAGGGCAATTTGAAACGGAGACCCTCCACCCGGCACAAGATATTCCGTGAACTGGCCTCCCGGCGTCACGACACCGATCTTCCCGACGTTTCCTTCGCAGAACCAAACGTTGCCGTCTGGCCCGGCCGCGATACCTTCCGGATAGCTCCTCGCCGTCGGAATCGAGTACTCGGTGAATTGGCCGGAGGTGCTGACTTTGCCGATCTTGTTGGTGTTCGGCTCAGTAAACCAGATATTGCCATCGGGCCCGGAGGCTATTCCGAACGGGTAGCTATTCGGAGAGGGGATCGGGTACTCGGTAAACTGACCGGATGTCGTGACGGTGCCAATCTTGTTTGCAGACGCCTCCGTGAACCACAAGTTGCCGTCGGGCCCAGTCACGATGAACTGCGGATAACTGGAGGCCGTAGGAATGGTATATTCGGTAAACTGTCCTGATGTAGTAACCTTGCCTATCTTCGAAACGTTGTTTTCTGTGAACCACAGGTTACCATCAGGCCCGGAAGTGATACCAACCGGAACGCTCTCCGCAGTCGGGATCTGATAAATCGTAACCTGGCCGCCTGTGGTAATCACTCCAATCTGACTAGAGCCGTCTAGCGCGAACCAAAGGTTTCCGTCCGGACCGCTAGTGATTCCCTCGGGATAAGAACTCCCTGTTGGGAGCTTATACGCATTAAACTCGCCGACTGTCGTCACCGAGCCCACATAGGTGTAGCCGCCGCTAAACCATAGGTTCCCGTCCGAGCCCACTGTAATTCCTAAAGGTTCGGCGAGCGGCGATGGCAGGCTATACAGCGTGAACTGACCCGGCGGCGCATTCGTCGGAGTTGGAGTGGGGCTGGGAGTAGGGCTCGGAGTTGGCGACGGCGT
>PLFC01000072.1:1522-11060 GCA_003136655.1 Vulcanimicrobiota bacterium
GACGGCGTCGGGCTCGGAGTCGGAGTGGGCGTTGGCGCGCTATTTGTGACCAGTTCCAGGACCAACGGTGTTCCAGGCGCGATCGAGACGCTTTGCAGCGGGGTCGAGAACTTCACCATGCCGCCCTTGGTGGCAGCGCTTGTCTCGACCAGGCCGGTCTGCGTGCCCGCCTCGTAGAGATAGAGCGTGTATGACGTTCCGGCAACTAGCGTGCTCGACGAAATCGATGCGGTGAGCGACGACGTGCCGAACTCGATCGTCTGCGTGCCGCTCACCTGGGCGGCCAGGAAGAGGAGCGCCGTCGTGCCGGGGGGTGTCGGGGCGTTGAACTGGTCGTACTGACCGCTGTTGGTCAGGGTCAACGTCACGCCCGACGGCGCGTTGTTTGGCGCGTAGGGGAACGTGCCTTGGAATCCCCCGTAGCTAATCGCTCGGATCGTGCCGCCCGCGGGCGCGAGTTTCTGCGTGTTGTTTTTCTCGGGAAGCGACGGCTCGCCAGTCGATTCGTCGAGTGTGCTCTGGGGCGACGCGAGTGCGGTTGCGAGCTCGATGACGATCGGCATTCCCGGCGCGACTCGGACATCGCTGAGCGGAGACGGAAGCGTCAAAGCCCCACTCGCCGACGCTGCGGCGCTGCCCGTTTCGACGAGCTGGCCGCCGGCGAAAACAAATGCGTCGTAGACGACGCCCGGAGCTAGGAGCGGTGAGTGCAACCTCAGGTTCGGCAGCGCAGACGCGAACATCAGTCCCGGGCCCGACACGGTCGGCGCGAAGCTAACTGCCCGGGTTCCGTCGACATGCAGTTCCAGAAACAGCAGGGTCTTCTCGAGCGGCGGTACGAGGGCGTTTGTCGCGTTGAGGCTGCCGGTGTTCACCAGCGTCAGATTGTTGCGGCGTCCGTCGTTGGCCGCATAGTCCAGAGAGCCGCCGAACGAAGCGTATTCCGGCAGCGACAAGGTCGCACCGCCGGCCGCGAGCGGCATGGTCGTCATTGCTGCAGGTTCGTGCGCGATCTTCGCTCCGGCGACGACCACGATCAAAAGCGGCGTGCCCGGCGAGAGCGAGAGGTTTCTGAGCGGCGACGGGAATCGTAGCGAGCCCTCGAGCGGCATGCCCGCATCGTACGGAACCCCGACGGGCTTGCCGCCTACGAACGAGTACATCGAATAATCGACGCCCGCTCGCAGCGCGGCAGACCGGAGCGTCGACGTAGGTGGCAGGTCAGTAAACGTAACGATGCGGCCGCCGCCGACATCGACCTGCGCCGCTAGGACGGGCACTCCGCTCGGCGTGAGCGGTATGCCCGATGTCGCGCTTTCAAGCGTAAGCGAGAGCGACGCGCCTGCGGTCGCGTCGTTGGCGGCGTAGCCAATGTCCAGCGCCGCGTTACGGCCACGAACGCTGAGTACACCGCCGTTGGGCGACACCCCGGATATAACGGCGGCACTAGTTCGCCCCGACCATCCGACGAGCGCGGTCCCTCCAGCTACTGCGATTAACAGTAGCAAAGCCGGCAGACGCTGTAGCGACAGTCGCTTCAAGGCTTATGCTCCAAACGAACGATGCAGAGGGCGGCCCGGCTCTTAGCCCGGGACGTACGGAGGCGGTACACCACCGCGATTATCAGGGCCGGGGGTTAACCGGCGGTTAACGCTATTTAATGGTTTAGGGCATCGTTGCCTGCCGGCAACGTTTGGCTCAGTTTCGGGCTCCCGTTTTTTGCCACGTTCCCTGGGATCGGGTCGGCGTCACTACGGCGCCAGGGCCACGCGAGACGCGGGTGGCGTCAAAGTGCTGGCGCAGAAGCCGCCGAACAGTGTAGCACTGCTCGGAGACGTCCCGGAGAAGCGATGACTGGGGTTCGCAATCTTATCCTCGTGCTGGGCGATCAACTGACGCCCGCTGTCTCCAGCTTGTCGGCGGCAGATCCGTCACGAGACCGCGTCCTGATGGCCGAGCTTCACGATGAAGCGACCTATGTGCGCCACCACAAGAAAAAGATCGCATTTCTCTTCTCCGCCATGCGGCATTTTGCCGAAGACTTGCGGGCGAGGGGATGGAGTGTCGACTACGTGAGGCTCGGCGCGGCAGAGAATCGGGCGAGCTTCACCGAGCAACTTGCGGACGCCGTCGCGGAGCACCGTCCGGAAAGAATCGTCGTCACGGAAGCCGGCGAGTGGCGCGTTTCCGAGATGATCCGTAGCTGGCGCGACCTCTTTGGGCTGCCGGTCGATATTCTGCCGGACGATCGCTTTCTGTGCTCGCATGGTGAGTTCGCGGTTTGGGCGGCCGGGCGCAAGCAGTTGCGCATGGAGTACTTCTATCGCGACATGCGCCGCCGGACTGGGCTTCTCATGGACGGCGATCAGCCGGCGGGCGGTACGTGGAATTTCGATAGCGAGAACCGCAAGCCGGCGGACCCGTCGCTCTTCATGCCTCGACCCATCGGGTGTCCACCCGATGCCATCACCGAAGAGGTGTTGGCACTCGTCGAGGCGCGGTTCGGCGATCACTTCGGAGACCTATTGCCGTTCGGTGTAGCGGTTACGCGGGCCGACGCGGAGGCGTCGTTTGCGGCCTTCGTCGACGAAGCGCTCCCGAGGTTCGGCGACTTTCAGGATGCCATGTTGCGCGGTGAGCCATTCCTCTACCACTCCGTCATCGCGCAGTATCTCAACTGTGGATTACTCGATCCGNNGAGGGATTCATCCGCCAGATCATCGGGTGGCGCGAATACGTGCGCGGGATCTATTGGCTGAAGATGCCCGGGTACGAGCGGAGCAACTTCTTCAGCCACGCGCGAGCGTTGCCCGAGTTCTACTGGACGGCCGAGACTGACATGGCTTGCGTTAGGGCCGCGGTGACGCAGACGAAAGAGCTTGCCTACGCGCATCACATCCAGCGCTTGATGGTGACGGGGAACTTCGCGATGCTCGCGGGGATCGACCCGTACGCGCTGCATGAGTGGTATCTGAGCGTCTACGCGGATGCGTACGAGTGGGTCGAGTTGCCGAATACTGTGGGTATGAGCCAGTTCGCCGACGGCGGCTTGCTGGCATCGAAGCCCTATGCGGCTAGCGGAGCGTATATCAACCGGATGTCGAACTACTGCGGGTCGTGCCATTACGACGTGAAGCAGCGGACTGGTGAGCGAGCTTGTCCGTTCAATGCGCTGTACTGGGATTTCATCAACCGGAATCGCGCCAAGATCGGAGGGAATCCGCGCATGGCGCAAATGGTCCGGACTTACGATAAGTTCGCGGCCGACGAGCGCCAACGCATCGCCGAGAGTGCGGCCGCATTTCTGGCGCGACTCTGATCGCCGGCGTTCACGCGTAGGGCCGACATCGGCAAGGATTCGAGCGCCGAGAACGTGCTAACAGTATCGTCTGCTATCTTAAGCGGCCCTTAAGAAGCCCGTCGCATAATGGGCCGCTTTACTGCAGGCGCCGAAGATGGTGACCAGCAATTGACGACCTGCATTCCACTTTCGCAGACCGTCCTTGAGTATCGCTTGCGCGATTGGAGACGTCATGTCTTACTTCGGCGACATCATACCGGTCATTTCTCAGAACATCGACGCTCTCCGCGCCACCGGCGCACTCGCCGCGCGCCCCGGATTCATGCTGGATGAGGACGGGTATCCGACACAGACTCGAGCCGTCGTTCTCATCGCCGATCCAAACGTCGCGTTAGCCAATGTGCCCGATAGTCTCGGCGGCCTTCCCATCGACGTCCGCATGGCGACTCCGGCGCAGATCATGCAGTTCACGCAACCAGCCGCCTTCGCCGATAAGGCGCGCTTCTCGCTCGCCGAATCGGTTCCCGACGACTTTCCCGGACTCGTCCTCCTGCGTGAAGGCGTCGCGCCGCTTGCCGTGCAGGTCGAGGCCGCGCCGGGCATCGTCTACACGCCGCCGCCGGGCGCCAACTACGATCCCATACAACTAACGAACGTAACGATGATCTGTAGCTGCAGCCCGGATAACGGCTGGAGCGTTCTGGAAGCATTCATCCAAGCGACGAGCGCGTCGCTGACGACCGCGATGTACGACTTCACATCGGCGCACATCGAGCAGACCGTGGCTACGTCGCTCGAGGGTAAGCCCTTCAAGCTCGTGCTCGACCACCCGCCGAAAAACCCCACTGCCGACGAGACCGACGAAGAGACGGTCGCGAAATTGACCTCGGCCCTCGGAAGCACGTTTACGCAAACATGGGCGCTGACCCCGAGCGACCCCGACGGGGGTACGCCGATCTTCCAGACTTCCTACCATATCAAGGTCTCGGCCCGCGACATCGGTCGGACGAACGTCGGCGTGTGGATCTCGTCGGGCAACTGGAATAACTCCAACCAGCCCGTGTTCGACTGGACGAACCCGGATAAGACATTGGCACGCAAGAGCGATCGCGATTGGCATGTAGTCTTCTTCAGCCAAGAGCTCGCCGCATGGTTCGCGAGCTTCATCGAGCACGACTTCGACGTCGCTCAGGCGGAAAATGCCAATGCCGCGCGCGCGCATGCGATCGTCGAGGCGTTGCCGCCCCCGCCGCCGGCCGCATCGCCAATCGACGAGTTCGTCGGGCCGATCACGCTCACCGAGAGCGTCACCGTGACGCCGCTCTTGACGCCGGATGCCGGCGTCTACGTCGATGCCATACTCGACCTGATCAACGGGACGCAGCGTTCCTTCGACCTGCAGTTGCAGTACATCAATTCCTTTGCCGCCGACCCCAAGTTTGCCGACCTGATCGCGGCGTTGGCCAGGGTACAACACAACGAGGCCATCGTTACGCGGATCATCCTCGGCAATAACCAGCAGTCGGAGAACCTCGAACTGATGCAAGAGGCCGGAATGCTCGTCGATCGCGCTCACGTTCGCATTCAGAACAACGTGCACAATAAGGGGATGCTCGTCGACGGCGTCCGGACGGTGGTGAGCAGCCAAAACTGGTCGGGTGCGGGCGTGCTGCGCAATCGTGACGCGGGCGTGATCATCGAGAGCGCGCAGGTCAACGCATACTTCCAGGCTCGCTTCGATTACGACTGGACCTACCAGGCCACGGCAAAGCCCCGGCAAGCGAAGACCGGCGGCACCGAAAACGGGGGCGACGACTCGTAAGGGACGCCGGTAATGACGAGGCGCTCAGAGCACCTGCAGATCGGAGACGTAGCGGAGCACGAGGGTGTACGGTTCGCCATCGAGCGGCGTGTACGATACGTCGCCGGCTCCGCCGACGGGTACGAAACGTTCGTTTCCTTCGCGGTCGTAACCGATGATGTTCGGCTCGGCGAAGTGGTCGGCATCGGCGGTGCGGCAATCGAGACGGAGCCAGCGTTCCGGTTCGCGGCCGGGTCCGTCGCGTAAATAACTCGGCACCTTGTCCGCTGCGACGACGCTGAGATACACGCCCAGCGTTTCGAGGTCCGCATTCTGCAGCGGGCCGATCGGCTTGGCGCTCGCGTCGCCGAGTGCGATCTCGCCGAGCACGGGTTTGAGGAGCACGCGAAAATCGAGTGCGAGCGCCACCTTCGCGCCGGCGTGGTCGCGGCCTATCCAGGCAGCGTACACGCCGGGTCCCCAGCCGGACGGAACCGTAACGGCCGAGCCGTCTTTCCCGGAGAATTCGGCCACGCCGCCGACCTCGACGGAGCCGGCGAGGTCCCAGGTGTTCGCCTCCGCCGGGTTTCCGATGAGGGCGCACGCGACGCGCGAGCCCGGTTCGCCGCCTTCGAGCGCAAAGGTAGCTTCGGCGATCCAGACCGGGTGAAGGCCGGGAGCGACCGCTCCGGGCAGCCTTAATTCACACGACGGAATATCGGGGTCGGCGAGGCGTACGTCGGCGGCGACATCGAGGTCGCCCAGGCGTTTTGGGCGGATGGTTATCGTGAGCGGCCCGTCGGCTATCTGGCGCGGCCCCTTGAAAGCCGCGCCGAAATCGGTATGGATCGCACTCAGAGGCTCGCTCACAGTGGCTCTTGGTCGACGAATAGTCGGAAGGTACCTTGATGCCGCTCTTATCTAGTCGTTGAAAATGGGGCCGAGCTCGAGGACGAAACCGGGTAGCACGTCATCGCCGGAGACCGTTGCGGGGTCGAGCAGCACTTCGACTTCTCGACCGGCACGGAAAATCTCGACGCGTCGCGCATATGGGTCGATGAGCCAACCAAGGCGTACACCGTTGTCGAGGTACAGGGCCATCCTCTGACGCAGAGCCGACATGCTGTCGCTGGCAGAGCGTAGCTCACTGACAAAGTCGGGGCAGATTGGGGCAAAGGACGCCCGCTCGTTCTTGCTGAGTCGTCGCCAACGTTCCAGGAGAATCCAGGCAGCGTCTGCCGCTTTTATGGATGAGTCGGGTAGCTCCAAGCCTTCGTTCGACTCAAGGGGGCTCTCGGGGCTGGGACGATCCCGGAACGGCGGGCTGATACGATAGCGCCATGAAACGCCCCACATTCGCCACCCTGACCATGATGGCGGTGCTGCTCGGTACCGCTTCGGTCCCTTCCGCCACCGTCGGCGCAGCCACGCTCGGCCACGGCGATCTCGTGGCTTTTGCCCTGCAGAGTAGCGGCCAGCCGGCCGAACTCACGATCGGAAACGCCGCGAACGGGCGGGTCCGGTCGCAGCAGCAGATGCCGCCGTCGCAGAACGGCAATGAAGACTCAATAGCCATCGTGGCGTCGCCCGCCACCAAGCTCGTTTATGCCATCGAGGAGAACGCTTCGGGCATCGTGTTCGCGATGGATCCTCGGACGGGAGCGGCCACGAACTTCTTCACCCTGCCCAACGGCGATTTTACCGGAGCGATTGCGCTGAGCCAGGATGGAATGACGCTCTACGTCGGCGGGGAGAGCGACGACTACGTGGTCAACGCTGCGACCGGTGCGCTCGAGGCGTCTGCGGCCGGCCTCGGGGGCTTTACCCTGGGGTACCACTTGCTCGTGGCCTCGCCGACTCGTAACGAGTTGTACGAGATCGAGGGTAGCGGCTATGACGTTTTCGATGCGAAGACGTTTGCCTTCAAGTACGACGTGTCGCTGCCCGAATTCCCGATGGCCGGCGCCGTCTCGAGCGACGGGAAACTGCTGTACCTTGCCGACCTCACCGGTTACCTCGATGTGGTGAGCGTCGCGGGGAAAAAGCTCGTGAANNTGCGACCGTGGCGTCAGTTGGAAATATCGCCGAACCCTACAACCTCGCGGTGGACCCGGCGTCTCACGCGTGCTTCGCAGCAAGCGGGACGGGCCTCTGGCGCATCGACCCGACGACGTTCAAAGCCAAGAACGTGCACGTCACGTCGGGCTCGATCACGGTGCAAGGCGTCGGACCGGTGTATTGACGCCTCGGCAGAGCCCGAGAACCTAGCTCCATGCGCGACCGGGCTTCTTCTCTTTCCGATCGCACGATCCACGCCCGCGCGCTGACGACGGCGGCGGTGGCCGCGCTGCTCGTGCAAGGCTACGCCGAAGCCCGCGAGCTTTCGCGCGAGGCGCTGGACATTGCGACCGCGACCGGCGATCGGAATCTGCAAGCGGCAGCGCACGCGCGCATCGCCGTGACCAGCGCGCGACTCGACGACTTCGACACGGCCATCGACGAAGCGGCGTTGGCAGAAGCCCTCTTTGCCGAGAGCGACAACAAGCGCGGACTGGCCACGCTCTTGACCAATCAGGCGGCACTGCTGATGCGTCTGGGTCTGTTCGAAGCTACGCTCTCCGTGATCGAGCGTTCCAACGCGTTACTGGAGATCGTACGGGAACGACGGATGAGCGTTGCCAATGCGGTCAATGCGAGCTTCGTGCAGCTCCGAATCGGAGCACCGGTGGAGGCGAAGCGGTTTGCCTCCGAAGGGCTCGCGATGGCCCGTGAAATCGGCTTTCCGGCCTTCGAGGCCGCGGCGCTGGCTAATCTGGGCAATGCGGAGCGGGCGCTCGGGAACGTCGACCACGCGATCGAACTGATGCAGCGCGGCCTGGCGATCAGACGCGCGATCCAGGAGTTGCCCGACTTCGCCGACGACGTCTCGGACCTGATCCACGCGCTGGTCGCCGCGGGCCGCGACGACGAGGCGTTGGCCGCCGCCCGCGAGCTTGCGACGCTCGACGCGGATGCGCTGCGCAACGCGTTTTGGCCGCATTACTGTCTGTGGTCGGCGGCGGCCGGTTTTGCCGCCGGCGGCGATGTTGGGGCGGCTGCCGAGTTTCGACGGGAAGCGCGGGCAACGCTCGAGCGCTTTGCCCAGCTGGTGCCGGCCGGGGCGACGCGCCAGGCGTTCCGGGCGATCGACGTAAGCCGGGCAATCGCGGACAGCGCGCACGCTGGGCGCACGCCGGTGCGCTAAGCTCGGGGCGTGCCGAGTCCTCACCGCGAACGCGTCTTCCTCATCCGCATGTGGCGGAACGACGATGTCGCCGTGCCGTGGCGCGGATCAGTCCGCGATGTCGCGTCGGGAAAGACCTTTTACGTGGTCGGGTCGCGCGAGATGGCGGATTGCATCGACGCTGCGCTGGCCACCCCGCCGCCGTGCCTCGGGGACGCCCCGAGCGCACGCTTCCCGCAAGGAGAACTTCCATGAACCAAATCCGTCGCTCGCTCGTATGTGCCGCCCTCGCCCTCATGCCCGTGGCCGCCATCGCGGCAACCAGCACGCCCGTCCCCGGCGGCGCCAACCAAGTTAAGGCGCTTTCCGGCAAATTGGGCGACACGATTTTCAACGGTGTCGTGCGGATTACGTTCAGTTCCTTGAACGTCACGACCGCAAAGGAAGACGTCGACTACGTCAACACGTCCGGCGGCAAGAAGGTCATGAAGTTGACCATGCTCCTGCGCAACGGCAGTACGGATGACTTCACCGAACTCATGAGCTATACGCTTGCCGACAAGGATGATGTCGCGGTCGCCATCGGGGGTTCGTCGTTGCATCCGGGCAATCTGCACATCTTGCAAGGCGCAGCGGCCCGCCAGATCGCGATATTCACGGTCGATCCCAACTTCGTGCCGGTAAAGCTGATCGTGGAATGCGCTACGTGCCCGGCGAGGAGTGCGTTCCGCGCGGTACGTTTCACGATTCCGGCGGCACCGTAAGAGGCGCGGCTGAGGACGGGGGGCTCCTACGAGCCGGCGCAGGATCGTTTGGAGTCGCCCAGCGGTTTTGCCGAATGACGCCCACGATTGCGCTGGCGAGATCGGCCTCGGCGAGCAACTCGTCTGGGTTTCGAGACCCAGATCGGCGAAGGTTTACCCCAGCCTCGTTCGAAGGGTCGCCGGCTTGTGCGGCGAGATGATCAGCGGGCGAAAATTGCGGCCAGCTTGAGGACGAAGCCGGGTAGCACGTCATCGCCGGTGACCGTCTCGGCATCGAACAGTATTTCGACATCGCGACCGGGGCGATAGATTTCGACGCGCCTCTCGTAGGGATCGATGAGCCAGCCGAGCCGTGCTCCGTTGGCGACATAGGCAGTCATCTTCTCGCGGAGGTCGACCATTCGGTCGCTGCGGGACCGTAGTTCCACGACGAAATCGGGACACACTGG
>PLFC01000072.1:11112-11452 GCA_003136655.1 Vulcanimicrobiota bacterium
GACCCGTCGGAGGCGCGCTCGAGCATCGCGTCGGGATTCTCAGTCGTGAGCTGCTCGAAGAGTTGGCGGCTAACCCTGAGCGGCGGTGATTTGATCTGTAGCATCGTTCGGACTCCATCTTACCATCCTCTGGCNNGCGCTGGAGGACGTCTTCGATGAGCGGGCGGGCGACGAGGGCGTCGAGCCATTTCTTTCGGAACGCGGCGAGGCAGTGGCGGGCGCCGACGATGGCGCCGGTGATCGAGGCTATCGTGTCGGTGTCCTCGCCGGAGGCTGCGGCGACGCCGATCGCAGTGACGGGGTCGTGCGCCCAGCACATCGTGATTGCGTGAGCGGCGGC
>PLFC01000087.1 GCA_003136655.1 Vulcanimicrobiota bacterium
ATCGTCGTGCGGACCAACTCCGAAGAGAAGATTCCCTACGAACTCAAAGAGAAGATCGGGCTGTTCTGCGACGTGCCGCCGAGCAACGTGGTGCAAAACGGTGACGCCTCGACGATTTACCGCGTGCCGCTCAACCTCGAGAGCGAAGGGTTGGCCGAGGCCGTGATCCGGCGTCTCAAGCTCGAGACCGACCCGCTCGACCTCGAAGAGTGGGCCGCGATGGTCGAGCGCATCGAGAATCCCAGCCGTCGCGTGAAGATCGCGCTGGTCGGAAAATACGTCGAACTCAAGGACGCCTACATCTCGATCATCGAGGCGCTCAACCACGCGGGCGTGCACCACGACGCGCGCGTCGAGATCAAGCGCATCGATTCCGAAGTCGTCGAGAACTCGGGCACGAGCGTGCTCCACGGGGTCGACGGGATTTTGGTGGCGCCGGGCTTCGGTTCGCGCGGGGTCAAGGGCAAGCTGCGTGCGATCCAATTCGCTCGCGAGCAGCGCATCCCGTTCCTGGGCATCTGCTTCGGCATGCAGTTGGCCTGCGTCGAATTCGCGCGCAACGTCTGCGGTTTGCCCGGGGCGATGACGACCGAAGTNNGGCGCGTACGATTGCCGGCTCGAGCCCAACACGCTCGCGGCGCGCGCCTACGGCGAACTGGACGTGACCGAGCGCCATCGCCACCGCTACGAATTCAACAACCGCTACAAGCGGCTGTTCGAAGAGCACGGCCTCGTCTTCTCCGGACATCACGTGACGGGGCGTTCGACCCTCGTCGAGTGCATCGAACTCTCGCCTGCGTTGCATCCTTGGTTCGTGGGCACGCAGGCGCATCCCGAATTCGCCTCGCGCCCCACGCGCCCGTCGCCGCTATATCGCGATTTCATAGGAGCGGCACTCGCCCACGGCCGCCTCCGGGAACGAGACGGAGCCGAGGCGGCTCCGATCGCTTCGCAAACCTGAATCCGAAAGACGTCACGTTCGTCGTCTTGACCAAAAACGAGGCGGCGAATCTGACCCGGGTGTTGGATAGCGTCCCGGAGGGCTCGCCGATTCTGGTGCTCGACGCGGACTCGGTCGACGACACGCAAGCGTTGGCCCGCGCGCGCGGCGCGGAGGTGATCGTGCGCGAGTGGGCGGGCTTCGTAGAATCACGGCGCTTCGCGCTCGCGCACGTCCGCACGGCGTGGACGTTCATGCTCGATGCCGACGAGACGCTCGACGCCGACCTGCGCCGCTCGATCGCGCTGGCCGCGCCCGACCCGCAAACGGCGGGTTACGTCATGCGTAGGACGACGTTCTTTTGCGGCCGGCCGATCGTCGGTTGCGGCTGGGGCGACGAGGCGCCGCTGCGTCTCTTTCGCACGGCGAACGCGCGGCTCGTGCCGCGTCCGGCCGGCGGCGGCCAAGCCGACGTGCACGAAGAGTGGCAGGTCGACGGCGCCCCCGGCAGGCTCGAGGGCACGCTGCTACACGATTCCTATCCGACCGTCGCCGCCTATTGGGCCAAGTTCGATCGTTACACGAGCATCGAGGCCAAGGGCCTCGAGCCCTCGGGCTTGCGTTCGCTGCTGACGCCGCTGATCGCACTCGTCCGGCTTCCCTGGTTGTTCTTCGTGAAACGTGGCTATCTCGACGGATGGCGCGGCGCGATCATCGCCACCGGCTCGGCGGTGTATCCGGTCGCCGTGCTCCTGAAGGCCGCGCGGCGCTGAGCGAGTCCGGGCGTCCGGACGTCGCTCTCGACGTCCCGCGGACGCGGCATCTCTCGGTCGGGATGCAGACGTACGTCGACGAACTCGCCGCGCGCTTGCCGCGCGTCGCGCCGGATTTGCACTTCGCGTTCTTTCCGCGCGGCCGCACGCTCTCGCCGGGCGAGCAAACCGCCGTGCCTTGGCGCTTGTGGCGTGCCGGCGCGCGCATGGTGCACTTTCCCTCGCCGTACGCGCCGTTGCTCGCGCCGCGGCCGTATGCGGTCACGGTGCACGATCTGATTCACCTGCGCTTTCCCGAGCATTTCAAGGTGACCGTCGGGCCGTACTATGCGACGGTGGTGCGCGCGGTTTGCGCGGGCGCCGCACGGGTCATCACCGACGACCCGCGCACGGTTCCCGACCTCGAACGTTTTCTGGGCGTGCCGGCCGCGAAAGTGCGCGTGGTGCCGCTCGGCGCGAGCGAGCTCTTCATGCGCGACGGCATCCGGCCCGAACGCGCGACGCGGCCGTATTTTCTCTACGCCGGCAACCATCGCGCGCACAAGGACCTGGCCACGCTCTTCGCCGCATGGGCCGCGCTGCCGCCGGGCCTCGACGTCGACCTCTGTCTCACCGGCCACGACGATCTGCTCGCGGGCAGCGTCCGACCCCGGCGCGACCGCGCCGAGTTACGTTTTCTGGGCAACGTCGGCGGGGAGCGCCTCGCCGAACTCTATGCGGGTACGCTGGCCTTGGTCTATCCCTCGCTGTGTGAGGGCTTCGGCCTGCCGATGCTCGAAGCCGCGGCGACCGGCGCGCGGGTGATCGCCAGCACCTCGGCCGTGCCGTTCTCGCTCGCGCCGTACGTCGAGACGTTCGAACCGGGCGACGTGCGCCGGCTACTCGGGCTGATGACCGCGGCCGCGCGAAACGAGAACGGCGATGCAAGGCCGAAGCAGGAGGCGCAACGCTTCGCGCGGTCGCAAACTTGGGACCGTTGCGCGCTGGCCACGGCCGAGGTGTACCGGGAAATCTTGCAGGCGAAGTCATCGAGATGAGACGCGTCGTTCGCAGCCTAGCCGGGCTCGCGCTGGGTGCTGCCCTCATCGCTCCGGCGCTCGCGGCTACGTCGCCCGCGCCCACGTCCACGCCCGGCGTGGAGAATCCCATCCGGGTCATCGCGCTCGTGGTCAACGGCGCGGTCGTGCAGACCGATACGCCGCCGCGCGTCGAGGACGGCCGTCTGCTCGTTCCGTTACGCGCGGTGCTCGATGCGCTGGGCCTCTTCGTGGCCCGCTCGGGCTCGTCCATATCGATCAAGCTGCCGTCGGGAAGCGTCGCGTTGACGGTAGGCAGCAATCGCGTGCTGGTCGACGGCAAGGACTATGCGCTCGACGCGCCCGTGCTGGATTTCGACGGGAGCACCTACGCGCCGCTGCAACTGCTCAAGGTCGCGCTGGGCGCGAACGCGACCTACGATCAACGCGGCGCGAAAGTCACGATCGTCACCGCGCTGATCGGCCGGGCGGCCGGAGCCGAAGAACAGCGCTCCGACGGCGGCACGACGGTCAACGGGACCATCGCGGCCATCGACGCGAACTCGATTCCGCCCGCGGTGACGGTGACGCTCGGCGCCCAGGCGCGCACCATCTCGATCAATTCCGACGCGCGCATCACGGTCGAAGACGTGACCGTGCATTCGCAGGTGAAGGCCACGCTCGCCGACCTGCGCATCGGCGACCGCATCGCGGTGCGTTTGACCAAAGACGGTCGGGTGCTCGACATCGCCGACTTCTATAGTTCCGACAGCGGCACGTTGAGCGCGGTCTCGCCGCTTGCGGTCGTGCTGCAAAACGGCAAGGTCGTTCAGCCCGGGCGCGGTTCGGAGATCACGCTGAACGGAACGAGCGTCGGGCTCGGCGACTTACGCGTCGGCGACTTCGTCACGGTGCGGCGCAATCCGGAGACCGGCGAAATCCGCCAGATCAGCGCCTCGCGCGCCGCCGCGGCGGCGGTATCGGCCTCTGCCGCGCCGGCCGGCGCTTCGGCCGCGCCGGTCGAAGTCAAGAGTTTCACGATCACCGCGACACGCCCGCTGCGCGCGGGCGAAAGCTTCGACGTGGTGCTCGTCGGCACGCCGGGCGGACGCGCCGCCTTCGATATCGGCGAGTACGTCACCGACATCGCGCTGCACGAGACGTCGCCGGGCACCTATCGCGCGAGCTTCACGATCCCGGACCGCTTCAACGTGACGCAGGTACCGGTCTACGGTCACCTCAGCGTCAACGGCACGATCGCGCCGCGCGCCGAAGCGCCGGCGACGCTGTCGGCGGCGACCATACCGCCGCAGATTCCGGAAGTCGCGCCGCCGCCGGGCGAATCGGTCAACAACGTGCGGCCCAGCATCTACGCCACCTTCGTCGCGCCGAGTTCGATCGCGATCAATGCCTCGAGCGTCACGCTGAGCGTCAACGGTCACGACGTGACCTCGGCGGCGACGCGGACCTCGAGCTTCATCACCTATCGCCCGGGCGTCGATCTGCCGCGCGGCGAGGTCGACGTCACCGTCAAGGTCACCGACGCCGCGGGCAATACGGCGTCGCGCAGTTGGACCTTCACGATCGGCTCGAAATGAGCGACGCTCGCGACGAGGCCGCCGAGTGCATCTTTTGCCGCATCGTGCGCGGCGAGATCCCCTCGCAGGAGGTCGCGCGCACGGCCGAAGCCTATGCCTTTCGCGACCTGAATCCCCAAGCGCCGACGCACGTGCTCGTCGTGCCGGTGCGCCACGCGGCGAACTTGGGCGACTTCGTGGCCGCGGCCGAACGCGACGAGGTGGGTCACGTGTTGGCCCTGGCCTCGCAAATCGGGCGCGAGGCCTCACCCGGCGGCTACCGCGTGGTGATCAACGAGGGCGTCGACGGCGGTCAAACCGTGCACCACCTGCACCTGCACGTTCTGGCCGGCCGCGCCCTGACGTGGCCGCCGGGGTAGGCCGGCCCAAGCCGTCCGTAAGAAATTGACGGCCTAACCCTGCTGTGCTAGTATTCGACGGTTGTCGGCCGGTTCGACCGGCTGCCGCATCTTGCTGCGCGTCCCGCGCAGGCCGAAGGGGGGGATCGTTCCATGGAAGTCCGCGTCGCACCNNCACGAGCATTACGAGAAGCCGAGCGTCCGCCGCAAGAAGAAGTCGGCCGCCGCGCGCAAGCGCCGGGCCTAAGCGCCTGACGCTCAAAGAGCGGATCGCCGCCGAACTCAAAGAGGCGATGAAAGAGAAGGACCGGGCGCGGACGGAGACGTTGCGCTCGGTGCTTTCCGCATTCTCGTACAAGCGCATCGAGGCCGGGCGCGAACTCGAGGAGGCCGAGCAGGTTGACGTGGTGCGCAAGCAAGTCAAGCAGCGCAACGACTCGATCGCCGAATTCCGCAAAGGCAATCGCGAAGATCTCGCGGCCAAGGAAGAGGCCGAACGCGACATTCTGGCCGCCCTTTTGCCGCCGCAGAAGTCCGCGGACGACATCCGTCCGGCGGTCCGCGCCGCAATCGACGCGCTGCCGCCCGACCAGCGGAACCAGGGCGCGGTCATGAAGACCGTGATGCCGCAGTTCAAGGGCGAGGCCGACGGCGGCCTGATCCGGCAACTCGTGCTCGAGGAGCTGGCGCGCACCTGAGGCAGTCGCCGGGGCGCAACTTCCGCGGCCGCTCCCGGTACCTGGCCGCATGAGATTTTCGCTTCGCCTCGTGCTCTGTTGCGTGGCGATGCTTTGCGGGCTCGCGGGGCTCGCCGGCGCCGCCGCTACGCCGGCTTCGGCCGGTCACCAGATCATCGTCGTACCCATCGAAGGCACCGTCGACGAAGGCATGGCCCATTTGGTCGAACGCGCCGTCGCTCGCGCCGACGCCGAAGGCGCCGAAGCGCTCGTGCTCGACGTGAATACGCCCGGCGGCCTCGTCGCCTCGGCCTTCGAGATTCGCGACGCGCTGCTCTCGGCCAAGGTGCCGACGGTGGCCTTCGTTTCGCGACGGGCTTATTCGGCCGGTGCCCTGATCTCGCTCGCCGCCAAGAAGATCGTGATGGAGCCCGGCTCGAGCATCGGCGCCGCCGAACCGATCCCCAACGACCCCAAGCACGTCGCCGGGCTACGCTCGGAATTCAAAGCGACGGCCGAACGAAACGGTCGCGACGTGACCCTGGCCCAAGCGATGGTCGATAAGAACGTCGACGCCTCGGAATACAAGAAGAGCGGCGCGATCCTCTCGCTGAGCGCGCAAGACGCGGTGCGGGCCAAGATCGCCGACGCGCTCGCGCCCGATCTCGACGCCGCGGTGAAAGCCGCCGGCCTCGCACCGGCGCACTACAGCAACGTCGACTACACCTTCGGCGAACAGCTCGCGCGCTTCGCCACGAATCCCGAGGTCAGCGGCCTGCTGCTCAGCCTGGGCGTGCTGGGCCTGCTGATCGAGATGCAGACGTTGCACGGCATCGCCGGCTTCATCGGCGTCGGCGCGCTCGCGCTCTTCTTCGGGACGCACGTCTACTCCGGATTCTCCGACGGCTTCGTGATCGCGCTCGCGCTAGCCGGCGTCATCGGCATCCTGCTCGAACTGCACGTCATTCCCGGACACGGAGTGGCCGGCGTGCTCGGTGCGGTCGCGCTGTTCGCGGCGGTGGTGCTGGCCTTCGGGCCGGCGTTCTTCTTCGTGGCCGTGCAGGCGATCTCGATTGCGATCGTGCTCTCGGTCGCCACCTTCTGGCTGACGTCGCGCGCCTTCCCCGAGAATGCCTTCATGAAGCGCTTGACGTTCACCGCCGCGCAAGGTCCGGACTACGTCGCCAGCACCGACCGGCGCGGCCTCGTTGGGCTTGCGGGCGTGGCCGCTTCGTACTTACGTCCGGCCGGCGTGGCCAGCGTCGACGGACACCGTGTCGACGTGCTGACCGAAGGCGACTTCGTCGCGGCGGGGTCGCCGATTCGCGTCACTCGGGTCGAAGGCGCGCGCGTCTTCGTTGAGCCCATCAAGGAGTAGGGATGTTTTTCGTCAGCACGGTCGTTCTCGTCGCGGTCATCGTCGGGCTGTTTTTGTTCCTGTACTATTTCCCGCTCGGATTGTGGATTCGCACGATCGCCGCGGGCGTTCCGCTGTCGATGGCGGCCCTGATCCGCATGCGGCTAATCGGCATTCAGCCGGGCGTGATCGTGACCAATCTCGTGCGCTCGCGCAAGGCCGGCCTCGATCTCACCGTCGACCAAATGCAATCGCACTATCTGGCGGGCGGCAACGTCGAGAAGGTGACGCTGGCCATGATCGCCGCGCAACGAGCCGAAATTCCGCTCACCTGGCAACGAGCGTCGGCGATCGATCTCGCCGGTCGCGACGTGCTCGATGCGCTGGTTACCTCGGTCAATCCCAAGGTGATCGAAACGCCCATCTTTCAGGGCGTCGCGCAGAACGGCATCCAGCTCAACGTCAAGGCACGTATTACCGTGCGCACCAACCTGGATAGTTACGTCGGCGGCGCGGGCGAGCCGACGATCGTGGCGCGCGTCGGCGAAGGCGTCGTCTCGGCGATCGGCGGCGCGCTCGATCACAAGGAAGTGCTCGAG
>PLFC01000126.1:0-143 GCA_003136655.1 Vulcanimicrobiota bacterium
CAGACCAACGAACGCTATCACTTTCTGCTGGCGCAAGGCCAGATGGGTCTGTCGGTCGCCTTCGACATGCCGACCTTGATGGGCTACGACTCCGATGCGCCGCAATCGCGCGGCGAGGTGGGCAAGTGCGGCGTGGCGATCGA
>PLFC01000126.1:166-30278 GCA_003136655.1 Vulcanimicrobiota bacterium
TTTCCGCCGCGTCCGCACGTGCGTTTGATCGTCGACATGATGAAGTTCTGCACGACGGAAATGCCGCGCTGGAATACGATCTCGATCTCGGGCTATCACATCCGCGAAGCGGGCTCGACCGCCGTTCAGGAGCTGGCCTTTACGCTGGCCGACGGCTTCGCGTACGTGGAGGCCGCGATGAAGGCCGGGCTCGACATCGACGATTTCGCGCCGCGCCTCTCGTTCTTTTTCAACTCGCACATCGACTTCTTCGAGGAGATCTGCAAGTTCCGCGCGGCCCGGCGCATCTACGCCCGGCGCATGCGCGAGAAGTACGGCGCCAAGGATCCGCGCTCGTGGACGCTGCGCTTCCACACGCAGACGGCGGGCTGCAGCGCGACCGCGCAACAGCCCGAGAACAACATCGTGCGCGTGGCGTACGAAGCGCTGGCCGGCGTGCTCGGCGGCACGCAGTCGCTGCACACGAACTCGATGGACGAAGTGCTCGCGCTGCCCAGCGAAAAGTCGGTCGAAATCGCGCTGCGCACGCAACAGGTGCTGGCTTACGAAACCAACGTGACCAACGTGATCGATCCGCTCGGCGGCTCCTACTTCATCGAGGCGCTGACCGACGAGATGGAACGCCAGGCCGAAGACTACTTCCGCCAGATCGAAGAGTACGGCGGCGTGGTCGAAGCGATCGAAGCCGGCTTCTTCCAGCACGAGATCGCCGATGCGTCGTATCGCTATCAGCGCTCGCTGGAAACCAAGGAACGCATCATCGTCGGCGTCAACGCCTTTCAGAAAGACGAAGCGCACGACGACATCGAACTGCTCAAGATTCCGCCGGAGATCGAGCGCGGTCAGGCGCGCTCGGTGCAAGACGTGCGCGCCTCACGCGACGGTGCGCGGGTCGAAGCGGCGCTCGCCGCGCTCAAGCGGGCCTGCTCCGACGAGCGCATCAACGTGATGCCGCCCTTGATCGAGGCGGTCAACGCGCTCGCGACCGAGGGCGAGATCGTGGAGTCGATGGTCGAGGTTTTCGGGCGCTACACCGAGCGCGCCGCGTTCTGAGGTCCGTGCCCTCGACGCGCACGGCGTGGGTTCTCTTCGGCGCGCTCGCGCTGGGCGCCGCGGCGCCGCGTCCCGCACCCTCGCCGACCGCTACGCCGGCGCTGCTCGACGTGCAGTCCGGCGTGCGCATCGAGGTGCGGCTCGATCAAACGATCTCCACGCAAGACAATAGGACCGGCGATCGCTTCACCTTTGAGACCACGCGCGAGTTCCTCGTCGGTACGCTCGTCGTTCCGCGTAACACGCACGGCCGCGGCATCATCGAGCTCGTCGAACCACGCTCGGGCAAGGATCACGGCGGGCGCTTGAGCATCTCCGTGGAGAGTCTCGACCTCGGCGACGGCCGTGCGATTCCGATCGCACTGCCCCCCGTCGAAAGCGCGCTCCACATCGGCGACCAATCCGACGCGGTCGGCGTGCCGCGCTACGGCGCGGTCGTGGTGCTCGACGCCGACGAGAGCGGCAACGTGGTCCTACACAAGGGCGAAACCTTCGCGGTGATCACCACCTCGACGGGAACGCCGCAGCCGATACCGCATTCGGAGTCTACGTGAACGATCCGGATTTCAAGCCTCGAAAATTGCCGCCGCTGCCGCGCGCCGTGCGTCCGGTCTTCGTGGCGTTGGCCTGCGCGGCGGCGCTCTTCGGCATCGGCATCCTGATCTGGGCCTTCGTCGCGGCGCCGCGCGGCGTGCCGGTGCACTAGCCGCGCGCTACTTCACCACGATGTGGAAGAGCGCGGTGCGTACCGGCTTGACGTTTTTCTCCCACGGGCGGCTATAGGCGAAGGACAGCGTCGCCGAACCGGCGTGCGTGGCCTTGAAGAGCAGCAGGTCGGTGCCGCCGACGCCGACCATCGGCGGCTGGTCGGCCACTTGCTGCGGCGGCTTGTACTCGAGGTAACTCTTGCCCAGAAACGCCGTGGTGCGGGCCGGGCCGGCGGTCACGAAATTCCACCCGTAGCCGGTCGTGATGTTCGAGGCCAACGCGACCACGAAATACGCGCCGTTCGAAACCGTCAGCGTGGTCTGGGGGTCGCTCGCGATCGCGAACGTGGCGGGTGCCGGCGATTGTGCGGGCGGNNCGTTCGCGTGCGGCGCGGTCCGGCCAGCGCGCGATCGCGACCCACGTGCCGTCGCCCGCGTCGAAGAGGCTGGAACCGCCGCTGCCGCAGCGTTCGCGCGCGAGGTCGGTGATGCGCGCCCAGCCGCTGCGGAAGCGCTCTTCGTGTCCCGGCTTCAGGCGCCAGCGATAGATCGCGACGAACACGATTGGATTACACCTCGAGCGCTGCCGGCAAGCCGAAGCGCTCGACGAGGAGCGCGCGAAATTCGTCGCCGTCGCGGAGCGTGCGCCTTTCCACGGTGTCGTCACCGCGGCGCCTCACGAACTCGGCATTGTGCAAGGCGAGGTAGCCGTCTTCCAGCGCGCGCGCGACGAACGGCCCGCTCGTGAACGGCGAAGCCCCATCGCTCTGCAGCCGCAGGTTTGCCGGTTCGAACGCGTTGCGCTCGCGCGGTTGCGTGGTGAAGACGTAGCCCGGCCCCTCGCCGGGCGTCTCGAAAATCCACAGGTTCCCGTTTCGGGAGAGCCGGAACGTGCCCGCGGCAAAGGTCGTTTCGCCCTCGCGGAGCACGATCGGCTCCAACGGCCCAAAGCCGAAACCCACGTCGGCCAGCCACGGCGAATCCAGGTGCACGAGCAGGGCCAAATGATTTAGTTCGCCCGGTGCGCTCTCGCCGACCGTCGCGCCGACCAGGTCCACGCGGAAACCCGCCGCGCGCAGCGCTTCCCCGAAGAGCCCGTTCATCTCGAAGCACCAGCCCCCGCGGCCGCGCTCCACGATCTTGGCGAACGACGCGGCGGGCTCGATCGAGACCGGCACGCGGCGCACCACGTCGAGGTTCTCGAAGGGCACGGCGAGCACGTGCCGCCGGTGCAAGCGGCGGAGGGTCGCCTCGGTGACGTCGAGGGGGCCGTCGTCGCCGATCCGGCGCCGATAGGCTGCGAGCGCGTCCTGATCCACAGCGGCAGGGTCTTCCTCGCCGGGTCCATTGGGAACTCTCGGGGCACCGTCGAAGCCTCCGCATATGGCTGCCGACAGACCCCTCCGCGTCATCGTAGCGAAAGCAGGCCTCGACGGACACGACCGTGGGGCCAAGGTGATCGCTCGCGCCCTGCGCGACGCGGGCATGGAGGTCATCTACACCGGGCTCTTTCAGACGCCCGAACAGATCGTCCAAACGGCGATTCAGGAAGATGCCGACGGCATCGGGCTCTCGATCCTATCCGGCGCGCACATGACGCTCTTCCCGGCGGTCATCGAGCAACTCAAAGCCAAGGGCGCCGACGACGTGGTCTTTTTCGGCGGCGGGACGATTCCGGCCGACGATACGCGGGAGTTGAAGGCGCTCGGCGTGCGCGAGATCTTCACGCCCGGTGCGCCGCTCTCGGAGATCATCAGCTTCGTCGAACGCGAGTGCGGCAAGCGACGCGAGCTGGTCGGCTAGCGCGCCCGGATGAGCGTACGCACCAGGATCGCACCGTCGCCGACGGGCGACCCGCACGTCGGCACGGCCTACGTCGCCCTCGTCAATTATCTGTTCGCCAAGAAACACGGCGGCCAATTCTTGCTGCGCATCGAGGACACCGATCGCGCGCGCAGCACGCCGGAATCCGAACGCGCGATTCTCGAAGCGCTCGAGTGGCTCGGCCTGAGTTGGGACGAAGGGCCCGACGTCGGCGGCCCGCACGGGCCGTACCGTCAGAGCGAACGGCTGCCGTTCTACACGCGCTATGCCGGCGAACTCCTCGCCGCGGGGCACGCGTTCAAGTGTTTCTGCACGCCCGAGCGGCTCGAAGCGGTGCGCGTCGAGCAGCGTCAGGCGAGCCGCCCGCCGGGCTACGACGGGCACTGCTTGACGGTGTCGCCGGCCGAGGCCGCTGCCCTCGAAGCCGCGGGCGTCTCGCACGTGGTGCGGCTCAAGGTGCCGCGTGAAGGCTCGGTCACCATCGACGACATGCTGCGCGGGCCGATCGTCTTCGAGTGGTCGACCGTCGACATGCAGGTGCTGGTCAAATCCGACGGCTGGCCCACCTATCACCTGGCCAACGTCGTCGACGATCACCTCATGGGCATCACGCACGTGATGCGCGGTGAAGAGTGGATCTCGTCGGCGCCCAAGCACGCCTTGCTCTACGAGTATTTCGGCTGGCCGATGCCCAAGCTCTGTCATCTGCCGCTCTTGCGCAACGCCGATAAGAGCAAACTCTCGAAGCGCAAGAATCCCACGGGCATTCTCTTCTACCGCCGCATGGGGTATCTGCCCGAAGCCTTGCTCAACTTCTTGGCGTTGCTGGCGGTGCCGCCCATCGACGGCGAAGAAGTGATGGATCTGCCCACGATGGTCGGCGCCTTCGGCGTGGAGCACATCTCGCTCGGCGGCCCCGTGTTCGACACCACGAAGCTCGATTGGCTCAACGGACGCTATCTGCGCGAGAAGCTCGACGACGCCGCGTTCGAAGCGCGCGTACGCGAGTGGGCCTTGCGCGACGGCTACCTCGAGCGCATCCTGCCGCTGGCGCGCTCGCGCATCGAACGCCTTTCCGATCTGGGCCAGTTGCTCGCGCATTTCTTCTCCGGCCGGTTGGACGTCGATCCGGAAAAGCTCCGCGAGGGCAAGCTCGACAACGAGACGTTGCGCCGCGCGTTCGTGATCGCGGGCGCGCTCTTCGACGCGTTGCCGGAGTGGACGGTGCCGTCGATCGAAGCCTCGATCCGGCGCGTCGCCGAAATCACCGGCGCCAAGCTGCGCGACGTGGTGCGGCCCTTTTACGTGGCGATCACGGGCAGCGCGCAATCGGTGCCGCTTTTCGATTCGATGCAGATACTCGGTCGGGATCTCGTGCGCGAGCGTTTGCGCATCGCGCTGGAACGCCTGGGCGGCGCCACCTCGAAGGAACAGGAAGCGTGGAAGAAAGGGTTATGAGCAACGGGCATCTGCGCGCCGTCGTCTTGGCGGCGGGCAAGGGAACGCGCATGAAGAGCGCGCGGCCCAAGATGCTGCACCATCTCTGCGGACGCGCCATGCTCTGGCACGTACTGCGCGCGCTGGCGGACGCGGGCGTGCGCGACGTGCTCGTGGTTGCGAGCGACGAGATCGCACCGCACGTCGAGAAGCTCGGCCGCGACGCGGGCCACGGCACGGTCGCGCACGTGGTCCAAGAACCGCAACTCGGCAGCGGGCACGCCGTGCAGGTGGCGCTCGCCGCGCTCGCGCCGCACGAGGGCACGTTGCTGGTGCTCAACGGCGACATGCCGCTCGTGGAAGCGTCGCTCATCCGTACGGTGCTCGACGCGCACGCGGGCAGCCTGACGCTGGTCACGGCGCGGATGCCCCTGCCGAGTTCCTTCGGGCGCATCGTGCGCAGCGGCGGCGGGGCGCACGTGGCCAAGATCGTCGAGGCGCGCGATGCGAATCCCGAAGAACTCGAACTCGACGAGATGAACGCGGGCCTCTACGCCTTCGACGAAACGAAGTTGCGCGCCGCAATCGCCGAGTTGCGTAACGACAACGCGCAGGGCGAATATTACCTGACCGACACCATCGCGCAACTGACCGCGGGCGGCGAGCAGGTGTTACCGGTGCTCGCGCCCGATTTCCGCAGCGTGCTCGGCGTCAACGACCGCGTCGAATTAGCCGCAGCCGCGGCGCTGCTCAATCGCCGCCTGTGCGAAGCGCACATGCGCGCCGGCGTGACCATCGCCGATCCGGCGACGACCTATCTCGAACCCGATCTGAAGATCGCCGCCGACGCGACGATCCTGCCCAACACGACGATCGGGCGCCACTCCACGATCGGCGCCGGCAGCGAGATCGGCCCGAATGCGCGCCTCTCGGGCGCGCACGTGGGCAAGCACGTGGTGATCGCGGATAGCGTCGTGGTCGACAGCACCCTCGGCGACTTCGCCCTGGTCGGTCCGTTCGCGCACATCCGCGGCGGCAGCGACGTGGGTACGGGCGTGCGCGTGGGCAACTTCGTCGAACTCAAGGCCGCGACGCTCGGGCCCGGCGTCAAGGCCGGGCACTTGAGTTATCTCGGCGACGTCGGCATCGGCGAGCGCAGCAACATCGGTGCGGGCACGATCACCTGTAACTACGACGGCAAGGTCAAGCACCGCACTGAGATCGGCAAGGACGTCTTCGTGGGCACGAACTCATCGCTGGTCGCCCCCGTCACGCTCGGCGACGGTTCGATGACCGGCGCGGGCAGCGTGGTCAATCGCGACGTCGCGCCGGGCGAACGCGTCGCGGGCGTCCCGGCGCGGCCGTTGCCGAACAAGAGCGCGTGATTCCCGCCGATTTTCAGCACGCCCTCGATCTGCTCGACGCGGGCGACGCCGCGGGCCTTGCCGCGCATCTCGCTGCGCATCCGGGCCTGGCCCGGCAACGCGTCGACTATGCGGACGAAGGCTATTTCCGCAGTCCGGCGCTGCTCGACTTCGTTGCCGAAAATCCGGCTCGCCGCGGACAATTACCGCCGGCCATCGTCGACGTCGCGACGGCCATACTCGAGGCTGGTGCGTGGGAAGACCCGGCGATCGTCAATTCGGCTCTCGGGCTCGTCGCATCCGGCCGCGTCGCGCGGGAATCCGGCGTTCAGACCGCCTTGATCGATCTCCTCTGCGATCGCGGAGCCGATCCGAACTGCGCGCTATTGCCGGCGCTCGCGCACGGCGAGTTTGCCGCTGCGCAAGCGCTCGTGCGGCGCGGTGCGGCCGCCACGTTGGCGTACGCCGCCGCGACCGGCCGTGCCGATGACGCACGCGCCTTGCTGGAAGCAGCGAGCGCCGACGAGCGGCATACGGCCTTGGCCTTGGCCGCGCAGCACGGTCACGCCGAGATCGTCGCGCTCTTGCTCGATGCGGGTGAAGATCCGAACCGCTTTAACCCGCCGGGCGCGCACGCACACGCGACGCCGTTGCATCAAGCCGCGGGCGCCGGCCACGAGGCGGTCGTGCGGCTTTTGGCCGAACGCGGCGCGCGTCTCGACATGATCGATGCGCAGTATGGCGGCACGCCCCGCGGCTGGGCGCAGTACGCGGGCCACGAGGTGGTCGCGGCTTATCTCAGCGAGCGCTAGGCGCAGGCGGCTCGGCCGGTTGCGCCAATAGGGCAACGAATAGCGAACGGGACGGCGTGCGGTAATTCGCCTGCCGAAGGCGTTCCGGGACGCCTGCCCTACGTGCTCAATTGTTGCGTGAAATAGGTCATCTCGAGCGCCGTCGTAAACGACTGCTCCTTGATGTTGGCGCCCGCGCCGTGGCCGCCTTCGGTCACCTCATAATAGAGGTACGGGTTGCCCATGTCCGCGAGCTTCGCCGCGAATTTGCGCGCGTGCTCGGGCCCGACGCGGTCGTCCTTGGTGGTCGTCCAAATGAACGGTTTGGGGTACTTCACGCCGGCTTTGAGGTTATTGTAGGGCGAGATCGATGCGAGAAACGCGCGTTCTTGCGGGATCGAGACGCTGCCGTACTCACCCACCCACGACGCGCCGGCTTCGATCTTCTCGTAGCGCAGCATGTCGAGCAATGGGATCTCGATCGCGACCGCATTCCACAATTCGGGATGCTGCGTGAACTCAACGCCCATCAAGAGTCCGCCGTTCGACCCGCCGCGAATGCCGAGATGCTTCGGGCTCGTGATGCCTTTCGCAATCAGGTCCTTGGCCACTGCCGCGAAGTCGTCGTAGATCACTTGGCGGTGCGTCTTCAGGCCCGCTTCGTGCCAGGCCGGCCCGAACTCGCCGCCGCCGCGAATGTTCGCGACCACGTATACTCCGCCGCGTTCGAGCCAGATCTTGCCCGTCGAGCCGAGATAGTTCGGCGTGATCGAGACGCCGAAGCCTCCGTACGCGGTCATGATCGTCGGAGCGCTGCCGTCGAACTTCAGGTTCTTCGGGCGCACGACGAAGTACGGCACTTTCGTCCCGTCCTTCGACGTCGCGAAGCGTTGCTCGACCAGATCGTTCGAGGCATCGAATTTCGGCGAGGTCTTTTTCGCGACGGTCAGCGTGCCGGAATCCACGTTGGCCAGCAGCAGCGTCGAAGGCGTCAAGAAACCGGTGACGGTGAGAAACGCATTGGCGCCCGAGCGCTGGGTCGAGCCGAGCCGGATCGCCGAGTTGGCCGGCACGTCGAGTTTCCTCTCCGACCAGTCGCCGCGGCGCTCGAGCTTGTACGTCGAGACGCGACCTTGCACGTTGTGGTACGAAACGACGACGACCCGGTCGCGCGTCGTACCGACCTGATCGAGCGTATCTTGCGCCCCGGGCACGTATACGGGCGTCGGGTAGAGCCGCGTCGGTTGTTTTACCGTTGCGGCAAGATCGAGCGCGACCAACTCGCCCGCACGATAGGTGTTGCCGACGAGCGTCCAATCCTCATCGAGCCGCAGCAGCAGTCGCCCGGAGACGAACCCGTCGATCGAGGATTTACCGGGTACGGCGAGCTTCACGAGCCCGCCCGGCGTCACGATGCTCTTCTCCGAATCGAAGAACGACACGTCGCGAACGACGAGCAGCACGCGATGGTCCGCACCGTCGCGCAGCGCCTGCGGGTTGACGCCGACGTCGCTCTTGTCGCCGCGCGCGATCTCGCGCGCGGCATCGAGCGCCTGTCCGCGCTTGAGTTCCTTGACGACGTACGGATAACCCGACGCGGTCAATTCGCCCGGCGTCCACTCGCGTGATACCAGCAGCGTGTCGTCGTCGGCCCAGACGGCATTCTGCTTGCCGCGCGGCAGCGAGAAGCCGCCATCGACGAACGCGCCGCTCGACAGGTCGAACTCGCGGACCGTATCGGCATCTTCGCCACCCTCGGAGAGGCTGATCAGGCAACGACGGCCGCTCGGCGAGGTGCAGTCGGCACCGTGCCAGACCCAGTTCTTGCCTTCGCTCGAGGCCAACGCGTCGAGGTCGAGCACGGTCTTCCACGCGGGCCGTGCATCGAGATAATCGGCCAGCGTCGTGGTGCGCCAGATCCCGCGCACGTGGTCGGCGTCTTGCCAGAAATTATAGACGTTGCCGTCGACGAACTGCGGCCCCGGGATGCGGTCACGCGCCTGTCCGATCGCGAGCGCGTCTTCGTAAAAGCTCTCGAAGTGCGGATCCTTTTGCAGCACGTCGAGCGTCTTGGCGTTCTCGGCCTTGACCCAATCGGTGGCGCGTGCGCCGTTGACGTCCTCTAACCAGAGAAACGGGTCGGTTGCATCGGCGCCGCTCGCACTCTGCGCGCGGACGGCGGAGCCGAGGCCGAACGAAAGGGCCAGTGCGGTTAAGACTGCGAGAGTACGCTGCATGCGATGGCCATTTCAGGCACCTGCCGGGAGCCCCTTGCGATGGCATCGGCCGGCAATGGGTACGACCCCGCCATGCACGATTCGATCAACATCTTCTCACGAAGAATTTACAAGTTCGTGTCGAGCCCGGCGGCGCTGATCCTGGCCTTCGCGAGCATCGTGTTCTGGGCCGCGAGCGGGCCGCACTTTCGCTACAGCGCCGACTGGCTGATGCTCGTCAACAGTGGCGGCACGATCGTCACCTTCCTGATGGTCTTCGTGCTCAACAACGCTCAGAGCCGCGACACGACCGCGATCAACGCCAAGCTCGATGCCTTGATCCTGGCCATCGAGGGCGCCGACAATCGCGTTGTGGGAGTCGAGCACAAGACGATCGAGGAGACGCGCGAAGTGCACGAGCATCTCGCCACCGCGGTTGCCGATGCCGAATCGGCGACGGACGACAGAGAGTCCATCCGGACCCGGTAACGGACGTTAAGGCCTCAGAGGCCGTCGCGCAGGCGCGGCATCCGCCGCGAAAAGTCAGGCTCTCGGTGTGCCGAAAGCGCGTAGGCGACGTCTACTATTTGGCCTCGAATAATCGGCTCAAACCGCGATGGACCGTGGCAACGCCGACGTTGCGCTGCCGCTCGCGCGCGATGCTATAAATGTCGCTCGCGGTACGATGCGTGCCGCGTCCGCCGGTTCGCACTATGTCCAACACGAGCGCGTAGTTTTTGGGCAAGCGTCGGTCGTTAAGCGGTTGACGGTCCATCCTGTGGATGTTAGCATATATGTGTGAAAATGAATATCACACTCACTTTCACGACTCACCCACGCGAAAGGACCCTGGATGATCGCTCAGGTTGGTAAACCTGCCCCCGAATTCAAGCTCAAGAGCACCAAAAACGCCACCGGCCCGAAGGACCTCGGCTTCGAGATCAGCCTCGCCGACTATCGCGGCAAGTGGCTCGTGTTCTTTTTTTACCCGCTCGACTTCACGTTCGTTTGCCCGACCGAGATCCTCGCGCTCTCGGATCGCTACGAAGACTTCACCGCGCTCGGCGCCGACGTGCTCGGTTGCTCGACCGACTCGGTCTTCAGCCACTGGGCCTGGATCAGCACACCCGTCGCGCAGAACGGCATCGCCGGCCTGAAGTACCCGTTGGTTGCCGATTACAAGAAAGAGACGGCCCTCGCGTACAACGTGCTCGACGAAGACGACGGCAAGGCGCAGCGTGGCCTCTTCATCATCGATCCCGAAGGCGTCTTGCGCTATTCGACGGTCACCGCCGATAACGTCGGCCGCAGCGTCGACGAAACGTTGCGCGTGCTGCAGGCGCTGCAAACCGGCGGGCTGTGCCCCGCGGAATGGAAGCCGGGGAAGCAACTCCTCTCGGTCGCGTAGTCCGATGGCCTTGCGCATGCGTAGCCCGCTGCCCGCGCTGTCGGGCGTCGCGACCTGGATCAACGCCGAGCCGATGCAAGCCGAACTCGCTGATGCGCCGTTGGTCGTGCACTTTTGGTCGATCAGTTGCTACATCTGCCACGACGTTGCCGAGCAAGTCGCGGCGTGGCGCGAACGCTTCGAACCGCTCGGCGTAAAGTTCGTGGCAATACACCAACCGCGCGGGCCCGAAGAACTCGATCTCGCCAAGGTCACCGCCGACGCGCTGGGTCCGATGGGTTTGACCCAACCCTGCGCGGTCGATAACGAGCACACGCTCGTGGACCGATTCGAAAATCAATTCGTCCCGGCGTATTACGTGTTCGACCGTAACCACCAACTGCGTCACTTCCAAGCCGGCGATAAGGGCTACGACCGCATCGTCGGTGCCATCGAGCGCGTCCTCGCTGAGGAGCCCGCGCCCGCTCCGGCCGGCGCCTAGGAGCTCGTAGGGCTTCTCGGCTCCGAGACCCGAGTCGACACATCCATTGAGGCCGCCCGGCGCACGCTGCGACCGTCGGGCGGCTTCTCTATTTGCGAGTAGGTGAAGCCGGCGAGCGTACCTAAGGCCTGATGTCCTGTGTCGCGCCTGGGATCTACGGAATCATCTATACCGGACCGGCTGGAGGCGCTTTCGAGCGCTCTCGATTTGCTGCCGGTCGTCGCATATCTCAGCGACACCGACGGCAACATCACGTTCGTCTCGACCGGCTGGCAACGGTATACCGGAAACGATGCGCGCGACCTGATGGGGCGAGGTTATCTCGCCCTCGTGCATCCGGACGACCTCGACGTCGCGCTTGCGGCCTACGAGCGTTCGCGCGCCGCGGGCAGCATCTTTAGTCAGGAAGTGCGGCTGCGCTTTGGCGACGGTTCCTACCGTTGGGTCTCCACCCGCGCGGATCCGATCCGCGACGAAGCCGGTGAGATCCGCGCATGGTGCGGCCTCATCCGCGAAGTGCACGAGTGGCGCCTCGCCGAGCAGGCCATGCGCGAAGCCTTGCGCGCCGCGGACGAGCGAGCCGATTCGTTGGCGCGCTCTGAAGAGCGTTACCGCCTGCTCGGCGAGTCGCTTCCCGGCACGACCTGGACCGCAACGCCCGACGGAAAACTCGATCACGTCACCGGTGGCAATCTGCGGGTCGCGCTTCGGCCTGTGGAAACACGGTTGGGCGACGGCTGGCTCGACGGGCTCCATCCCGACGATCGCGAGCGGGCACGCGCGCGCTGGCGCGCATCCGTGGAGAGCGGGGAGCCATACGATATACAGTTCCGCGTGCGCATGGCCGGAGGCGAGCATCGCTGGCACCTCGTCCGCGCCTTGCCGCAACGCGACGAATCGGGCGCGATCGTGCGTTGGGTGGGCGTGAACGTCGATATCGACGACCAGCGCCGCGCCGACGAGGCGCGCGAGAAATTCGTCGCGCTCGTGGAGAATAGCGGCGACATCATCGCGATGACCGACGGCGAAGGCCGGTTGACCTACGCCAATCCGGCCGCACGCGAACTGCTCGGCATCGACGCTTCGCGTCTCACGCACATCATCGAATGCTTCCGGCCCGAGGATCGCGCCTTCGTCGAGTCGGTGATCGTGCCCGCGATCGAACGCGAAGGCCGCTACGTCAGCGAGTTTCAGATGCAGAACGTGCGCACGGGCGCCGCGGTGCCGATCCTGCATAGCGCCTTCGCCCTTACGGGCGCCAACGGCGAGAAGCTCGGGATGGCGACGATCAGCCGCGATCGCCGCGACCGTCAGCGGATCGACATCGGCATGCGCGCGCTCGCCGAGGCGGGCGCCGTGATGTACAATTCGCTCGACTACGAGCAGACGCTGCGCAACATCGCCGAAGCCGTCGCTCGAACCTACGCGACGTTCTGCTCGATCGACGTGGTGGACGGCGACGGCGCGTTCCGTCGCGTTGCGGTCGCGCATTCCGATCCCGAGCTGCGTCGCTTTCTGCTGCGCTACGCCGACCAGGGCCGGTTTTCCGATTCGCACCCGGTGTCGCGCGCGATTCTGCTGGGCGCGTCGACGTGCGTCACCGATGCGGCCTCCGGCTGGGCGGATTCTTTTACGCCGTCGTTGCAGTCTGCGTTCGATACGTTGCGCGTGCGCTCGTTCGTGACCGTTCCGGTGCGTGCGCCCGACGGTACGATCCTCGGCGCCCTGAGCTGTTCGCTCGATCTCGACGATCTCGACCGTCCGTCGTACACGCCCGACGATCTGCCCTTCGCCGAGGAGCTGGGCCGGCGCGCGGGCATTGCCGTGCAGCACGCGCGCGCATACGAACGCGAACACGCGATCGCCATGCGCTTTCAGGAAGCGTCGTTGCCGGGCAACCTTCCGCAAACGCCGGGCGTCGTGCTCTCGGCCGATTACCGCCCGGGTAATACGGAGGCCACGATCGGCGGCGACTGGTACGACGCGTTCGCGCTCGAGGACGGACGGCTGGTGATCACGATCGGCGACGTGCTGGGCAAGGGGCTCGATGCGGCGGTAACGATGGCCAAAGTCCGCCAAGCGATGCGCTCCGCGGCTGCACTCTTGCCCGATCCGCTCGCGATGCTCACCGCGGCCGACAGCGCGGTGCGCGACGTCGCGCCCGACACCTATGCGACCGCGCTCGCCGCCGTCTACGATCCGCGCAGCCGCCAACTGACCTTCGCCACCGCCGGCCACGCCGGTCCGACCATCGTCACGGCCGACGGCACGATCGAAGATCGCGGCGCGCGCGGCATCATGCTCGGATTGCGCCCGACCGACGGAGGGGAATCCGTCACGCTCGCTGCGTCGCCGGGCTCGGCGTTCGTGTTCTTCACCGACGGGTTGACCGAGGCGACGCGCGATCTCGACGAGGGTTATCGTCGTCTGCATGCGGCCCTCGGGACGCCCTACGTCGTGGCTGCGAAGAATCCGGCGCGCGAGCTCGTCGACCACGTGTTGGACGGTCGCGCCGCAGCCGACGACGTGGCCGTGCTCGTCGCGCAGATCGCGCCGCTGCCGGTGCGCGGAACGTGGCGCGTGCCGGCTCGGGTCGATGAGGTCGCCATCGTGCGCAAGGCCGTGCGCACGTTGTTGCGCGAGGCGGCGATCGATGACGACGATCGTTCCAGGCTCGAACTCGCCGCGGGCGAACTCGCGTCGAACGCGGTGAAGTACGGCCGTGGTGGTTTCGTCGAGGTGTCGCTCGAGATTCTCGGCGAGCGCGCGGCGTTGGGCGTGGTTAATTCCGGCGACATCTTCGAACCGCCGAGCGTCGATCTGCGTTCGATCGGGCTGGGCGAAAGCGGACGAGGTCTCGCGCTGCTCTGCGAACTGGGCTTCACGCTCTCGATCGCCCGCGCCGCCGAGTGTTGCGCGGTAACCGCAACGCTCGATTTGCGCTAAATTACACCGGCGTCTTCGGGTAGTCGCGGCGCAGGCGTGCGGCGCTCTCGAGCGCGTCCATCACCGCGAGCGCAACGTCCTCGCGCCAGGGCCGTGCGATGACTTGCACGCCGATGGGCAAACCTTCGCTGCCGATCTCGCTCTTGAAGGCCGCGTTCTCGAGCCGGTCGCGCGACCGCGAGCGGCCGACGGCTTCGTCCTTATCGACGCGCGTGAAGGGCACGACGCCCGCCGGATAGCCGAGCAGATTGTAGAGCGTGGCGTACGGGCCGGCCGTGCCGATCGCGCGGCTCGCTCCGTGACGCAGCGCGGGTAACGCGCAGGCCGGCGCGATCAGCGCGTCCAGCGGTCCGCCCTCGGCATCGTCGAGCGCGGCGCGGAATTGCTGCCGGTAGGCCTGCTGGCCCGACACCGCTTGCCAATAGTCGGCCGCGCTGTGGAAGCCGTGCATGTCGGCCAGATCCGCCGTGCCCTTCTGCCCGAGCGCGCGCAGCGCGCGGACGATCAATTCGACGGTGGGACGCGACTTCGAGGCGATCGAGAGCAGGTCGTCGACGCGCGGATCGCGCCGGTCGTCGCCGAGAAACGCGATGGCCGCGCGCGCGCCGTCTGCGGCGAGGATGCGATAGAAGAGCGCGAGCGAGAGATCGGGATCGGGCGGCACGAAGGGCACGACCTGCGCGCCCGAACGCGCGAGCGCGCCCGCGGCTTCTTCGACCGCGCGCGCGACGGCGGGGGCGACGCCGAACGAACCGGCTTCGACGTATGCGCCCACGCGCAGGCCCGCGACGTCGACGGAATAGGCCGCGCGTAGCGGCGGTGCGGGCGCGTCGTCGTCGCCGCCGCGGCCCAGCACTTCGAGCGCGAGCGCGATGTCGGCCACGTCGCGCGCGAGTATGCCCGCCTGACTCTCGATCGCGGTTTCGCCGGGGAAGAGTTCCGGCGTGGTGCGGTCGGGGTACCGGCCTGCCGTGGGTTTGAGCCCGGCGATGCCGCAGAACGCCGCAGGCACGCGGATGCTGCCGCCGATGTCGGTGCCCAGGCCGAAGGGCGAGCCGCCCGCGGCGACGAGCGCGGCTTGGCCGCCGCTGCTGCCGCCCGGCGTGCGTTGCAGGTCCCATGGATTATTGCTGCGCCCATACAGCGGGTTGTCGGATTCGATGAAGACCATCAATTGAGACACGTTGGTCTTGCCCAGCACGATCGCGCCCGCTTCGCGCAAACGCGCGACGTACGGTCCGTCGCGAACGGCGACGTGCTCGCGCCGCGAACGCAGGCCCAGGGTCGTCGGCAACCCGGCGACGTCGAGCGATTCCTTGACCGTGATCGGTACGCCGTGCAGCGCGCCGCGCGGTTTGCTCGAACCGCGCTCGCCGTCGGCGGCGCGTGCTTCGGCGCGCGCCGCGTCGAAACGTTCGCAGACCAGCGCATTGAGCGGTGCGTTGACCTCTCGGATGCGCCGAATGTGGGCCTCCACGGCCTCCACTGCGGATAGTTCGCCGCGCGCGATCAGCGCCGCGATCTCGGCCGCCGAAAGCCGCCATATCTCACCGGCCATGAGGCGTCGTTTCGACGCTCGGGCGGCCTCGCCCGCGCGGGGGCCGGTTCGCCTCCGGCGAATCACTCGGCATGGCCTTGAAGGTTGTGCTGCTCTCGCATTCTCCCGACCCCGAGCGCGCCGTCGCCACCGCCGCGCGGAACTGCTACAGCCCGCGCGACATCGAGACGATCGACGAAAACTGGACCGACGCCGAGGTCGAGAAAATGGTCGGCCGCGTGCGCGATGCCGGGCACCTCTCCACCTTCGAGCATACGATGTTCACCTTCGGCGTCTCGGGCGTTTCGCGCGCGCTGACGCATCAACTCGTGCGCCACCGGCACATGTCGTACGAGCAGAAAAGTCAGCGCTACATCAAGGTCAAGGGCCAGTTCCCGTACATCACCCCGCCCTCGATTGCGGCGCGTCCGGAGGTGAAGGCCAAGTACGACGCGCTGATGGAGCAGATCTCCGACTTCTACCAAGACGCGCTCGAAGCGGGTACGCCGCCCGAAGATGCGCGCTTCGCCTTGCCCAATGCGGCCGAGACGCAGATCGTGATCACCGCCAACGCGCGCGCGTTGCTCGACTTCTTCACGCTGCGCACGTGCAACAACGCGCAGTGGGAGATCCGCGAACTGGCCTTTGCGATGCTCCGCTTGGCCAAGCGCGCCGCGCCGACGCTCTTCGTACGCGCGGGCGCCACCTGCGTGCGCGGCTATTGCAACGAGCCCAACGGGCCCGAGTGCCCGCGCTACGTGCTCGTGCGCAACCCCGTGGCCGCCCGTCGCGCCGAACCGGCAAAGGCAAGCTAACGCGGCCCCTGCTGGTCGCGATCGCGTTCTGCCTCGGGCTCGCAGCGTGGGTTCCCGCCGCGGCGTCGGCTTCGGGAGCATCGCCCGCGCAGGCCTACGTCGATCGCCGCGTCACCGCGCTGCCGAGTTCGGCCCTGCTGCACGACGATCCGCGGACGCTCATCGATCCGCGCCGGCAACAGATCGCGGGCACGCTCGTCGTCTACCGCCGCGTTCTCTTTCTCTTCTGGGCGTTCTCGCAGATCTACGTGCTCTTCTGGGTGTGGCGCAGTGGAACGGCCGCGCGCATTCGCGACGCGCTGCGGCGCTCGGTGCGCAATCCGGTGCTCTTGCGTTTCTGCTTCGGCACGGCGCTCGGCGCCATTGCCGGCGTCGCCTCGATTCCGGCCTCGCTCGCGCGCTATCGCGTGGCCCTGGTCTTCGATCAATCGAGCCAACCCATCGCGCAGTGGGCGCTCGACGGTCTGCTGCGGCTCACGCTCGATGCGGTCGCCGTGGGCCTCGTGGTTGCGCTCGCCCTGACGCTCGTGGAACGCACGCGGCAGTGGTGGATCTACTCGATCGTGGGGCTCTTCGCGGCGAGCATCGTGGTCGGCTGGCTCGAGCCCGTCACCATCGCGCCGCTCTTCAACAGCTACGTGCCCTTGGCTGCGACCGATCCGTTAGCGCCGCGGCTGCACGCGCTCGCGGAGAAAGCCAAGGTGCCGCGCGCGCCGTTCTACGTGGCCAACGTTTCGCGTCAAACGGATCTGCCCAGCGCCCGCGTCCTGGGGTATGCCGGCACCGCGCGCATCGTGCTGGGCGATACGCTCTTTCGCGAATTGACGCCGGGCGAGATCGAGTTCGCGGCCGCGCAACAATTGGATTTATACCGGCACGGCGACGCGGCGCGCACCTCGTTCGTCTTCGCGTTTCTCTTCGTGCTCTCGATTGCAGCGGGCGTGCTGCTGACCGACCGGGTGCGCTTTCGCGGCGACGACGACGCGCTTTCGCGACTGGCGCTGGTGGGCGCGCTCTCGGGCCTCGCGGGGCTCGTGGCCTATCCGCTGTACAACGGCTATTCGCGGCACATCGAGCGTAAAGCCGATGTGTTCGCACTCGAATTGACCGGCGATCGCGCCTCCGCCGTGCGCGCGTTCGTGCGCGCCGCCGACACGCGTTTCGTGCCCTTCTGCACGCCGCGTGCGGTCGAGATCTACTTCTCGGCCGAACCTTCGCTGGGCACGCGCATCGCCTCGGCCACCGGGCGGCTCAACCCCTGTCGCTGAAAGCCGCCGCTACGCGGGCGGGCTGGCCTTGGGTGCAGGCGCAGGCGCAGGCATCTGCATCGGCATGTGCATGGGAGATGCATTTCCCAGGATCACTTCCAGCGGGTTCTTGACCAGCTTGTAGCCCGCGGGCAAGAGAAATGCGGAGGCCGGGGGATCGCGCCTGTCGATCGAGGTGACTTCGGCGCGCAGCGTGCCGGTGAGTCCGCTCTGTGCGGCGACCTTCAGCGTGAAGAGCAACGGCAAGCCGCCGAGATCGTCGGCGGTCTGCAACTCGCCGTTGAGATCGTTCACCTTGCCGTCGTTGGTTTCGGTGTGCAGATGGTAGGTGAAGCCGGTCGAGGGATGACCGATGGTGGTACCGTGCCCGCTCAAGTCCGCGCCGATCGAAAAAGCCTTGAGATTCTTGAGCCCGGCGAACGGCGACGTGTCGGCCTTGGGCGGCGCGCTGCGCGCGGGCGCAGGCGTCGGCCTGGGCGGCGCGCTCGGGGCGCCCAGCGGCGACGGCGGCTTGGGCACGTCGCCCACGAAATAGGTGCGCCGCGCTGACGACCAGATGACGTAGCGTTGCGTCGTCCGGTTGAGCACGAGCGTCAGCGGGCCGGGCAAGATCTGCACCGCCGTCGCGTTGCCGCTCGCGAGCGACAAGGCGGTGATGTCGATGCGCGATCGATCCGCGCCCTGCTCGAAGGCCATGTTACCGGTGAAGGCCATCGGCCTGCCCGCCGGATTGGTGAAGTTCACGTCGAGCTGCGCCGCACCGACGACCCCGCGCGGCGTGGCGACGGCCGCGGGCGCGGCCGGAGCGGGGTCGGAACGCGAAACGCCCGGGAGCAGCACCGCACTCGCCAGCAGCGCGCAACCGAGCGCCGCCGCGCGGGCGCGGCTCAAGCGCTTTCGCCGAGATAGATTGCGCCGGTTATTTGCGTTCCGAGATGTTGTGCGGTGATGAACTCGACGATCGTCGCGTGCGCGACGCGTCCGTCGAAGATTTGCGCGGCGGCGACGCCGGCGCGCACGGCGTGGGCGGCGGCCCGAATAGCGGCCGCGAGGTCGGCATCCATGTCGCCGGCTTCGGCCAGGGCGAGCGCTTCGGCCGGGGTCAATTCCGAAACCAGCGCCAGCGTGGCCGGATCGACGACGCCGCCCGAGGCGTGGAAGAAGATCGCGCGCGCCGCGTCGGTTGCGGCGGCGATCGCCACGGCCACTTCGTCGGCTGCGACCTCGACGTCGTTGCCGCCGATGCCGAGCGCGGTCGGCTCGATCACCGGCACGTATCCGGCCGCGGCCAGCGTCGCGAGAATTCCGGTCTGCACGCGCCCGACGCGTTCGGCGCCGCCCGCAGGCAGCAGCGCGGCGTCGGCGCCCGAGAGCCCGACGGCGACGTTGCCGCGCCGATTGAGCGCCCGCACGTATCCGCGAGCGATGTCGCCGGTGGGCGCCACCACGATCGGGCGCACCTCGCGACGCAGCAGAAAATCGATGTCGTCCTCGAGCGTCGTCCGCTCGAGCAAAGGTGATTCGTCGATGCGAACGACGACGGTGCGGCCGGCGAACCTGCGCCCATCAATCATCGGGCTGTGTTGTCGTCGCCCCCGGCCTCGTTCCTGCTTGCCTCGGGCCGCCAGGCGTTGACCAGGTTCATCGCGTCGACCGGACCTCGTTCGAGCCAGCGCACGACGCCTTCCGCCGCAACGTCGATGACCGGCCCGAGCCGTCGCTCTTCGTCGGGCGTAAACGTCGAGAGCACGTGGTCGATCGCCTCACTGCCGCTGCGGCCGATGCCCACCCGCAAGCGGGGATAGGCCGTACCGAAGTGTTCGATGATCGACTTGAGCCCGTTGTGTCCGCCCGAACTGCCGTTCTCGCGCATGCGCAGCCGTCCGAAGGGCAGGTCGAGATCGTCGACCACCACGAGCACGTCGGCCGGCTGCGTCTTCCACCAGCGCGCTATTTTGCCGAGCGGACGACCGCTGTCGTTCATGAACGACAGCGGCTTGACCAGCACCACGGAGCGCGAGGCGACGTGCGCCTGGGCCGCTTCGTCCTTGGTTTTCCACGGACCGGCGCCGAGCCGTCGCGCGACCTCGTCGACAATGCGAAACCCGACATTGTGCCGGGTTCGCTCGTACTTGGACCCTGGGTTGCCGAGGCCGGCAACGATGCGAGTGCCGCTCGCTACGACGCGCTCTCCGCGCCCGCGGCTTCAGCCGCCACGGCTTCGGCGCTACCCACTGCCGTCTCGGGTTCGGCGGCGCGCAGCGGTTCGACCGAGATCAGCGTGGTCAGCGGGTCGACGTCGAGCACGAGCCCGTCGGGCAGCTTGACCTCGCCGGCGGTAACGTGGCCGTGGATTTCGAGATGCGAGACGTCGATCTCGATGCTCTCGGGAATCTTGTTCGCCGGGCCGCGGACTTGCAGCGCGTGCAGCACCACGTCGAGCACGGCGCTCTTCGACTGCACCGGGGCGGGGACGCCGACGGTAACGATCGGCAGCGAGGCCGAGACTTGCTCGCTCGCGCCGACGCGCTGCAGGTCGACGTGCACGATGCGCCGCGTCACCGGATCGCGTTGCACTTCGCGCACGAGCGCCGTTTCGCCGGACTTGCCGTCGATCGTCAAGTTGAGGAGATGGTTCTTGCCGCCGCCGTGCTTCATCAGATCGAGGAAGGCTTTGGCGTCGAGTGCGATCGGCAGCGGCGCAGCGCCGTGTCCGAAGAGAATTGCCGGCGTGTGGCCTTCTTCGCGCAGATGTTTGGAGGCGGTGGTGCCGATGCCGTCGCGGGTGACGGCGTTGAGCGTGTCGGTTGAACTGGACATGAGGTGTACGGTACTTTCTAGCGTGCTGGGGTGAGTTCCGGAAGCTCCAGCGTCGGTTGCTGCAGTGCAGCAGTTTGCGCGGCGGCGGCCTCCTCGTCGCGGGCGAAGAGCTCCGAGACGGAACGATTGGCGGTGATGCGCTTGATCGCATCGGCGAGAATCTGTGCGACCGAAAGCACCCGGAATTTCGGGCCGAGTTCGAGTTCGGTATTCGGCAGCGAGTTGGTCACGATCACGCGATCGATGGCCGACTCGTTGAGCACGCGCACCGCGTCGCCGGCGAAGATGCCGTGCGTCGCGCAGGTGACCACCTTGGTAGCGCCGCGCTTGATCAACGCTTCGGCCGCTTTGGCCAGCGTGCCGCCGGTCGAGATCATGTCGTCGACCACGACCGCGATGCGGCCCGAAACGTCGCCCACGATCTCGGTGACTTCCGAAACGTCGGGTTCGGGCCGGCGCTTGAAGACGATCGCGATGTCGGAGCGCAGGCGCTTGGCGAATTTTTCGGCGCGCGCCACGCCGCCCGCATCGGGCGAGACGACGACGATCTTCTCGCCCTCGAGCCCGGCCGATTTGAGGTAGGTGCAGAGGGCCGGCGTCGCTTCGAGGTTGTCGACCGGGATGTCGAAGAAGCCCTGGATTTGGGCCGCATGCAGGTCGAGCGTGACCAGGCGCTTGGCTCCGGCCGTCTGGAGCAAATTGGCCACCAGCTTGGCCGAGATCGGCTCGCGGCCTTTGGTCTTCTTATCCTGTTTGGCGTACCCGTAATAGGGCACGACCGCCGAGATGCGATAGGCCGATGCGCGGTTGAGCGCGTCGATCATCAGCAGCAGCTCCATCAACGAGTCGTTGACGGTCTGGCCGTTACGGGCGCGGCAGATCGATTGGAAGATGAAGACTTCCGCGCCGCGCACGTTTTCGCGGATCTCGATGCGGCATTCTTCGTTCTTGAATTTGTCGACCAGCGCGCTGCCGAGGCGCGAGTCCATCTTCGCAGCAATCTCGCGGGCTAAATCCGGGTTCGAGTTGCCGCTGAACAGCAGAGGCTTGTGGCTCACGTCTTCTCTCCTACCGAGCGGGGAGACCGGAGTCTCGCGACGACGGGGGGGCAATAAATACAGGGTTCCCTGTATGCGCACCACCTTCCCGGCTTCGGGCGGTAAATCGCTCGCCGGACCGGGCTGCCGAACCCGTAATCGGCCCGAGAGCCGATAGTCTACTTATGTCGGAGGGTGACGGACGGACCGTGGTGACCGCTCGTCCGGCGGCCGGGGCGCGACGGAGCCGTCTTGCGTTCGCTTCGTCGCCGATGAGTCCCCGATGATTGGTTGACAAAGAGCGGCAAACCGCGGAAACTGGATCGCAGAGCGTTATTCGTGAGGAGGTTCTCGTGAACCGAATCGTACCGGCCGCCGTGGCCTTGCTTATCGTTCTCTCGAGCCGGGCTCCCGCATCCGCGGTGCCGAGGTTCGGTATGCCGATGCCCGGCTTTGAGGCGAAGGCCGCGCAGTCGCTCTACGTCTACAATGCCGGAGTGCCGGGCGAGATATCGGGCGAGTACGCGCGTTACAGCCTGCCGGATCTGCAATTGCAAGAGACGACCGTCGCCGACGGCGTGGGCAGCCCCGTCGCATTCGGCAAGGCCGGTCAGCCGTATTTTCTCGACGAGGCGACGACGAGCGGGTTTGCCCTCTACGGCATTCCGGCCGGCAAGGGCGCGAAGCCGGGGGTCGAGGAGTTCTCGGGAATCCCGTGCTACGCTTCCTCGCTCGCTACGGGACCGACGGGAAACGTCTACGTCGTGCAATATTGCAGCGGCAACGTGCTCGAGTACACCTCGAAGCCCGTTGCCGGCGGCGGCTCGAAGAAGCCGGTCGCGACGTATGCGGGTGGTAACCTCGGCCAGAACGGACCGTACCCGACCGCAGCCATCGTCGATAAGAAGGGCGGCCTGTACATCGGCGATACGGGCGGCGGCGTGACCTATTTCGCAAAGGGCAGCAAGACGCCGGTGATCGCTTACCCCACCGGCGATGCGGGCTATGTGAACCAGCTCGTCGTCGACGACAAAGACGACGTCTGGAGCATCCACGGCCCGAACCCCTCGGACGTGAATTTCCGCGACGAAACGCACTGCGTGATCGATCCCAGCGGAAGCGTCGCCCGCAACGAGGTGGGCGAGGAATTCTCGGCGGGCACGTTCGTCGCGCATCTGTATTCCGGCGTCGTCACCGGGGCCGACGAGGGAGCCGACGGCCTCTCCATCGCGGTCGATTCGAAGTTACGCGTCTATGCGGGCGTCGGCGCGCAGGACGATTCGGTCGTGCTCGACTACGCTCCCGGCGACGGCTGTCCCAACGATTCCCTTTCGATCCTCGGCGTCAAGAGTCAGGATCCGCAGATCGCCGTCGATGCGAAGCGAAACGTCTACGTCACGGACACCGTCGACAACACGATCTCGGTCTACGCCGAGGCGTCGACGAAGCGGCTCGAGCAGATCACCCAGCAGAGCGGCTTGATCGACATCCTGTACGCAGCGATCCACTAGGCCGGCTCCGGGTCGCTGCAAAGTGAAACCGGAGCGGGCCGGCCGGTGTCGTACGTTCACACCATGCCGGAGCGGTTCGAACTCGTCAGTCCCTACCAGCTCGCGGGCGATCAGCCGGTCGCCACGCAGGCGCTGGCCGAGGGCGTGCTCCGCGGCGACCGGGCGCAGACGCTGCTGGGCGTCACGGGCAGCGGCAAGACGATGGCCATGGCCCGGGTCGTGGAACTGGTGCAGAAGCCCACGCTCGTTCTCTGCCACAACAAGACGCTCGCCGCCCAACTCTGCGCCGAATTCCGCGACTTCTTCCCCAACAACGCGGTCGAGTTCTTCGTCTCGTACTTCGACTATTACCAGCCCGAAGCGTACATCGCGCACACCGATACCTATATCGAGAAGGACAGCTCGATCAACGACGAGATCGAGCGCCTGCGCCATTCCGCCACGCAATCGCTGCTCACCCGGCCCGACACCCTGATCGTGGCCTCGGTCTCGTGCATCTACGGCTTGGGTTCGCCCTCCGACTACATGGAGATGTCGCTGCGCGTCGCCGTCGGCGACGAGTTCGACCGCGACGTGCTGCTGCGCCGTCTGGTCGACATGCAGTACCGGCGCAACGACCTCAACCTGGTGCGGGGCACGTTCCGCGTGCGCGGCGACACGCTGGAGTTCGTGGCGGTCGACGAAGAGCTGGTCCACCGCATCGAGTTCTTCGGCGACGAGATCGAAGCGATCAACGTGGTCAACCTGCTCACCGGCGAGTACGTCGAGTCCAAGGACGAGATGACGATCTTCCCGGCCAAGCACTTCATCACGCCCGACGAGAAGCTGCGCCGCGCGGTCGTCTCGATCGAAGAGGAACTCGAGCAACGCTTGAAATTCTTCCGCGACAACGGCAAGCTGCTCGAAGCGCAGCGCCTGGAGATGCGCACCCGCTACGATCTCGACATGCTGCGCGAGGTCGGCTACTGCAACGGNNTCGAGAACTACTCGCGCCACCTCGCCGGCCGCGAGCCCGGCGCGACGCCGTCGTGTCTGCTCGACTTCTTTTCCAAGGATTGGCTGCTCTTCGTCGACGAGTCGCACGTCTCGATTCCGCAGGTCCACGGCATGTATGCCGGCGACAAGGCGCGCAAAGAAAGTCTCGTCGAGCACGGCTTCCGCCTGCCGAGCGCGCTCGACAACCGCCCGCTCACCTACGACGAGTTCGATAAGCACCTCAACCAGGTGATCTACGTCAGCGCGACGCCCGCGACGTTCGAGATGAGCAAGTCGACGCAGGTCGTCGAAATGATCATCCGGCCGACGGGCCTCGTGGATCCCGAGATCGAGGTGCGGCCGACCAAGAATCAGGTCGACGACCTGATGGAAGAGATTCGCCTGCGGGTCGAGCGCGAGGAGCGCGTCTTGGTCACCACCCTCACCAAGAAGATGGCCGAGGATCTCACCGACTTCTTGCTGGAGAACGGCTTCAAGGTGCGCTACCTGCACAGCGAGGTCGAGACGCTCGAGCGTATTGCGATTTTGCGCGACCTCCGGCGCGGCGTCTTCGACGTGCTGGTCGGCATCAATCTGTTGCGTGAAGGCCTCGACTTGCCCGAGGTGTCGCTGGTCGGCATCCTCGACGCCGATAAGGAAGGCTATCTGCGTAGCGGCACCTCGCTGATCCAAACGATCGGACGCGCCGCCCGCAACGTCGAGGGCAAGGTGCTCATGTACGCCGACGTGGTGACGGCCTCGATGGCCAAGGCCATCGGCGAGACGCGGCGCAGGCGCGAACGGCAGGTGGCGTACAACCTGGAGCACGGCATCGAGCCGAAGTCGATCCGTAAGGAAGTCCGCGACATCCTCGACCTCGTGGCCAATAACGACGACGAGACCGCGGTCAGTAAGCTCAAGGGCGAGAAGCTGCCGCGCGAGGTGGCCATGGCGATGGCCAACGACATCGAGAAAAAGATGAAGGAAGCCGCCGCCAACCTCGAGTTCGAGAAGGCCGCGGCGCTGCGCGACGAGCTGGTCGAATTGCGCAGNNTTGCGCGAGCTCGTCGGGAGTTAACCGGGGGCGCGATGCTGCGGCTTGCGTTTGCGTCGTTCCTGGCCCCCGTGCTGCTCGCGCTCGCGCCCGGCGGCGCTCCCGATGCGATCGACACCCCGGCGGCCGCGCAGATCGATAGTGCTTGCGCGGGCGACGTGGACCAGGCGCTGCACGGCGCGCCGCGCTCGTTCGCGCGCGTCTTCGGCTCCTTCGCCGACGGCCGCTGGCACCCGCTCGTGGCCGCGACGACGCAGCGCATCGCGCGCGATCCCAACATCTATAGCGAGGTCGCGCAAGCCTGGCAGGTCGACGACAGCGTCGTGCTCGTGCAGATCAGCGCGCGTTCGCTCGAACTCCGCGCGGAGTCGAGTTATTGCTTCCGGCGCTCGGGCACGCTCGCCCGCGTGGTCGAGAGCAGTACGGGCACCGAAGTACGCGACGACGAAGCGCGCTATTTCGACGAGGGCGGCACGCTCGTCGCGCGCCACTCGGCCTTCTACGCGCTCACGCCCGGCGCGCTGCCCACGATCTCGCCCGACTTCAAGCCCAGCACCCCGACGCTGTACTTGTCCGTGCACGACTTGCCGTTTCTCTAGCCCTGGCGCCGCGAGCCGAGCGGACCGGCCCGGCCCGCTCGACGTTAATACATGGAAGACGATTATAGTCTCGACGAAAAACGGAAATTGCTCGACCTTTTCGCCAATGCGGAGTCGCCGAAGCCCGAGGGCGGCAAGAAGAGGGGCTGAGCCCGGCGCCTAACCTACCGGCATGCAGCGCACCGTCGTCGAGGGAGTGCGGCTGTGGTCGGTGTGGCAGCCCGATCGCAACCTCTTCTTCAATTCGTTCTTCGTTCAATCGCGCGAGGGCGGCAATCTCGCGGTCGACCCGCTCCCGCTCGATGCCGAGGGCGTCGCCGAAATTACGGCGGCGGGCGGGCTGGCGTTCGTCGTCGTCACCAATCGCGATCACGAACGCGACGCACGTGCGCTCGCGTCGACGTTCGGTGCGAAGCTGGCCGCGAGCGCGCTCGACGCGCCGCTGCTTTCGGGCCCCGTCGACCGGGTGCTCGCGGACGGTGAAGAACTCCTGGATGCCGTCGTCGTGCCGCTCGAGGGTCTCAAGACGGCCGGCGAGTTCGCGCTACACCTGCGCGGACGCGAGGCCGTTATCGTCGGCGACGCGCTGTGGGGCGATCCCGCGGGCTCGTTGCGCTTGATGCCCGACGCGAAGTTGGCCGACCCGCCGAAGGCGGCGCTGTCGCTGCGCCGCATCGCCGCACTGCGGCCGAAGCATCTGCTCGTCGGCGACGGCGCCTGCATCTTCGGCGACGCGACCCGTGCGCTGTGGGCCTGTCTCGAAGCGCGCACCGACGTCTACGTCAATAAGATCAACGTCGACGAGGCGATCTGGTCCGGGAGTCCGCGCGCGGCGCCCTCCGACGGCAACGCCTGGACCGACCTCGACTTCGAGATCGGCGCCGAGCGGCTCGGCTTTCGCGTTGCGCGTATGGCGGTGGGCGCGGTGTTCGCCCCGATGCATTGGCATTCGGCCGAGGAAGAGCTGTTCGTGGTGCTCGAGGGCAGCCCGTCACTGCTCACCCCGCGCGGCAACATGCGACTGCGCAAGGGCGACTACGTCGCGTTCCCCACCCGCGCGTCGGGCGCGCACAAACTGCTCAACGACGGCGACGGCCCCTGCGAGGTGCTCATGGTCGCGAACGTCGACGCCGACGACGTGTGCTACTATCCCGACTCGCGCAAACTGCTGATCGAGAAGGCTGATCTGATCCTGCGCGACCATCCCGCGCTCGACTACATGGACGGTGAAGTGTGAGGCGAGTGCGCGCCACGCTCGTCGCCTGCGCGGCGCTGGCGGTCGCGTTGGCGCCCTGGAGTCCGGCGTCGGCCGAGACCGACCTCGGCATCCTGGCCGCGGTACTCGCGGGCACCCACGTCGGCTCGGATAACCCACAGCCCGACAGCGGCGTGGCTGCCGGTGCGCTGCTCGAACTGACCCAGCGTTGGAACCGCTTCCGGATCCATCTCGAGGGCATTCCCGAGGTGCGCGTCGACGGGAATTCGACGGGCAACTACGGCCGCTCGTCGGCCTCGCTGTCGATCCTCAACGCGACGGCCTCGCTCGCGCTCGACCCGAAGCAGACCTTCCGCGCGGGGTTCGGGTTCCAGTTGGTCAACGAGAGCAATTTCAACGGCGTCAACGGCAACCTCGATCAGTCGCGCGTGACCTCGCCGCGTTTTGAAGGCGTCGCGCGTCTGCCGGCGGCGCACCGGCACTTCGTCGAGTTGACCTTCGCCGACATGCCCCGGATCGGCGGCGTCTTGCACATTTTCGATCAAGACCTGCAGGCCGCGACGCCGAAGCCCGAACTCGGCGCCGAGGTCGACTACGCTGCCGCATACGGTTGGCGCAACGCCCACGGCAGCGAGGTGCTGCTCGGCTATCGTGGGCTGAGTTATCACACGCGCAACACCGATAACGGCGAGCTGGTCGATCGCAACGTGGGCGGCGGCGTGACGCTCGAAGTGCGCCTGCCGGTGGCCAAGTGAGCCGACCGCCGCTGCGCGCGGTGCTCTTCGATCTCGACGACACGCTGCACGACGACACGCTGACCTACCGCCGGGCCGCCGAAGCGGTCGCGAACGAGGTCGCCGCACAGCGCGGCGTGGCCGCTGCGACGCTCATGAACGCCTACGTCGCCGAAGCCGATCGTTTCTGGCAGGAGCTCTCGCCGAGCGCGTTCGAAACGCCGGTCGGCACGCTGCGGGTGACGATGTGGAACGCAGCGCTCGTCGCCGTCGGCATCGACGATCCCGCACTGGCCGCCTCCTGCGGCGCGGCGTACAACCGCTTCCGGCGCGAGTTCCTCGAACTCTGGCCGGGTGCACTCGAACTCCTCGAGCGCCTGCGCGCGCGCGGCCTCAAGCTCGCCATGATCACGAACGGCATGGCGGAGACGCACCGCGACAAGATCGCGATCCTGCGGCTCGAGGCGGCCTTCGACGAGATCTTCATCGCCGACGAAGTGGGCATGATCAAACCCGACGTGCGACTCTTCGAACTCGCCGCCGAGCGGCTCGGCGTAGCACCGAACGAGTGCGCGATGGTCGGCGACCGCCTCGAACGCGACGTGCGCGGCGCGCGCGACGCCGGCATGTTCACCGTGTGGATGAACGTGCGCGAGGAGACGGTGCCGCCCGCCGGCCCGCATCCCGACGCGACGGTCTTCTCGATCGTCGACGTCGAGGCGGCGCTGCCGTTCGCGCGGACCGGCGCCTGATGTTCGGCCGCGCGCTCGCGTTGCTGCGCACCAATCTCTCGATCGTGGTTCCCGGCTGCGCGGTCGCGCTCGTGCTCGCCTTGGTGCAGACGGCGCTCGAACCCGCGGATCCGCTCGACGACGATCTGCTGCATCGCAGCCTCCGCGCGATCGCGCAAGTGCTCGCGACGATCGTCTCGATCGCGTACACCACGGGGATGGCCGACGTCGCCTGGCAGCGCGGCCGCGCCACGTTCGCGGACGGCGCGCGGGCCTTCCGGCGCGACGGCGGCCACGTGTTCGTCGCGATGCTCGTCCTCTTCGCGCTCGGTTTCCTCGCCGCCGTGCTCGCCGCGTTCTCGTTCGGACTCTCGCTGCTCGTCTACGCGTTTTTCTGCATCTATACGATGGCCTCGGCCGTCGCCGGGGAACGGCCCGGGCTGCGCGCCGTGGCGGAATCGGCCGAGATCGCCTTCGGGCGCCCGCTCCCGACGCTCGGCGTGGTCCTCGGCATCGGCGCGGTTGCGTTCGCGATGGGATTTCTCGCGACGCTTCTCGCAAACACGCCGTTCGTGGGACCGCTACTGGCCGATGTCGTGGTCCAGATCGTCGTCGCCTACGCGGCGCTCGTCATCGTCGGCGAGTACCGGCTGTTGCGCGGCATAGGAGTACCCGTGTGATTCCCTTGCAGATTCGTCTCGCGATCACGTTGATCGGCGCCGCCATGCTGGTCGGCTCGTTCCTGATCCGCAGTTCGGTCGATCGCGGCCTCGAGATCCGCAGCGACGCTCCGCCGAGCCTGCAGATCGATGCCGGTGCGTTCACGCTTCGCGCTCTCGGCGCGTTCGTGCTCGCGATCGGCCTCCTCACGTGGGTGATCGATTACAGCGCGGTCCACCACACCGGAATCTTCTAGCGGACGGTGAGCGGGGCGCGCTCAGTGCATCGTCGCGTAGATGACCAGGCCCGGAATGCAGAAGATCATGAGGAGTGCGGAGATGGCGATCACGATGTCGCAGGCGATGCTCGAGAGCGTCGGCTTCGCGGGCGTGGGAAGCTGGACGGGGCGGGTCACGCGCGGGCGGACCGANNCTCGTCGCCTCGCACCAGCGGCCGATGAACGCCGACGGTTCGACGGCGATAAATTCCACGCGTCGAGAGCCGCGCACCCAAGCATCGAGGTTCGAAGGACCATCGTCCTTGAAAGATTCCATCGCCGTTCTCCAGTCCGGGGACGCTCCATTCACCGCGCGCACCGCCTTCACCCCGTTCGGAGCGAAGGGGTCCGTTCCGGCGTCCCGGGACGGGGATCGAGCGGACGTTCTAGCGCAGCGAGCGCGCGGGGATCGCGTCGATCCGGTCCAGCACGTAGGCGCGCTCGGGGGCGCCGAGGCGCAGGTGGGTCACGAAGCCGAGCAGATTGATCGCGAGCTGATCCCGGCTGCCGACGAAGTGGCGGAACGACTTCTCGCCCTGGGCACGCGCGAAGACCAGGCGCCCATCGACGAGGCAGAGTTCGGCGAAGGCGGGTTCGGTGCGCTTGGGCTCGAGGCCGAACACGCAGTCGATCACGGCGGCGAACTGCGGC
>PLFC01000027.1:0-8198 GCA_003136655.1 Vulcanimicrobiota bacterium
AGAAGCGCCGGTCCTCCGCGGCAAGCACGGCGTCGAGGAATTGCGGGCTCATGCGTTCCAGCGGCACCGGCAGCGTGCGGCGCTCGCCGCGCCCGAGGATCGTGCCCAGCGGCAAGCCGTTGCGATCGACGAATTCGAGCGCGCGCTCGTCGTGCGGGAGCCTGGGAATCCCCAGCGGCCGCATGGCGTAGCCCAAAATGCACAGAACGGCGAGCGCGAAAAAGAGAAGCGCGGTCGCGCGCGAAGGGGGCCTCGGGAGGTTCGCGTTTGCGGGTTCCGTCGTTCGTGTTGCTCGCGTGTCTGGCGGCTTCGCTGCTTCCGGGCTGTACCACCACTGAGGCGCCTCATGCCGCAGCGACGCCGCTGCCTGAGGTTTCGCCGGTCGCCGCCCAACCGCTGCCGGCGTGGTTCGAGTCGATCTCGCCCACCGGCGAAGCCGGCGCGGGCGCGCAGGTGCGGATCCGCTTCCGTAAGGACGTGATTCCGCTCGACGCGCTGGAATCGCCCGAACGCCAAGCGGCGCTCGAGCATTTCCGCATCGAACCCGCTATTCCCGGACGCTTCCTGTTCCTGACGCCCCGCATGGTCGGCTTTGAAGCCGACGCGCCGATCCCGCAGAGTTCGCGCCTGCGCGTCACGGTCACGGGCGGCCTGAGCGATCTCTCCGGCGACACGCTTGCGGGCGACTACGCGTGGAGTTTCACCACGGCCGCTATCGCGCTCACGAATTTAACCGGAGCGGAAACGGCCGTCGCCGACCTGCGTCCGGTCGATTTGCGGCCACACGTCAGCCTGGTTTCCAACGTCGACCTCGATCCCGCATCGCTTGCCGCCAACGCAAAACTGGTGCCCGATACTCCGGGCGCGGCGTCCGTCGATCTCGCGATCGTCCCGCAGCCTTCACCTTCCCCGGGAACGGACACCACCGGACCCAGCGGCGACGGCCAAGGCACGTCCTACGAACTCGCGCCCGCGAGCGATCTCGCCGCGGCGACGCGCTATCGTTTCGTGGTGGAACCGGGCGTGAAGCCCGCGGCCGGCAACCTCGCCTCGGCGGCGCGCTTCGAAGGCAAGGTGCTCACGCGCGGCCCGCTCGGTTTCAACGGCATCACCACGCTGGCCGTGCTCGGCTTTGCCGACCAGCCGCGCTTCGCTTCGGGCGATCCCGCGCTGAAGTTCTCCAACCCGCTCGACCCGAAGAGCGTGAAGGCTGCGATCTCCGTGTCGCCTTCGCCCGATCCGTCGTTGCCCTTGGCCGGCGTCGACGACGGCGCGGCAATCGTGCGTATCAATCCCTATGCGCTCAAACCGCGCACGCATTACACCGTGACCGTCGGCGCCGATCTCGCCGACGCTTTCGGCCAACGCTTGGGCACCGCGGCGACGGCGACGATCGATACGGGCGACCTCAGTCCCGATATCTGGGCGCCGACGGGGTACACCTCGTTTCCGGCCGGTGCGCCCGTGCGCCTCAACGTCGAGACCACGAATCTGCCCGGCGGACGTTACCGCGCGGCTTTCCGTACGCTGGCTCCGACCGACCTGATCGCGCGCGACCCGAGCGACTCCGATACGGTTACTCGCTGGCTGCCCGCGTCGGGTTCGTGGGTCGCGCAGTCCGCGCCGGCGCAGCCGAATACGGTAGTCGAGACGCCCGTCGACCTGCGCGCCAAACTCGGCGCACCGGCGGGCGCGCTCGCCTACGGCTTCACCGCGACGATTCCCGGACGCGTCGATGCGCCGAGCACGTTCTTGGGCGTGGTGCAGTTGACCAACGTCGGGATCTTCGCGCAGTGGTTTCCGACGGGCGGATTCGTGCGGCTCGCGCACCTCGCCGACGGCAGCCCGATACCGTCTGCGCCGGTCGACATCTACGAATCGACCGCGGGCGCGTATCCGCCGCGCAGCGCACCGGCCTCGACCGCGCCGTGCGCGAGCGGACGCAGCGATGCAAACGGCAATCTGACGCTGGATTCGGCGGCGTTCGCAGCATGTGCGAGCACGGCTGCCGACGCCAACTCGGCGCCCGAGTTGCTCGTCGTCGCGCACGAAGGCGCCGACTGGGCATGGGTGCGCACGCACTCGTGGGGTTACGACGATGCGGTCAACATCGGCTGGTCGGCGGGGCAACCGCAGGCGCGCGGCACGATCCTGACCGATCGCAATCTGTATCAGCCCGGCGAGAGCGCGCAGGTGCTCGGCGTGGCTTACTTCGACGTGAACGGCACGCTGCAACGCGGCCGCGCCTCGAAGTATTCGGTCACGCTCCAATCGCCCAGCGGCAAGAAGCGCGATCTCGGTTCGCGCGGCCTCGACCCGTTCGGCGCCTTCAGCGTCAGCGTGCCCTTCGACAAGAACGCCGAGACCGGCGTCTACGCGCTACACGCGAGCGCCGACAACGGCGAGACGCTCGACGGTTCCCTGCGCGTCGCCGAGTTCAAGCCGCCCAATTTCAAAGTCGACCTGACCTTGGACCGGCAGTTCGCCGACCCCAACACGAGCGTCACTGCCAATTCGACGAGCACCTACCTGTTCGGAGCGCCGGTTGAAGGCGGCAAACAGCACGTGTACGTCACGAGGTCGCGCTCGTATTTCACGCCCGAGGGCCGCGACGCGTATTCCTTCGGTCGAATTTGGTACTATCCCGAAGAGCCGCCGAGCGTCGCGCCCGACGTGCTGCAGAAGGACGTGGATCTCGGCGCCGGCGGTACGAGCACGTTCGCGATTCCCGTCGGAAGCGATCTGCCCTATCCCATGCAATATCAAGTCGATGCGGAGACGACCGACGCGTCGAATCTCTCCGTGGCCGACTCGAAGACGTTCACCGCGTTTCCGAGCGACGCATTGATCGGCCTCAAGGGCGATTTCGTGGCGCAAGCGGGCACGCCGTTTTCGGTGCAGGGCATCGTGACCGATCCCGGCGGCAAAGCAATCGAAGGCCGGCACGTCAAGTTGACGCTGCAACGACAGGATTACAGCAGCGTGACGCAGGTCGTGGAAGGAAGCGAGACGCCCCACGATGCGGTGCGCTACGTCGACGTTGCGAGTGCCGAATTCGAGAGCGCCGCGCAGGAGCAAAGCGTTTCGCTGACGGCGCCCAAGCCGGGCGTCTACCGCGTGCGCGCCAATTTCTCCGATGCCGCAAACGACGCGAGTGCCACCGACCTCTCGCTCTGGGTATCCGGCGCGGGCGAGACCGATTGGGGCACGCAAGACCCAAACCACCTGACGGTCAAGCTCGATAAGACGTCGTACCGCCCGGGCGAAACCGCCACGGCGCTCATCCAATCACCGTACGCCGAAGCCGACCTGTTCTTCGCAGTGGTACGGCACGGCGTGCTCTATCGCACGACGCAACACGTGACCGGCGCCGCGCCGCAGGTCCACTTCACGGTGACGCCCGAGATGCTGCCCAACGCCGCCGCCGAGGCGGTGCTCGTGCGTCGCGGTCCGTCGCTGACCCGCGGCGTGCCGGATAAACTGGGCCGGTTGGCCGTCAACGGTCTGGCCGGTTTCGACGTCGCGCTCGACGGCAAGTATCTCAAGGTCGGCGTGAAGCCTGCGGCCACGCAGGTCGAGCCGGGTGCGAAGCAACGCTTGGGCATCCACCTCACCGATGTGAACGGGAAGCCCGTCGCGGGCGAGGTCGCGATCGCGGTGGTCAACGATGCGGTGCTGCAACTGACCGGCTACCGCTTCCCCGATCTCGTAAAGATCGTCTATGCGGAGCAACCGATCTCGACCCGCATAGGCGATAGCCGCGCCGACGTGCGGCTGGTCAGCGAACACAAGTACGTCGACAAGGGCTTCGGCTTCGGCGGCGGCGCGATGGCGGGCTTGGGCAGCACGCGGGTGCGCACCAACTTCAAGGCGCTCGCATTCTGGAGCGGCGCGCTGCAAACCGACGCGGGCGGCGACGCCAACGTCGAGTTCCAGTTGCCCGACGATCTCACGACCTGGCGCGTGATGGTCTTGGCGCTAACGAAAGATGCCCGCTTCGGGAACGGCGAGAGCAGTTTCATCGCGAGCAAGGCGCTCGTGACCAATCCGATTTTGCCGCAGTTCGCGCGGCCGGGCGACACATTCTCGCTCGGCGTCGCGCTGACCGACATCGCCAAGTCGGGCGGCACCGCCGACATCACCGCGACGTTGGGCGGGCCCTTGAGCTTTGCGGCGGGCGGCCAAAAGACGAGCGTTCAGCAGCCGATTACGGCGCTCAATTCGGCGGTGCGGTTCGACGTGGTCGCGAACGGCGAGGGCACCGCAACCGTGGGCGTGACGAGCAAGCTCGGCGCGCACGACGATGCGTTTTCGGTACCGCTCTTGGAGACGGCGCTCGGGGTGAGCGAGACGGTAGCCACCTCGGGCGCGAGCATGGACCCGTCGCTCGCGTTGCCGCTCGACGTGCCCGCGTACGCGACCGGAGCGCTCGGCGGCCTCGATCTGACGCTCGCCAATACGTTACTCGGCGAGGTCAGCCAAAGCCAGAGCGTCCTCGCACAGGAGCGGCCGCCGTTCGCCTACGGCCTGGCAAGCCGCATCGCAATCGCTGCCGACTCGATTCTGCTCGGGGAGCAGTTCGGCCACACCGCGGCCGCGCCCACGTTGCGTCAAACCCTCGCCGGCGATCTGGCCGCGCTCGAGGCGTTGACGCTGCCCGACGGCTCCTACGCACCCTGGCCGGGTGCGAAGAGCGGCGACATCTGGTCGACGGCGTTCGCCGCGACCCAACTCGCGCAAGCCCGTCGTGCGGGTGCCGACGTAACCGGCGCCATCGCGCACGCATCGCGCTTCTTGGAGAGCCGCCTCGCCGATCCGTCGCCGGAATGCGACGCGAAGACGGATGAGGCGTGCCGTATTGCCGTGCGCCTCGAAGCGCTCGAAACCTTTGCCACGCTGGGCACGCCGCGCAACGAATTCGTCGCCGACATCTGGGCCAAACGCGATACGATCGCGTACGGCGAACGCGTCGAATTCGCGCGCATGCTGCTCGTGCTGCCGCAGTGGCGCGCGCAGGGCTTGGCGCTGCGCGATAAACTGCTCGAGCAGGTCTACGAAACCGCGCGGCGCGCGAGCGTCAACGACCCGGGCGCGGGCGAGACGCCGGTCGCCGCGCAAGCACAGTTGCTCTCGCTGCTCGTCGAGAGCGCGACGCCCGCCGACCGGATCGACAAGGTACTGACGAGTCTGCTCGGGATGCGGCGCAACGGTACGTGGGGCTGCGCGTGCGACGATGCCGAGGCCTTGAATGCGCTCACCGTTTATGCGGTGAAGACGCCGCCGCCGGGCACGTTCGCCGTCGATGTGAAGGCGGGCGCGGCCGGCGGGTCGGCCTCGTTTGCGGGCTACGCCAAATCGCTGCAGGCGCTCAGCTTCCCGCTCGGCGCGAAGGGCGTCCCGACCGGCAAGAGCACCCTCTCGCTGACCAAACGCGGCACGGGCACGCTCCACTACACGGTCGCGCTGCGCTATCCGGCGCCCGACGCCGGACCGGGCGCATACTCGGGTATCCGCATCGATCGCCTCGTGCATCCGGCCAACGCCGCGACGACCCTCGCGACGTTCGGATTAGCCCAGGTCGCGCCGGATGCCGTGCATCTGCCCGCGGGCGCGGTCTTCGAAATCGAGGACCGGATCGTCACCGATCACGGGCTCGACGACGTCGTCGTCAACGATCCGTTGCCGGCGGGCCTCGAAGCGATCGACGCCGGCTTCCAAACGTCGACGAAGTACTTCCAGACGCAGAGCGACGACTGGCAGATCGATTACCAGCAGATCTATCGCGACCACGTGCTGGCCTTCGCGCACCATCTGGCGCCCGGCGTCTACGCCGTGCACTATTTGGTTCGTTCGGTGACCCCGGGCTCGTTCGCGTGGCCGGGTGCGGAGGTCAGCTTACAGTACGCGCCCGAGGAGTTCGGCCGCACGTCGAGTTCGCGTCTGACGATCGACGCGAAATAGATTTGCGGCGGCGCGTGCAGCGTCGTCAGCCGAGCGCGAAATCGAGGGTCTGCTTTCGAGAGACGCCCTGGGCGGCGTTCGATGTGGCCTCCCACGCTTCCCAAAGGGCCAGTCGCTCGGCAAAGGCCGCGCGGACCACGGGCATGCCTTCCGTGCCGAGGAAGATGCGCAGCGGCGGGTGGTCCGCGTCGATCACCTTTAACACGGCCGGTTCTTTGCGATTTCATCACCGACATCGGCTGCGCCGGCATGCAGAAGCGCCGGCAACTCGAGATGCACGTCCAGATGGCGGTCATCGCGACAATCCGGGAGATCATCGTCGAGGGCAGCAAACGCTATAGCCTAGCCCGCGCAGCGCTGCTCGGCGATCGGGCGCTGGCGCTTCTTGCGACGTCCGCGGCCTGGGCGATTTGCGGCGCGACGAACGAGTGGGCTCGGACACCCGGGCGCGGCTCGGCCGACCAGGTTGCCGAGGCTATCGAAACGATCGTTGCGCCGATGTTTTCGGCTTTGGTGGAACCGGTCGCGCCCGACGCTCGAGGCGAACGATCTGCGAAAGGCTCAGGCGGCCGGAACCGGTTGGGCCGGCGCGGCTAATGCCGCCTGGCGAATTCGGTAACGGACGACGGCGATGGAGACGCCGACGAGCACGATGAGCGCCGTGTTGAGCATAAATTGCTCGCCGAGATTCGTGGTGCCGACGAGCAAACGCCCGACCCAGCGCAAGGCGAGCGCGCCCAGCCAGATCGCAACCGTCGCCCACGAGCCGCGGACGATGGCAATGTCGGCGCCGCCGTTCTGCACCGTCGTAAAGTGCGCCACCGCCAGACCGATCGGTACGCCGACGATCGCGGCCGCAACGATCGCGATGGCCAAGGTCGCCGCGAGGTACGGCGCGGTCGAGAGCGTCAGATAGCCGAGCCAGATCGCGATAATGGCCACGAAGGCCGGCGCGTAAAAGATCCGCGACAGAGCCATCTTGCGTACCCGCAACTCGCGCACGAGGAAACGGACCACGATGAGGGCGACGAGGGCCAGAGTCAACCACATGGATGGCGGGTGGCTGGATTGCATCGAGGTCGGCTTTTCCGCCCGCCGGGCCGGAAGTCTTACGTAAAGTAGGGGTTCCCCCCATAGATTTTCGGCGACCGTTTCACTACGGTGAGATCGTGCCCGCTCTCGCTCGGGTCCTCAGCTTGCCTTCGGAGGCTCCACTTCATGCGTTTCACCTTTGGTTCTGTGGTCGGCGCCGGCGCCGCCCTCGTCTCCCTTGCCGCTTGCTCGACGGGCGGCTCTCAAGTGTCGCCCGCGGCCGGCCAGGGAACGCAATCTCACGCTCGCGCGGCCGCAGGCGCGCTGGTTCGCACGCAGCCGATCTCGCTCGACTACCCCGCCTCGCTGCGCGGTATCGTGCCGGTCGAAAATCGCGCGGCGCTGACCTTCGTCGATCCCGCTACGGTCAAAGCGCAGATCGACGTCAGCCAGTATGCCGGCTCCACCTCTGATCCGGGCGGCGTCAACGAGTACGCCGCCAACAATTCGAAGAACAAAGCGCCCTTCTGCGCGCTTTCCAATTTGCTCGGCGTCAATGCGATCGAAACGGATTCCTCGGGAAACCTTTGGGTGCCAAACGTCACCTCCTCCAACGACAACGTCGTGGTGGAATACGCGCCCGATTGTGGTAGCGCCGGCACGACGCTGACCGACACCAACGGTCAACCGGTCGATATCGCGTTTGCGAGCAACGGCATCATCTACGTCAGCGATATCTTGGGCAACGGTAGCGTAGCCGGCGACATCTCGGTCTTTCCGAAGGGCGCTACCGAGCCAAGCTCCAAACTCACGAATCCCAAGGTCTTTTTTTCCTTGGGCGTCGCCGTCGATACGAAGGGCAACGTATATCAATCCTATCTCGGTTCTTCGGGTTCATCCGGAGGCGGCGTGCTCGAATTCAAAGGTGGTAAGGGCAGCGGCAGCGTGTTGAAGGGCATCAAACTCAGCGAACCGGGTACCGTTTTCGTCGACGAGAACAATAACATCATCGTGCCCGACCAGAATGCGCTCACGCTGGATACCTACGCTCCGCCCTACACGAAACTAACCTCGTCATTCTCCTTGAAGGGCCTGTCGATCCAATGCTCGCTGAATAAAGCCGAGACGTTGGCCGCTTGCGCCGACCGGGCCAATGACTCCGTCGACGTCTATACGTACCCTGCGGGCAAATACGAGTATAGTTT
>PLFC01000027.1:8228-16710 GCA_003136655.1 Vulcanimicrobiota bacterium
CCCCCTGCGCTTGCGGAACCTTTCGCGCCTGCGAACGTTATCCGGCAGACCGGCCGGGTAACGCCGGAACGTATGCAGGAGGACCGTCCCATCCGCTGCCGCTTTCGCCCGCAATGCTATGGCCTCGCCGCGGCCGTCGGCTTCGCGCTGATGCCCGCCGCGGCGAGTGCGCAAGTTTGCCACCCGTCGGTCTCCGCGCCGACCATCGTGGTCACGCCGGAGCAGCGGCGCAAGGCGAGCCGGATCGCGCTTCCGCCGACCAAGTCGGGTTTCGACTGGCCCGACACGCCGCTCGGCGTGATCAAGACCGCGACGGGCTACGAATTCTTCGGCAGCGACGGCGGCTATCACCCGAAGGAACTGTACCAAGGCCAGGAGACCGGCAACGGCAAGGCCGGCTCGATCGTGACGACGTTCGGCACGCTCGATAATCCGCTCGGCACGGCGCCGCCGCTCGACGTCAGCGTCTCCGAGAACCCCGACGAGTCGGTGGATCCGTTCTACTCATCGTACGGATACATCGGGGGCGGTCCCGTCTTTCAGGTTCCGGCGGGCATGCGCGGAGCCCGGCGGCTCCTCGCGACCTACCACGCCGAATTGCCGGGGCCGCTCTACGCGGCTCTGGGCCTGGCCGCATCGTCGGACAACGGCTTGCACTGGATCGACCTCGGCGAGATCATCCGTTTCAACCAAGCTTGGGTGCCGGGCCACAAGGGTTTTGAAATTGGTGACGGCCCGCTCGTGCTCTCGCCCGACGGTCAGTTTTTCTATCTCTATTTCCCCGACTGGATTGCCGACGGCACGAAGGATCCGACGACGACCACCAGCGTCTCCGTCGCCCGTGCCCGCGTCTCGGCAGTGCTCGATGCCGCGTTCGGTGCCCAACCGCACGCCGTGAGCTTCGAGAAGTTTTATCTGGGCAGATGGCATCTCCAGCCGGGCATCGGCGGCGCGTCCAGCGACCTGATTCCGGGTTCCGCCTATTCAGGCTATCTCGACGTTCACTACAATGCCGCGATCGAACGCTACGTGCTGATCACTTCGAACGATACCAGCTTCGGTTACGCCGAGTCCGTCGACGGCCTGACCTGGACGACGCCCATACTGCTCGGTACCTACGGACCGATCGCCGCCTATCCGACGGCCGTGGGTCTGGGCGACGACCCGCACGTGCTGGGCGCGAAGTATTATATCTACTTCACACATCTGCCCGCCGATGGCGCGGGCTGGAGGAATGGGAAGTTGAAACGGCTTACGGTGACCTGCCGGTAAGGAGCGCGGCAGGGCACATGAAGCTTTCGCGACCCCAAGTTTTACACATGCTCGGAGCTGCGGCCGTGACCGGCGTGGCGACGAAGCCCGCAGCGGCAGCAGAGCCCGCATTTCCCCAAGCGACGATCGACCGCATCGACGCGGCCGTGAAAAGCGGACTCGAAACGTTCAAGGCGCCCGGAGCGGTCGTCGGTCTGTGGATTCCCGGCCAGGGCTCGTACGTGAAGGCCTATGGCTTTTCGGATCGCGAGAAGCAGACGCCGATGACCGTGGACGACCATTTCCGCATCGGCAGCATCACCAAGACGTTTACCGTCACGGCCTTGCTGCAGTTGGTGCAGAAGCAGACCGTCAAACTGAGCGATCCGATCGGAAAGTATCTGCCTTTCGTGCCGCGCGGTAACGACATGACGCTGCGCATGCTGGCCAACATGACGAGCGGCATAGCCAGCTACACCTTCGACGAAGGGTTCATCAAAGAGGTTTACACCAAGCCCGATACGCAGTTCACCCCGCGCCAATTGGTCGACATCGCCTTCAAGATGAAGCGCGATTTCGAGCCCGGTAAGGGCTGGAGCTACTGCAACACCAACACCGTCTTGCTCGGCATGCTCATCGAGAAGGTCACGCAGCAATCGATCGCCGACGTGTTTTCATCGATGATCTTGAAGAAGTTGAACCTGACGCAGACGTTTTGGCCGACCTCGGGCGCAATACCGGCCCCCTACGCGCACGGCATCACCGACTACGACGGCAAGCAACTCGATGCGACCAACTGGAACCCGAGTTGGGGTTTCACCGCCGGGCAGATGATCTCGAACGTAAGCGACCTGCGCACCTGGGTCAAATCGTACACGACCGGTTCGCTGTTGACCCCGGCGCTGCAGAAGGAACGCACGACCTGGGTCACGTTGCCGCCAAACTCGCCGAAACGGGCCTACGGCTTGGGTATCGGCATCGACAACGGCTGGCTCGGACACACGGGCGAATTGCCCGGCTACAATTGCGCCGGCTACTATCTGCCCGCGAAGGACGCCGTCTTCGTCGTGGAGGTCAACTCCGACATCGCGGGGCCCGACAAGGCCAATCCCGCACCCGCCGTGTTCAAGAGCATCACCAAGATCCTCACGCCCGACAACCTGCCGGCGTAGCGCTCCTAGAGTTCCTCGATGAACGCCGCGATCGCCGCGGCGAGCTCGCGAGGTCTGTCGACGAGCGCGTAGTGGCCGCAGTCCGCGACGACTTCGAATCTGCTGCCGGCGATGATGTCGGCGACGTGCTCTTTGACGAACTCGGGACGATCGCGATCCGGTGCGAGGACGAGCGCAGGCGTCTCGATCGTCGCGGCCTCCGCGCTGAAATCGCCCGGTTGCCACGAAGCGAACGATTCGAGCGCGGCGTCCGGCGAGGCCGTCGCCGCCGCTTCGAGCATCAACGTCATCGTCTCCGGCGGCTGCTCGGTCACCGTGAGTCCCGCGAACCATTTCGCCGCCTGCTGTGGGTTGCCGATGGTGCCGCGCAAGAAGTCGAGCGCCTTCGGCGAGAGCGGCAAGCCGCTAGCGGGCACGGGTGCGATCAGCACGAGCGCTTCGACGGCCTCGGGCCGGTCGATCGCCAGACGCTGCGCGACCGTTGCGCCCATCGAGTGACCGATCACCACGGCCGGATCGAGATCGAGCGAATCGATCAAATCGGCCAAGTCGTTAGCAAAGGTCTCGACGGAGAACGGACCGGGCGCGCCGTTGGACGCGCCGTAGCCGCGCAAGTCGGGGATCAGCACGCGATGCTCGCGTTCGAACGCATCGAGCAACGGCGCCCAGACGCGTCCGTGCGCTTGCCAGCCGTGCACGAAGAGCAGCGGTAGCGCTCCACGCGGTCCCTCGTCCTGATAGGCGAGCAGGGCACCGTCCCGGGCGTGGTAGTGAGAGACTAGTGTCATTCTGCCAAGTCCGCCCTCAGGCGCTTCAGAGCCTGGGGGTGGCTGCCGATACCCCTAGCATGTTCGTGTCGAAGCCGAAGAGAGACGACGCGGTCCCGTCCGTCCGTCTCGACACGCTGCGGAGCGTGCCCCTGTTCCGTGATTTCGATCAGGCCGAGTTGGCCGAGGTCGCGCGCCTCGTCACGACCCGCCGCTACGCCAAGCATCAGACGATCTTCCGCGAAGGTGATCCGGGACACACGTTTTACCTTATCCTCTCGGGTTCCGTCGCCGTCGTGCGCATCGGTCCCGAAGGTCGCGAGACGATTCTCTCGATCCTCAAGGAGCGCGACTTCTTCGGCGAGATGAGCGTGATCGACACGTCGGTACGCGCCGCCGCCGTGCGCACGATGACCGACGTTGAAGTGGGCCTGATCGAGCGCGAAGACTTCCTGAACCTGATCGAGAGCAATCCGAAAATCGGGCGTTTGCTGGTCATCGCGCTCTCCGAGCGTCTCCGTGCGGCAAATAAATTGATCGCGGCGACCACCTCGCAAGACATCCGTTCGCGCCTGGCCTCGCTCTTGCTCAACCTGATGCAGAATTTCGGCGAAGCGGCGCCCAACGGCACGCGCATCGGCCTGCGCCTGACCAATCAAGAGATGGCGAACATGATCGGCACGACGCGCGAGACGGTCAACCGCACCCTCAACCGGTTCTGGGACGAACGCACGATCGACATGCGCACCTCGCACGTGATCATCGTCGAACCCGACCGCCTGCGCGAATTGGTTCCGTAGCCGCACGATTCCGCATCACACGAGTCGCTCGGGCGGCTTGTTCTTCCAGACCAGTTGATAGTAAGCCGTCTGCATGATGAGGCCGGCGATGTACGCAGCCGGGTAACCATACCAGACGCCGTCGAGCCCGAAGCGCTGCATCAGCACGTAGGCCACCGGCACCTCGACGCCCCAGATCGACAGGATCGAGAGCAGGGTCGGCCAGAGCACGGCGCCGCTCGAGAGCATCACGCCCGAGAGCACGCGCGCGTTGCCGAAGATCGCGTAACTCCAGAGGGTGATGTGCAGCAGCCGCTGCGCGATCAACACCGTCTTGGGGTCCACGATGAATAGCGAGATCACCGCGTAACTGAAGGCGTAGACGATCAGGATCAGGACGCCCTCGATCGCGTAGTTGAGCGCCACGGCGGAGCGCACGATCTTGGGAATGCGCTCGAGCTTGCGCGCACCGATCGCCTGCGCTCCGAAGATGGCCGCGCCGATGCCGATGCTGATCGCGGGAAACTGCACGTAGCTGACGATCTGGTTCACCGCACCGTATGCCGCGGTCGCGGTCGACCCGAAGTGATTTACGAAGGTGATCACCGCGAGTTCCGACAGCGAGACCATCACCAGGTTGACGCCGGTGGGAAAGCCGATGCGCACGATCTTCCAGACCAGGTCCCAGCGCGGGCGCACGTTGACCAGCATCTCGCGGTCGAAGGCCAGTTCGTTGTTGCGGAACTTCAAGTAGGCGAGCATCACGATCAGGGTCAAGAGGCTGGCGGTAACGTTGCCCACCGCCGCGCCGTTGGTGGCGAGCTTGGGCAGGCCGAGCCGGCCCAGGATCAGCGCGGGCGTGAGCAGCAGCGTGAGCACCGTGTTGAAGATCAGCGCGAAGAACGGCGTGTTGGTGTCGCCCGTGCCGCGCAGAAACGTCGTGTAGATCAGGAACGTGAAGAGGATCGGTAGGCAGAAGAACGTGATGCGCGCATAGCTCTCCGAGATCGCGATGATGTCGGAGGGCGTGCCCAAGAGCTGCAAGAGCGGATTCGCGAAGATGCCGCCGATCAGGCCGACGGAGATGCTCAGCACGAGCGTGACGAAAATCGTGGAGCCCGCGATTTGCTTGACCTTGACGACGTCGCGCGCGCCGTGTGCCTGCCCGATCAAGACCGTGCTGCCGCTGCCCACGCCGATCGTGAACGAGACCAGCAAGAACACGACCGGGAAGATCGCCGAGACCGCGGCCAGCGAGTGAACGCCGACGAGCCGCCCGAGGTAGATGCTGTTGGCCGTCTGGCTGAGCGACTGCAAGACGTTGCTCAGCATCAGCGGGATCAAAAAGATCAGCAGCAGTTGCCAAATGGGGCGCGAATCGTCGAGGGGAAGCGCCCTACCGGCTCCTGAACGCATGGCGCGCTTCGTTTCCTACGAGAGCGCGGGGTCCCTCGGCGTGACGAGCACCGTGCGCGCGTGCGTGTACCAAACGAGTCCCGGCGCGCCGCCCACCTGCTTGCGGACGTACTTGCGCTGCGTGTAGTCCACCTCGACTTTGTCGGCGGCGCCCGCTTTGCTGTGAAAGGCCGCGAGGGCTGCGGCGGCGCGCACCTCCGCTTCGCTGGGCTCGCGAGCCGCGTCGAGGCGCAAGACGACGTGCGCGCCCGGAATGTTGCGCGCGTGGAACCACAGATCGTCCGGACGCGCCACGCGAAAGGTCAACTCGGCGTTGCCCGTCGGCGAGCGTCCGACGAAGGCGCGCGCATCGGCCGCCAGCGCCACTTCGAGCGGACCGCGTTTGCCGCGCTGTTGCTCCTTTGCGGGTGCTTTGCGCGCCTTGCGCCGGTCCAGTGCGTCGACGGCCGCGCGCAGTTCGTCGAGCGTCTCCGGCACCGCGCGGTCCACTTCCCAGGCGAGCGTCTCGACGGCGCGCTCCTCGGCGTCGAGCTGGACCAGGCGCCGCTCGACGTGCGCGCGTTTCCCGACGGCCTTGCGGTAGCGTTTGAAGATTGCAGCGGCATTCGCTTTGGCGTCGAGCTCGGGATCGAGCGCGATGGTCATGCCCGGATCACCGGGAGGCGAGTACGCTGTGGCCCGCGGCGGCACGTCGGCTTCGTAGGCGTAGAGCGTCTCGCCCCACGAGCGCAGCCGGTCGAGTTCCGACGCGTCGGCGCCGTCGGCCTCGAGGCCGGCGCGCTCGGCGGCGAGGGCCGCGCGGCGCTTGGCCACGCGGGCCCGCAGCGTCTCGCGGCGCGCCGTGAACCCGGCGTTGCCGGCCGTTGCCGCTTGCGCGTCGGCGGCGTCGGCTAAAAGCGGCAGCAGATCGCGCAGCCGGCGTTCGTCGAGCGCGGCGTACTGATGCAGCCGGACGACGTGCGCTTGGACCAAACGCCCCGCCTCGAAGTAAGCGAAGACGTCGCCCAGCCCAGCGGGCTCGCCCTCGGTCGAGGCGATCAGCGCGCGGGCCTTCTCGAGCAGCCAGCCGGCCAAAACGTCGCCGGATTTCCAGGGCACGCCGGCGGCCTCGGCTAGGAACGAATCGGCCACGACCAAGGGCAAGAGCGGTTCCTCGGCCCGGAGCGCCTTCGCCGCCCGCTTGCGCGCGGCTTCGTCCGTTTCACCGGCGGCGAAGGCCGCGAGTTCGGCGGCCAGATTCGCCGGCGAGCCGGCCTTGGCGGGTAAGGGCGGGNNGCCGCGCCGACAACCGTGTCACCCTTGAGCAGCACGATGTTTCCGAAGCGCGGTACGAGTTCGGCCACGAGCCGGCTCTGGCTGACCACGCCGAAACGTGACCGGCTCGCCGCATCGATGGCCAGCAACCGGTCACCGCGGCGGGCCCTGATGCGTTCGATCTTCAGACCTTCGAGGGCGTCGGCCACCACCCGTGGCCAGCCCGGCTCCGGCGCGAGGGCCTGGTCGCGCTCGAGCAAGACCAGCGGTAAAGTTCCGAAGGCATCGAAGGCCAGCACGCCGGCCGGGGTGCGCAGGCCGAACCGGCCGTCGGCCAACATGCCCGCGCTGCGGATCCGGGCTCCGCGCAGGCGCTTGTCGAGTTCGGCACCGAGCCGCCGGACGATCAGCCAGTCGGTCAGCACGGGAGGCCCCAACCCTTCGGGTTCAGAAGTGAGCAGTTTGGATTTGCGCCGGAGACCGGATGCACGCTGGAAGGAAGAAGAGGAGGAATTGCGCTGAGGGGCCCGGGGTTGCTGTTCGTGGTCTCGGGACCATCGGGTGCGGGAAAAGACACGGTCGTCGATGCCTTGCGCAACCGGATGCCGCAATTGCGGTACTCGGTCTCGGCGACGACGCGCGCTCCCCGCAGCGGGGAGATTCCCGGCGTCTCGTACTTTTTCGTCGCTCGCGACGAATTCGAACGGGCGCGGGAACGCGGTGAATTTCTCGAGACCAAAGAGTACAACGGCAACCTCTACGGTACCCCGCGCTCCTTCGTCGAGCAGACGCTCGGCGAGGGCTACGACATCGTGATGAAGCCGGAAGTGAACGGGGCGCTCGCCATCAAGCGGGCCTTCCCGGCGGCGGTACTGGTCTTCTTGCTTCCCGACAAGTTTTCGTACCTCCAGCAACGCCTCGCCGAGCGCCGAACGGAATCCCAAGAAGAGATCGCAGCACGGCTGGCGATCGCCGACCGCGAGTACGCGGCCATCCCCAACTTCGATTACGTCGTGATCAACGAGCAGGCACCCGCGGTACGCGAGGATCTGCCCGCGGTCGACGACCTCGAAGCCATCGTCCGAGCGGAACGTTTCCGCATCCACCACTATAACGATAGCGATTTGAAGCTACTGCGGGAGTCATGAGCAATTCAGTTTTCGGAGACCTAGACGGGCTGTTGGAGCACGTCGACTCGAAGTTCACGCTGGTCAACGTCGTGACCAAGCGGGCCAAGCAACTCAACAACGGCGCCCCGGCGCTGACCGAGGATTCGAATCCCAACAAGCCGGTTTCGACCGCCTTCGAAGAAGTCGCACTCGGTAAAATCCCGTATCGCCGCACCCGTGAAGGCATCAAGTAACCTTCCAGGGCTTTGCCGCCGTGAGCGCCTAACCTAGACACTCATGTGCGGCATCGTAGGCTACGTGGGCCGGAGGGACTCGGTTCCGATCATCCTGGACGCGCTTCGCAGGCTCGAATATCGCGGCTACGACAGCGCGGGCATCGCGGTGATCGACTCCGGCGGCGTGCTCGCGGGCAGTAAGGCCGAGGGCAAGCTCAAGCGCTTGGCCGAGCGGCTCGACGTGGACGTGCTCAGCGGCAGCACGGGCCTGGGCCACACGCGCTGGGCCACGCACGGGCGTCCCTCCGACGCCAACGCGCACCCTCACCTCGACTGCACGGGCCGCATCGCCGTCGTGCACAACGGGATCATCGAGAATTACGTCGCGCTGCGCGAGCGCCTCACCGCGGCCGGACACCACTTTCGCAGCGAGACCGACACCGAGGTCTTAGCTCATCTGATCGAAGATTACGATGAGGGCGACCTTGCGGCGGCCGT
>PLFC01000027.1:16715-17627 GCA_003136655.1 Vulcanimicrobiota bacterium
GGCATCGGCGAGGGCGAGATGTTCGTGGCCTCCGATACGCCCGCGATTCTGAAATATACGCGCAAGCAAGTGATCCTGCGCGAACACGAGATGGTCGTCGTCGAACCGTCGGGCTATCACCTGACCGACTTCGACGGCATTCCGATCGAGCGCGAGGTCACCCAGGTGATGTGGGACGCGAGTTCGGCAGAGAAGGACGGCTTCAAGCATTTCATGCTGAAGGAAATGTTCGTCCAGCCCAACGTCGTGAAGGAAACGCTTGCCGGACGCATCGACGAGTCGGGCGATTCGCAGCTCGCCGCCGAGATCAAGATCGATGAGGGCCTGCTGCGCGCGATGACCAAGATTTCGGTCACGGGCTGCGGCACGGCGTTCCACGCCGGCATGGTCGGCATGTATCTGTTGCGCGCGCTGTGCAAGCTGCCCGTCGAGATGGAATTGGCCAGCGAGTTTCGCTACGGCGACCGCGTGCTCGATCCGCGCACGCTGACGATCGCCATGTCGCAGTCCGGCGAGACGGCCGATACGATCGAAGCGGTCAAGGTGTCGCTGGCCGCCGGGTCGCCCGTGCTCGGCATCTGCAACGTGCTCGGCTCTCATCTCACGCGCATCGCCGACGGCGTGCTGTACACGCGCGGCGGTCCGGAGATCGGCGTCGCGGCGACCAAAACGTACGTGTCTCAAACGATCGCGCTCGTGCTCTTCGCGCTCTACCTCGCGCGCGTCCGGCGCAGCGAGTCACCCGAGCGCCTGCGCGCCATCGGTGCGGCCACCAAGGCTCTTCCCGAAGCCATCGATTTGTGCCTGAACGCTTCGGACGAGATCCGCCGCGTCGCCGCATCGCTGCGCCGCGCGAAGAGCGTGCTCTTTCTCGGCCGGTACGTCAATTTCCCGACGGCGCTCGAAGGCGCG
>PLFC01000079.1 GCA_003136655.1 Vulcanimicrobiota bacterium
GTGATGAAGAGCGAGATGCCCTTGACGCCTTCGGGCGCATTGGGCGTGCGCGCCAAGGTGAGGTGGATGATGTTCTCGGTGTAATCGTGCTCGCCGAAGGTGATGAAAATCTTCTGCCCGGTCAGGCGATAATGGTCGCCCTCGGGCACGGCCTTCGTGCGCACCTGCGCGAGGTCGGAACCGGCCTGCGGCTCGGTGAGGTCCATCGTGCCGGCCCACTTACCGGACACCAGGTTGGGCACGTAGAGCTTCTTCTGCTCCTCGGTGCCGCAGAGCAAGATCGCTTCGATCGCACCCTGGTTGAGCAGCGGACCGTTGGCGAAGGCGATGTTCGAGCCTTGGAAGATTTCGAGCGCCGCGGTCGAGAGCGTCTGCGGCAGTCCCTGGCCGCCGTACTCGGCAGGCATCGGCAAGCCGATCCAGCCGGCCTCGGCAAACTGGTGATACGCCTGCTTGAAGCCCTTCGGCGTGGTGACCTCGCCGTCGGCAAACTTTGCGCCCTCGCGGTCGCCCGTGGCATTGAGCGGGTCGAGCACGTTGGTTGCGAAGTTGGCCGCCTCTTCGATGACCGGCTCGAGAACCTCGGAGGCCTCTTCGTAGCCCGGCAACGTGCCCACGGCCTCGAAATCCACCAGTTCCCGTGCGTTGAAGATCAGGTCGCGTAGGGGGGCTCGATAAGCGCTCATGTTGGTACCGTTCATCTCCGTAGGCAGTCTCTTGTGAAGCTTATTTCCGTTCGGCGCGCCGGGACCGTGTTCCCGGCCCGAGCCCCGGGCCAGGCCACGTGGTCGTGCAGCCTACCCGGGCCGTGGGCGAGGCGCCTAAGCCTCGCTCGCGGTCAGGTGCCCGTCGTTTGGGTCGTCTTCGAGGACGTCGCCCGGTGCGCAGTCGAGGACGAGACAGAGCTTCGAGAGCGTATCGAAGCGCATGCCCCTGACTTTGCCGGTGCGCACGATGGGCGCGGCGGTTCGCCGCACTCGAGCCGCAGCGACCCGGATGCCGTACCTAGTCGAAGCCGCCCGTCGTGGTGCCGCCGTCGATCGTGATCGTTTGCCCGGTGACGAACGCCCCGGCCGGCGAGGCCAGGAAGACCGCCGCACCCGAGACGTCGTCGACTTCGCCCAGGCGGCCCAGGGGATATTGGCCGACGGCCTGTTTGTAGATCGCCGGATTTTCGTACAGTGCTTTGGCGAAATCGGTGCGGATGATGCCCGGCGCGAGCGTGTTGATGCGCACGTTCTTCGGGCCCCACTCGATGGCCAGATTGCGCGCCAGTTGCATGTCGGCAGCCTTCGAAATCGCATAAGCGCCGAGCAGGCGCGAACCGCGCAAGCCGGCGATGCTCGACAATAAAATAACCGAACCGCCGCCGCGCGCCGCGATGTGCGGCAGCGCCATGTTGCACAGCCAGAGGCTCGAACGCACGTTGGAGCCCATGATCTTATCGAAGGCGTCGTCGCCGATGCCCGAGAGCGGACCGAAGTACGGATTGACCGCCGCGTTGACGACCAGGATGTCGAGGCCGCCGAAGCGCTCGACGGTCGCATCGACCAGGGCTTGCAACTGCGCCTTGTCGCCGACGTTGCACGGAAAACCGAACGCGTCGCCGCCCGCTTCCACGACCTCCGCGCGCGCACGCTCGACCGCGTCGGCCTTCCGGCTCGACACCACGACCTTGGCGCCGTGCTGCGCGAACCGCTTGACGATGCCCAGGCCGATGCCGCGCGTCGAACCCGTGACGAGCGCGATCTTCCCGCGCAGGTCGAAGAGGCTCGCGCCGAGATCGAACGCGGTGCTCGTGGCTTCCACGTCAGCGCGCGGCATAGGCGGGCTTGCGTTTTTCCATGAAGGCCCGCACGCCTTCGAGCAGATCGGGACCGCTCGCCGACTCTTCCTGAAGCACCGCCTCTTCTTCGAGGAACTGCACGAAGTTGGGCAGCACCGCGCGATTGAAGGCGCGCTTCGTCAACGCCAGCGCAACGGGTGAAGCGGCGGCGAAACGCGCGGCATAGGCCTGCGTCTCGGCTTCGAGATCCGCGGCCGGCACGACCTTATTGACCAATCCGATGCGCGAGGCTTCGGCCGCGTCGATCTTATCGCTGGTCCAGGCTAATTCGAGCGCGCGTCCGAGCCCAACGAGCGCGGGCAGCATCAGGCTCCCGCCGCCGTCGGGGATGAGCCCGATCTTCGAAAAACCGAGCGTGAATGCGGCATCGTCGGCGGCGATGCGCAGGTCGCAGGCGAGCGCGAGCGAGAGCCCGACGCCGGCCGCGATGCCGTTGATCGATGCGATGACCGGCTTCTCGATCGTGCGCAAAGAGGTCGCGACGACGTTGTAGCCGTGACGCAAATGCTCGGCCACCGAGACGCGTTCGGGACCGGTGTTGAGGCGCATGAACGCTTCGAGATCCTGGCCCGAGGAAAAGCCCCGTCCCGAGCCGCGCAACACGATCACGCGCACGTCGGAACGCTGCGCCGCGCCGCGCAATGCATCGATCAATTCGACGGTGATCGCGTCGTTGAGCGCGTTGAGTTTTTCGGGGCGATTGAAGGTAAGGGTCAGAACGCCGTCGCGCTCGGCGGCCAGCAAGAGAGGTTCGCTCATGCGACGGGCTTCGTCGCCCGCCGCAGGAGCCCCGTTAACCGTTTAGCGACCGGCCCGTTTAGTGGTGGGCGGCCTCGAACTGCTCTTCTTCGGTCGAGCCGGAGAGCGCCGTCGTCGAGGATTTGCCTTCCGAAACGACCTGCGCGACTTGATCGAAGTACCCGGTGCCGACCTCGCGCTGGTGACGGGTCGCCGTGTAGCCCTCGGGCTCGGCGGCGAACTCGGCCTGCTGGAGTTCGGAATACGCGGCCATGCCGCGCTCGGCGAAGTCGCTGGCCAGTTGGAACATCGAGTGGTTGAGCGCGTGGAAGCCGGCCAGCGTGATGAACTGGAATTTGTACCCCATCGCCGCGAGCTGCTGCTGGAAGGTCTCGATGTCGGCCTGGGGCAGCTTGAGCTTCCAGTTGAACGAGGGCGAGCAGTTGTACGCCAGCCACTTACCCGGGAACTGCGCGTGGATAGCATCGGCGAAGCGGCGCGCCTCTTCGATGTTGGGCTCCGAGGTCTCGCACCAGATCAGGTCGGNNCCGCGCGCGATCGCCGCGTCGAGCCCGCCGCGCACGCGGAAGAAGCCCTCCTCGGTGCGCTCGCCGGTGATGAACTCGCGATCGGCCGGATCGACGTCCGTCGTAATCAAGAAGGCTCCGTTGGCGTCGGTGCGTGCGACGATCAGCGTGGGCACGCCGAGCAG
>PLFC01000040.1:0-7726 GCA_003136655.1 Vulcanimicrobiota bacterium
TCGTCGATCTCCAGCCGAAGAACATCACCGGCAAGGAAGTGTCGGAATTACTCGACCAAGCCGGCATCACGGTGAACAAGAACGCGATTCCCTTCGACACGCAGAAGCCGATGGTCACGAGCGGCATCCGCATCGGCTCGCCGGCCATCACCTCGCGCGGCATGGGCGAAGCCGAAGCGCGCGAGATTGGTGCGATCATCGGTGCCGCGCTCGACGACATCGAGGCGCGCACCGAGCAAGACGTGCTCCGCGCGCGCGTTACGGAACTGACCGCCCGTCACGACGTGCCCTAAACGTAGCGTCGCCGGCGGGTTACGTTAGCGGCAGTCGGACTTCCTGAAAAGCAGGCCCGCGCTGCCGAACGAGCGGTTCCGATCGCGCACCGTCGCCAGGATCGGACCGGTCAAGCGCAGGCCGACGCGGGTGTTGTCGGCCAGCACGTCGACCCACGTTCCGACGTCGAGGAGCTTGCCGGCGCGCGTGAGATCGACGTCGATCGAACCGTCCTTGGCGGCCTTCCACGTGCCTTTCTCGAGATACGGATACACGATCACGCCGGCCGCGGTCTTGGTTATGCCGGGGTAGCGCGTGATCAATTCCGCTGCGCCCGAAGGCTGCAGCGTCAGCGTCAGATCCTGAAGGCTGTCGGCGCCGGCCCGCACCGCGTAGTACGTGCCGACGAAACGGCTCTGCGCCGACATGGCCGGGACGGGGACTGCGGCCACGCAGGCGAGCGCGACGGCCAATGCCGCGCGCAACGGAGCAGACCAACGAAGAACGGGCATCGCGAAAACCTCGGGCGGCGGGTGCGTCGGGAGGCTTCGTCCGGTTCGCGGGGTCGCCTGCGGGCGGCGCGGAAGCGATGCACGGTGGAGCGCGTGCGCGTCGTCGAGCATCCCGCGGTCGCCGAGCGCCTGGCGCTCGTGCGCGACGCGGCCACGCCGGGCGCAGTCTTCCGCCGCGCGCTCGAAGAGCTGGGCGGCTTCCTGGCCTACGAGGCCACGCGAGATCTGCCGGTGATTGCCGGCTCGGTCGAGACACCGGTCGGCCCGGCTGCCGTGCGCCGCATCGCGCCGGACGTCGTCGTCGCCCCGATCCTGCGCGCCGGGCTCGGCCTGTTGCCCGGCTTTCTCCAGGTCGTCGAAGGTGCGGCGGTGGCGCACCTCGGCTTCTTCCGCGACCCCGCCACGCTGGCCGCGGTGCCCTACTACGCCAATTTGCCCGACGACTTGACCGGCCGTCCGGTATTCGTGCTCGACCCGATGTTGGCCACGGGCCACTCGGCCGCCGCCGCCTGCGCCGTGCTGGCGGCCCGCCGCGCCGCCGCCCCGCGCTTGATCTGCGCCATCGCCGCGCCCGAGGGCATCGCGCACCTCCAAGCGGCCTACCCCGGCGTCACGATCGTCACGGCGGCGGTCGACACGGGCTTGAACGAGCATGGCTATATCGTGCCCGGCCTCGGCGACGCGGGCGACCGGCTCTTCGGCAGCGCTTCGTCGGTGCCGTCGGGCTATCCGGCGGGTGCCGGCGGCGGGGGTGCCGCGGAGCGGAACGCCTAAGTCAACTCGTTGCATGCGACCCGGTTGGGACGAATATTTCATGGAGGTCGCGCGAACCGTCGCGACGCGCGCCACCTGCCCCCGGGCGAGCGTCGGAGCGGTCCTCGTGCGCGACCACCGCATCCTCACGACGGGCTATAACGGCGCGCCCCGTCACGTTGCCCATTGCACCGAAGTCGGCTGCGAACTGGTCAACGGCCACTGCCTGCGTTCGACCCATGCCGAGGCCAACGCCATCGTCCAAGGCGCCTTGCACGGCGTCGGGCTCGAGGGCGCGACCGCCTACTGCACGCACCAGCCCTGCGTCAACTGCGCCAAACTGCTGATCAGCGCCGGCGTCACCCGGATCGTCTATGCCGCCGCGTACCCCGACCCGTTCGCCCAGGCGTTGCTGGCCGAGGCGGGCGTGGCGCTCGTGCCCTTCTCATCGCTCGAGACCGCGCGAGCCGGATCGTGATCAACGCGCTCTCCGGGGCCGGCGGTACGCTGGTCTTCGCCTTCCTGACCGCGACGGTCACCTCGCTGCTGGCCACGCCGCGCGTGCGCAGCCTGGCGATCAAGACCGGCGTGATGGATCAAGTGGACGAACGGCGCATGCACGACGAGCCCAAGCCGCGACTCGGCGGCCTCGCCGTCTATCTCGCCTTCGCCTTCGCGCTCTTCGTCTCGATCGGCCTCGCGCTCAAGACGACGCCGCTCTTCCACAACGCCGACGACATCCACGACATCCTCGGCCTGCTCTTCGGCGGCACGCTGATTCTGCTCGTCGGCGTGTGGGACGACGTGATGCAGATGAAGGCGCGCAACAAGTTCATCGCCCAGATCGTCGTCGCGCTGATCTCGATGAGCTACGGCTTCATCATCGCGGGCTTCGACAATCCGTTCGACCATCAGTACGTCAACGTGCCGCTGTGGCTCGGCGCGCCGCTGACCTTGCTCTGGTACCTGGGCATGATGAACGCGATCAACTTCCTCGACGGCCTCGACGGTTTGCTCGCGGGCGTCACCTGCATCTCGGGCTTGTTTCTGTTCGCGATCGCGATCGGTCACGGTCACATCGTGCCCGCGCTCGTGCTCTGCGCGCTGGTCGGCGCGTCGCTGGGCTTCTTGCCCTACAACTTCAATCCCGCGAAGATCTTTTTGGGCGATACCGGCTCGCTCTTCATCGGCTACGTGTTCNNCGCTTCGGGCTCAACGTCAAGCAGGCCGTGCTCTTGATCTACGCGGTCTCCTTCGCGCTCGGCGCCGTCGCCTATTTGCTCTCGGGCGCGGCCGCCCACTTGCGCGTGATCTGATGCGGCCGTTGCGCGTGATGACCGTGTTCGGCACGCGGCCGGATACGATCAAGATGGCGCCCGTGGTGCGCGCGCTGGCCGCCGCGCGGCCGGCGGTCGAGCCGCTGGTGTGCGTGACCGCGCAACACCGCAAGATGCTCGACGACTTGCTCGCGCTCTTCGCGATCGAACCCGACTTCGATCTCGACGTGATGCGTCCCGACCAAACGCTCACCGGCATCACGACGCGCGTGCTCGAGGGCATGGAAGGCGTGCTCGAACGCGCGGAACCCGATGTGGTGCTCGTGCACGGCGACACCTCGACGAGCACCGCGGCGGCGCTCGCGGCGTTCTACCGCCGCGTGCCCGTGGGTCACGTGGAGGCGGGCTTGCGCACCTCGACCCGCTGGGAGCCCTTTCCCGAAGAGATGAACCGGCGGCTGACCGGGCGCATCGCGGCCTATCACTTCTCGCCGACCCCGATCGCGCGCGACAACCTCCTGCGCGAGAACGTCGACTCGGCCGACGTTTTCGTGACCGGCAACACCGTTATCGACGCCTTTCTGGAAACCGCAGCCCGCGAATTCGACGCGCCGCCCGCCGAATGGGCCGGCCTCGATCCCGACCGGCCGCTCATCTTCGTGACCGCGCACCGCCGCGAGAACCACGACCACATGCCCGAGATCTGCGCAGCCCTGGCCGACATCGTCGCGCTGCCCTCCAAGCCGCAGATCCTCTGGCCCGTGCACCCTTCGCCGCGCGTGGCCGGCGTCGCGCTCTCGCTGCTCGCGGACGTGCCCGGCATCACGCTGGTCGAGCCCATGGCCTACGATGCCACGGTGCGCAGCGTGCGCCGCTCGACGCTCGTGCTCACCGACAGCGGCGGCCTTCAAGAGGAGGCCCCGTGCCTGGCCAAGCCCGTGCTCGTGATGCGCAACGAAACCGAACGGCCCGAGGGCATTGCCGCCGGCACGCTCGAGCTCGTCGGTTCCGACCGGGCGACGATCGTGGCCGCGACCCGGCGCTTGCTCGACGACGAGGTCGCCTACGCCCGGATGGCCCACGCGCACAACCCCTACGGCGACGGGCGCGCCTCGCGGCGCATCGTGGACTGGCTGCTGGCGCGGCTGCGCGGCGGCGCCGTCCCCGAGGAATTCCGGGCGGCGTGAACCCCCAAGCGGGGGCTGCGCCCAATGTCGAGGAGGGTTCGCACCCCGCTAACCCAAACTTCGGAAGCGCGGTATCGGAGGCCGAATTGCGTGCGTATTACGCCCGTCGGAGGCCGATGATGCTTTGGTCTTTGGCCCTCGCTCTCCCGGCGGCGCTCCTCATCGTGCCAGCGTCACCGGTCGCGGCGGTCGCTCTGATGGCTGGTGCCGTCTGCGGCCTCCTGAACGCATATCTGAGTATGCGGAGCAACGAGCGGTTATTGGATCACCGAAGCGTGGGCGCGTTCGTCATTAGTAGTGTCCTGCGAATCCTCGTTTTCGGTATAGTACCGGTGGAGTTTTGCCTCCATGGGCCCTGGTGGGCAATGGCGACCTACTTCATCGGGTTTTTCACGCCCCTGGCCTGCTACGCGACGATCGTCGCGCGCTTCATCCGAACGGGTTCTTAGTACGTGCAAGAAGGCATCGGCGAACACACTACCTGGGTTTGGCCCATCGTCGGATCGGTCCACGCGGACACGATCCTCACGACGTGGCTGGCCATGGGCGTGTCGTTGATCTTCCTGGCCTGGGTCGGCGCCAGCTACCGCTCGCCGCGGGTGGGCCGCACGCAGGCCGTCTTCGAAGGCGTCATCGATTACACGGCCGACACCGTGACCCAGTTGCTCGGCAAGTACGGCGAGCCGTTCGTGCCGTTCTTTCTGGCGCTGTTCGTCTACATTTTCACGCTGAACCAATTCGGCATCTTGCCGTTCAAGGCGCTCGGCCTGCCTTTCGGCGGCTCGCCCACGGCGGATGTGAACACGACGGTTCCCTACGCGCTGCTGATCTTCTTCATGATCCAGTTCTTTGCGATCAAGAAGAACGGCTGGCGCGCGTACAACCACTTGGCCAAGCCCAACGTCTTCGTGCTTCCGCTCAACGTGCTCGACGAACTGGTGCGCCCCGTGACGTTGGCGGCGCGGTTGTTCTTCAACATCTTCGCGGGCGAGCTGCTCTTCATCATCATCTCGTCGATCATCGTCGCCAAGGTGAAGGTGGGCGCGTTCAACTTGTCGCTGGCGGTCAGCGTGCTTCCGTTCGCGATTCAGATCTTCAACTTCTTCGTCGGGACCGTTCAGGCGTTCGTGTTTGCGCTGCTCGGCATCATTTACTTGTCATTGGCGCTCGCCGAAGACCACTAGTCACTGAGAAAGGCATCATCTTGACCTCTGAGAGCTTGGTAGCCGCCGCGACGATCATCGCGTTCGGGCTCATCATCCTAGGCGTGGCCTTCGGCTCTGCCGTCGGCGACGGTCTGGTCGCATCGAAGGCGGTCGAAGCGATCGCGCGTCAGCCCGAAGCCCGCCCCAACATCTTCACGTTCCTGTTCCTCGGCGTCGGCGTTCTGGAAGCGTTCCCGATCATCTCGCTCGGCCTCGCGTTCTACCTGTTGCTGGTCGTTGCGAACGTGCCCGCCCTCATCGCGCACCTCGGGGGCAAATAAGCCAACCCATGTTCCTCGTACCCGACGGCACGGCGTGGATCCAACTGATCAATTTCGTGATCTTCTTCGCGATTTTGAACGTCGTGTTCATCCGCCCGGTCGGGGCGGCGCTCAAGCGCCGGCGCGAGTACATCGATAGCGTGCACGGCGACTACGACCGCTACTCGCATCAGGTCAGCACCATGCGCGCCCAAGCCGAAGCGGAGCGTCTGGCGGCGCGCCGCGAAGCCGAGGAAAAGGTGCAAGCGGCCCGCTCGACGGCCGATGCCGAGGCCGGGCGCCTCGCCGCCGACTTCGAGCGTTCCGCCGCCGAGATCGCCGGTCGCGCTCGCGCGCAGGTCGCCGACGAATTGGCTGCGGCGCGGAATCGCGAAGGCGAACTGGCCGGCGCGCTCGCCGCGACGCTGCTCGAACGCGCCACGGGATCGAGCACGTGAGCGACCAGTTTTACCAGCAGGTTGCGATCTGGAGCCAGATCCTCGGCTCCGTCGTCTTCATCGTGGTCTTGGTCGTCATCTGGATACGCTTCGTCACGCCGCAAGTGCTCAGGGCGCGCGACGCCAAGAACGCCGAGTTGGCCGAGGCCGAACGCCGGCGCGATGCGGCGAAGGAAGAGATCGACGAGGCCCGTCGCGAGTTGGCCGTCGCGACCTCGGAGGCGCAGAGCATTCGCAGCCGCGGGACGAGCGACGCGCAAGCGCTGCACGACAGAATTGTGGGCGACGCGCAACGCGAAGGCGAGCGCCAAGTGCGCAACGCCGAAGGCGAACTCGAGCGCGGACGCCGCGCGGCGCGCGAAACGTTGCGCACCGAGTTGATCGCCAAAGCTCTGGAGATCGCGCGCGAATCGGCCTCGCGGCTCGACGAGGGCACCAACCGGCGCCTCGTCGGCGACGTGGTCGAAACGCTGGAAAAGGGCGGCGCCTGATGCAAAACGAGACCGTCGCCCGCCGCTACGCGACCGCGATCTTCGGCTTGGCCAAGGAGCGCGGCCAGGTCGACGCGGTCGGCCGCGACCTGCATGCGGCACTCGACGCGATCGCCGGCGACGACACCGCGCACCGTTTCTTTCTCTCGCCCGTCGTCGACCGCGGCCTCAAGCAAGACGTGTTTGCCAAGTCGTTCGCCTCGCTCGACGAGGTCGCGTTGCATTCGGTGCTGCTGCTCGTGCGCAAGCGCCGCGAGGCCTTGCTCGCGCCGATCGTCGCGCAGTACGACGCCTTGGCGCTGGCCGATACCGGTCGCGAAACGCTCGGCATCACCTCGGCCCGGCCGCTCGCGCCGGCCGAACTCGACGATCTCGTCGCGCGCCTCTCGCGGCTCTACGGCAAGACCTTCGAGGTGCGGCAAGCCGTCGACCCCGCGCTGCTCGGCGGCGTGCGCATCACGCTCGGCGACCGCCGCGTCGACGGAACCGTCGCCGGCCGCCTCGACGAACTCTCCCGCGAATTGCTCGCGGCACCCCACGCCTAAGAAAGTCTTGACTCGATGATCAACGCTGACGAAATCGCCGGAATCCTCAAGGGCCAGATCGCCAACTTCACCTCCGAAGTCCACGAAGACCAAGTCGGAACGGTGATCGAGGTCGGTTCCAACATCGCCCGCGTCTACGGGCTCGAGGCCGTGCAGCAGTCCGAACTCGTCGAGTTTCCCAACGGCCTGCAAGGCATCGCGCTCAACCTCGAAGAGGACAACGTCGGCGTCATCATCCTCGGCGCCGATACCGACATCAAGGAAGGCCAGCAAGTCCGCCGCACGGGCCGCATCGTCTCCGTGCCCGTCGGCGAAGCGCTCCTCGGCCGCGTCGTCGATCCGCTGGGCAATCCGATCGACGGCAAGGGCGCGATCGAAACTAAGAAATACCGCACGATCGAAAACACCGCGCCGGGCGTCGTGCAGCGTCAGCCGGTCAAACAGCCGTTGCAGACCGGCATCCGCGCGATCGACGCCCTTATCCCGATCGGCAAGGGCCAGCGNNGCGATCGGGCAGAAGAATTCGACGGTCGCCGCGCTCGCGCAGATTCTCGAAAAGAACGGTGCGCTCGAATACACGACGATCGTCGCGACCGGCCCCTCCGAGGCGCCCGCGCTCAAGTACATCGCGCCCTACGCCGGGTGCGCGATGGGCGAAGAGTTGATGTATCAGGGCAAAGACGTCCTGATCGTGTACGATGACCTCACCAAGCACGCGCAGGCGTATCGCGAAGTCTCCCTCTTGCTGCGCCGTCCGCCGGGCCG
>PLFC01000040.1:7734-9705 GCA_003136655.1 Vulcanimicrobiota bacterium
TCGGCGTACATTCCGACCAACCTGATCTCGATTACCGACGGACAGATCTACCTCACCTCGACGTTGTTCTTCCAGGGCGTCCGGCCCGCCGTCGACGTCGGCATCTCGGTCAGCCGCGTCGGCGGTTCCGCGCAGATCAAGGCCATGCGTTCGGTCGCGGGCCAGTTGAAGCTCGACCTCGCGCAATATCGCGAACTCGCGGCCTTCGCCAAGCTCTCGAGCGACCTCGATAAGAACACGCAAGCCACGCTGACGCGCGGCGAGAAGATCACCGAGATCCTCAAGCAGCCGCAGTACCAGCCGCAGTCGGTCGAAGATCAGGTCGTGGTGATTTTCGCGGCGACGCGCGGTCACCTCACCGACGTCCCGACCCCGCGTCTGCAAGAGTGGGCCGCGAGCTTCCTCAAGTTCTTGTACGCAAAGTATCCCGCCATCCCGGCGTCGATCGTCGACACCAAGACGCTGTCCGACGATACCGCCAAGCAGTTGGCCGACGTCATCGGTGAGTTCAACAAGTCGTTCTGATGCCGGATGTGAGCAATGCCTAGCGTTAAGGATCTGCGCGACCGGATCAAGTCGCTCAAGAACACGCAGCAGATCACCAAGGCGATGAAGCAAGTCGCCGCGGCCAAGATCCGTCGCGCCGAGATCGCGCAACGGCAGGCCCGGCCCTACGCCGAGGCGCTCTCGGCTATGCTGCGCGACCTGATGAACGCGGTCGGCACCGTCGACCATCCATTTCTCAAGCCCGGCCGCGAGGGCGCGCCCAAGGGCGTGATCCTGATGACCGCCGATAAGGGCTTGGCCGGCGCGTTCAACTCCAACGTGATTCGCCTCGGCGAAGCGGTCGCTCGCGAAGACAAGAATCTCGTGTGGTACGCCGTGGGCAACAAAGCGCGCAACGCCGCCAAGCGCATGACGCAGACCACCGCCTTCGACGTGTCGCTCTCCGCCGGTCCGAAGATCGAGACGGCGCGCCGGATCGCGGCGCGCGTGAGCGACGATTTCAGGGCCGGCACGATCTCCGAGATCGTGCTCGTCTCCTCGAAGCTGGTTTCGATGTCGATCCAGCGGCCCGAGTCGCGGCGGCTCGTGCCGATCGTCGCCGAAAAGTCGGTCGACGCCGGCAACGGCCCGCGCGGCGCGGTCGAATTTTCGCCGTCGCCCGAGGCCGTGTTGACCCGGCTGCTGCCCAAGTATCTCGAGTTCACGATCTTCTCGGCGATGCTGGAAACCGACGCCTCTTTCTTCGCCGCGCAGTTGATCGCGATGAACAACGCGACCGACAATGCGGGCAAGCTGATCGACGAACTGACCCTCCAGATGAACAAAGCGCGCCAAACCGCGATCACGAGCGAGATGCTCGAGATCGTCGGCGGCGCCGAAGCCATCGTCGGATAAGACAAGACAAGATAAGGAACGGAAGATGAGCACCACGGCCACCCAAGTCGCGACCGGCAAGGTCGTCCAAGTCCTCGGTAACGTCGTCGACGTCGAGTTCAGCGCGGAGACGCTGCCCGCGATCAACACGGCGCTGATCGTGCACGTCGGCGACAACTCGTCGGCGGCATCCAACGGTCAAGCGCCGGTGTCCGCGGCGAGCGGCATCGAAGTCGGCGGCACCGCGATGCAGGCGCGCGACTTGGTCCTCGAAGTGCAGGACGAACTGGGCAACAACCAAGTGCGCTGTCTGGCCATGGGCTCGACCGACGGCCTCGTGCGCGGCCAGGCCGTGACCAGCACCGGCGGCCCGATCACGGTGCCGGTCGGCGAAGGCACGCTGGGCCGCATCTTCAACGTCTTGGGTCAAGCGATCGACTCGAACGAGCCGGTGGTCGCAGCCGCCTATTGGCCGATCCACCGCGATCCGCCCAACTTCGCGGCGCAGGATCCGACGCCGAAGATTTTCGAGACGGGCATCAAGGTGATCGACCTGATGGCGCCCTACACGCGCGGCGGAAAGGTCGGCCT
>PLFC01000040.1:9806-9980 GCA_003136655.1 Vulcanimicrobiota bacterium
GACGTGCTGCTCTTCGTCGACAACATCTTCCGCTACATGCAAGCGGGCTCCGAGGTGTCGGCGCTGATGGGCCGTATGCCCTCGGCCGTCGGCTATCAGCCCACGCTCGCCACCGAAATGGGCCGCCTCGAAGAGCGCATCACGTCGACGCACAAGGGTTCGATCACCTCGGTG
>PLFC01000040.1:10019-14947 GCA_003136655.1 Vulcanimicrobiota bacterium
CTTCAGGACATCATCGCGATCCTCGGCGTCGAGGAGCTCTCCGAAGACGATCGCGTCGTCGTCGGCCGCGCGCGCCGTCTGCAGCGTCTGTTCTCGCAGCCGTTCTTCGTCGCCGAGCAGTTCACGGGCCGCCCGGGCAAATACGTCAAGCTCGAAGACACGATCTCGTCGTTCAAGGAAGTGCTCGAGGGCAAGTACGATCACATCCCCGAGTCGGCATTCTTCCTCTGCGGCGGCATCGAAGACGTTAAGGCGAACGCGGAAAAGCTCGGCGTCACCGTCTAATGTCCCGCCTTTTCACGCAGCGCTTCGTTGCTCTTCGCTCATGGGCTGGTAGCCCACTTCGCTCATCGCGCCTCGCTCTGCGCGAAAATTCGGGGCAGTAGAGTACCGATATGGCTAACACGATTCCGTTTAAGCTCATCACGCCGACTGCCATTGCTTATGAGGGCGATGCCGAGTTGGTGATTGCGGTGGGCACCGAGGGCGAAGAGGGTATTTTGCCCTCGCACGCGCCGTTCTTGACGGCGTTGCGGCCCGGTATTTTGCGGGCCAACGTGGTCGAGGGCGGCGCCTCGAAGCGGCTCGAGTTCGCGACGAGCGAAGGTTTTCTGCAAGCCTTGCCCGACCGGCTGACGGTCTTGGTGGATGCGGCGCTGCGTCGCGAAGAGATCGATGCGGATACGGCCAAGGCCGATTTAGCCGGCGCCGAGGAACGCATCAAGAGCCTCACGCCGCAGACCGCCGAGTACGCGCGGGAACAAGCGATCGTCGATTTCGCCAACGCCCGCTTGACGCTCAACGGCTGACGCGGTTCCGGGGTGCTTCGTGCCGCAGAACCGTTTCGTCGCACTCCTGGTTCACGGTCCGAAAGCGTTGGTGGAACTCGTGTACGGGCAAGTGGAGCGGCACACCGGCCAGCGCGCCAAGCTCGCGGCGCTAGGCGCGAACTCGTGGATCGAGCGCTCCGTGTCGTTCCGTTTTGCCGAGAACGTCAGCATCGGCCGCGACGTCGTGATCAACGAGGGTTGCCGCGTCTGGGCTTCGGCCGGTGCGCGGGCATTCGCATCGGTGACGGCGTCATGTTCGGCCCCAACGTGTTGGTGCTGACGGCTAACCACGGCACCCAACCGGGCGACTCGATTCGCACGCAAGCGCAGGTCGAACGCGACACCGCGATCGAGAACGGTGCGTGGCTCGGGGCGAACGTCGTCGTGTTGCCGGGCGTCACGGTAGGCGCGGGGCGGTCGTTGCGGCCGGGGCGGTCGTGACCGTGGACGTGACGCCCGAGGCGATCGTCGGCGGCGTGCCGGCACGGATCATCGGTAACCTTTGATGCACGCCGGCGCGAGCGCGGGAACGCGGCTGCCCACCTACTACGTGCCGCACGGCGGCGGCCCGTGGCCCTTCATGGAATGGCCGCCGGTGCTCAAGGCGGGCAACGACGCGCTCGAAGCGTTTTTGCGCCGGGTGCTCGCGGACGCCGGCACGCGGCCCAAGGCAATGCTCGTCGTCTCGGCACATTGGGAAGCGCCGCAGCCGACCGTCATGGAAAACGCCGAGCACACGCTGCTCTACGACTACACGAATTTCCCGGCGCACACGTACGCGCTGCAATACCCTGCGCCCGGCGCACCCGCGGTAGCGGCGCGCGTACGCGAACTGTTGAGTGCGGCGGGCATCGCCGCAGCCGGTGAGAGTGCGCGCGGGCTCGACCACGGCACGTTCATTCCGTTCATGCTGATCGCGCCCGCAGCCGACATTCCGATCGTGCAACTCTCGCTGATCGAGGGCTACGATCCGGCGGCGCACCTCGCCGTCGGCCGCGCGCTCGCGCCGCTGCGCGACGAGGGCGTCTTGATCGTCGGCAGCGGGATGAGCTATCACAATATGGACGGTTTCTTCAAAGGCCGCGATCCGGCGGGCGCCGCCGAATTCGATGCGTGGCTGGTCGACGCGGTCGAAGCCGAGCCCTCGACCCGCAACGCATTGCTCGCACATTGGGAGCGGGCGCCCGGCGCGCGGCAAGCGCATCCCGAAGAAGACCACCTGATCCCGCTCATGGTCGTCGCCGGTGCCGCGCCCGAAGGTCGCGGGCACACGATTTTCCGAGATCGAGTCCTCGGCGCACCGGTTTCCGGCTTTCGTTTCGATTAAGGCTCATTCGGTATGATCCGCACGCGCGTTTGTGAGGTGTTCGGGATCGACATACCGATTCTCAACGCGCCGATGGCGTCGGCGGCCGGTGGAGAACTCGCAGCGGCGGTTTCGGCGGCGAGCGGGTTGCGATTCATCGCCGACCCCGCGCCGTATATGCCCGCCGCGCGAGCCGGAGTCGAAACATTGACCGCCGACGCAGAAGCTCGCGGTTACAGGTCGGCGTAGATCTCGATTTCGTATCCGTCCGGATCTGCAACCCGAGCGACATAGACGGAGCCGACGTGTTTGGGCTCGATGAGAATCGGCACGTTGTTGCTTCGCAGGCGTTCGATCCAGGCATCGACATCGCCGGCTCCGGCCACACGAAAGCCGAAATGAAACGTTCCGCCGACCTTCGGTTCGCCTGCGTTGAGCACGAGCAGATAGTTCGGATGCTCGACACGCAGCGTCCCGTCGCGACGAAGCGTCGGCAGGCCGAGGAACTCTCCATAGAATTGCGATGACGCGTCGAGATCGCGCGCGTCGAGATTCAGATGGGTCATGCGGAGTTCTGCGAGCGAGGTCTGCATGCGCTCAAATTGGCGCAGTCCGAAACTCAATCCTCGAAGTAGCGCAGACCGGACTATGCCGGCGGGAAGCCTACGCCTAGCGGTTCTCGTTGCCGATTACGGCGTCTACTGCGCTAGGGGGCGCGTCGCCGGGCTTTCGGCAGTGGGGCGATACAGCGACTCAGCTTGGCATTTGGCGATTTCCTTCCGTACAACGCCAAAGTACACGATCCAGACGAACGCGGGGAGTACGATCAGCGCAGCCAGGCCCGCGGACTGTGCGACCGTATCGAAAACTGCGTGGAGCAGCATGGCGATGGTCAAGCCCCAGATGGCGAGCCATGGGTTCTTGCCGAATTTCGCTCGCGCGAGATAGTAGCCCATGATGGCACCGTAGAACGCATGCCCCGGAACGCTGACGAAGGCTCGAAAGAGAGCGACGGTGCCGCCGAACTCTAACACGTAGAAGACATTTTCAACCGCCGCAAAACCGAGNNCCGTCCATCGTTTCGTCGAATTGCTTCGACCGGTACGCGAGGACCCTTACGGCGATGAATTTCGAGAGCTCTTCGAAGAGCGCTACTCCGAATAGAAAGTAGAAGAACGTTCCCGCGACGCCGGGATTGGTCGGCGCTTTCGGTTCGACAAAAGCGCAAACGATCGTGAAGAGTCCGCCGAGGACGAACGTCCCAATGAGCAGCCGGCCGGATTCCGTCTTGTACTTATCGGCGTGATGGAACCGCCACATCAGAAAGACGGCGGGGGCAACGGCCAGTACGAACAATTTGTCGGCCCGTGCGATATTCGCGGCCCAAAGGGCAGCGCCGAGTATCAGTATGCCTAGTCCTACGAGCGCGAGGCGAACGTGCTGTGTCCGTAGATCGGCCACACCCGGAGACGCTATCATGATCGTTCTCGACGCCGGCCTAGCGCAGACGTTAGGCGTTCGCGATCCTGACGTTTTCGGTAGACGCACCCACGCTCGGCCGCAGCAGGTAGAACAAGGCGGCCACGACGAGATTCACGATCGCTTGCGTGGCGAACTGCGAGCCGGTCATGGTATGGCTGCCGAGGAGCCCGTAGAGTGCGTACGCGACGCCGATGGCTTGTTCGCCGATCGGTATCCAAACGAACGCGCGATACCGCGCCGGGTCGGTCGCTATCAGCAGATAGACCGCTCCGAGTAGGAACAGCACCATCCCGTACTGCTGGCTCATCGCGAGCAAGTCGCCGGTCCAGCCGTTCTTCGGAACCCAGCCGACGAACGAGGCGCCGAGCGCAGAGGCGAACGTCGAGAGTGAGGCGTTCACGAACTCCCAAAGTGCCCAAAGGACGAGGAGGCCTTGAAGCGGACGGGGCGATTTCATGTGGTCGTGAGCCTTTCATAAGTTGGAGCGGGCGACGCCGCCTCGACTGTCGGGTCACCGTGCCTGCAGCCGCTGCAGACGCCGGTGCACGCCTCGTTTTTCGTAGACCGAAGGACTGCCTGCGGCGTTCCGCGCGGTACCAGTTTCCGAACGCGTGCAACGATCGGATTGAAGGGACAGAAGAAACGGCAGATGCCGCGCTTGCCGAGAAAGACCACGCTGAGCGCCGTGAGGGCGGCGAGCGCCAGTCCGAAGAGGTGCGGTTCCCAGGCGAGGCTGAAGTCGACCGGGGTGCGGTCGTGGGCAGTTAGGCTGCCGCGGAGCATCCAGCCGACCGGCATCCAGAGCACGATGATCGCGAGCGTCAGGGCGCGCCCGAATCGCGGGTCGACCCGCACGCGCGGCCTGGCGAAGGGTTCGAAGAAGTCCTGGATCGCGCCGATCCAGCACATGGTCCCGCAGACGAGGTTCGAACCCGCAACGGTGATGCCGACGAGCCCGACCCAGAAAATCGCGCCGATCGCAAGCCAGAGGGGCCCGGGCAAGTGCGCTTCCACGAGCGCGAGGTTCACGAACACGAAGATCAACTGGAGGAGTCGGCGGCGCCGCGCAGGCCCGATGCCCTCCCCTCCGCCGTGGATCGTTCGCTGCATGTCACCATCGATGGTACGATACGAATCGAACTGCCGTCGCGACTTCGGTCACGGAACGGAGTCCTAACGGGAGTGAAGATGCGAGACGCCTACGGGCGGGCAGTCCTCGGGTGCATCGCGATGTGCGAATTCGGCTGGGCACTGGCGTTCTATTTTTGGCCGGCCCGGGCGCTGGGTCTGCTCGGCCGGGGCGTGATCGA
>PLFC01000040.1:14969-39742 GCA_003136655.1 Vulcanimicrobiota bacterium
CGATCGGGCCTGCCGCGTTCGCGTGGCTCGCCGCACTCGAAGTTATCGCCTCGGTTGCGCTCTTCGCGGCTTTGCCCCCGAGGGCCCGTGGCGAGCGGCAGGAGAGCGTGCTGGACCCGCGAGATCGCGGGCTCGTCCGGTTGCTGCGTGGTTTCGGCGGGCTCGAGATCTTCTGGTTCCTCGCATCGACGATCTTCGTGCAACTCGGTTCGCGTCTGCTCAATTGGAAGTTGGCCGATCCGTATACGACCCAGCAGCAAGGAATCGCGCTGCTGGTGATCGGTCTGGCGAGCCTATGCGCGGCCTCCAACGTCGCGCGGTACCGGACGATCGTGTGGGTGCCGATCGCGAGCCAGCTGATCGGCATCGCGAACTCGTTCAATGAAATTCGACTCGGTTCGATCGGCTGGGGCGTTGCGGCCACGCAGTGGACGATCGAGTCGAGCCTCGTTGTCGCATTCGTCTACTTCTCGCGCCGGAGCCTGCGCGCGTCGAGCGGCGAAGCCCCTCGTCCCGCGGCCGTCGCGGTCGAAAGCGGCTGACTATCGCTGCACAGGGGGCGCAAAGAAAGCGGAAACCGCGAGCGAGACGTCCGGCATTCTGAGGAGCGTGAACTCTTCCCCGGGGTGGAGTTCATCGGCGGTCTGGTAAGCGTCGCCGCCCGGATCGCGATGGCGAAGCAGACGCGTGTCCCGCAGGTCGACGACGATGTATTCGGCGATATCCCCGCGAGCGTACGCACGCAACTTCGGGCCGAGATCGCGGCGCAGCGATGAATCAGAAATCTCGATTAACGCGACGATGTCCGAACCTCCCCATTGCGACTTCGGCTTGTCGAAGGTTTCGGGCAGAAAAAGACTGATATCAGGTTCGGGTTCGTCCGTCGGCGTGAGCACGATCGAGGCCTGGCCCGATACGAAGAGGCGTTCGCCGAAGCGCTCGATGAGATACTTTACGATACGCGTGTGGGCTGTGATGTGCGACTGCCCGAGAGGCGGCATCTCTACGAGCATTCCGCCGAGCAACTCGATGCGCTCGTCGTCACGAATGATCCCATCTCGGACCATCCGGTGGTACTCGACTGCGGTGATCGGACGAATCGGAATCTCGAGTGCCATGTCACTCATTTCAAGCTATCCCCAGCCCTTTGAACGCAACGTTTCCACGTTGTTTCCGGCGTTCGCTATCCGGCTGACGAGGCCCCGGCGGGGCCGTCACAGGTTCACAGGCCGGCGTCTATCTCAATTTCGTTTCGATCGGAAGTACCGGAGACGACGATGCGTACCATCGCCGCTCCGGTTCTTCCCGTCCGCTATCGCGCCTTGCGAGCGAAGTCCGCGATCACCGCCGGGGCTGCCGAGTCGAAGCCCACGACGTCGAGCATGCCCGCGTCGTTGGGATCGGCTATGGTGAACCCGGTTGCGGTCATGCCCACCACGACGAGTTTTGCGGCGATGCCGGTCCGCTCGCGGTAGGTGCGCAGGGCTTCGTCCGGATGGATCGTCCCCGCCCACGTTTCGTTATCCGTGTAGATTACGAACGTGTCGATCTCGAGACGCTGCTCGAGAGCGAAGAGCATAGGCAGCGCGCAGTCCGTTCGATCGAACGGGAGCGCCTGCGTCCGCTCCAGGAGCGGTCCCAGCCGGTCCGTCGCCTTCACCTGAAGGTCGACGAATCGATCGGAGAATCCGAAGACTCGGACGTTCGGTTCCGTACGCACGTGGGTCATCGCCATCGCAAGCGAAGCCGCTCGCGGCGTGAGCCCGGGCATGCCCGAGACCGCGCCGTGTCCCATCGAACCCGAGACGTCGAGCCCGACGAGCATCCGCGTTCCGCCGGCCTCGATGCTCTCGAAGGCGAGGTAGAACGCGTCCTCGAGGGCATCGACGATCGCCGGGACCGGCTTCCATTCCCCGGAACCGCGCGCCGCGTGACCGCTGCGGTAGGTTTCCAGGGCTCCGAGGAGCGCCACGGGATGCACCCGCGCCGCCCGCAGCCGCTCGCGGTCGCGCAGTCGCGTGCAAACCGTGCGCGTCGCCTCGGCCATGGGCGTGAGCAACCCCACGCGGGTCATGGTCGCGAGATTACGCAGCATCGCCGTCATCGGCATGGTCTCGAGCAGTGCTCCCCACACCGCGGGTTCGCGCAGCCACTCGGTGGGCAGCGCTTCGCGGGGCAGATGCGACTCGCGCACGAACGTCGCGCACGCTTCCGCGTTTACGACCTCGGCGCGTTTCGCATGCTCGAAGGCTTGGATGAGCGCGAGCTCCGGAACGTTCGCCGGCACCGTCCCGTCGACGATCCACGCGAACAGCGCGCGCCGCGCCTCGTCTTCGGTGGACGGGTGCGCGAGCCGCAAGAGGTCGCGATGGGCGAAGCCATGACGGTTCTGGTACTTGAGAACTTGGAAGGCGAGTTCGCCCACCGGCTTCTCGAGGTACCAGGCCCCGATTCCCGAGCGCAGTCCGCGTCCCCATCCGCGGAATTGCTCCACGTACGATGCGAACTCGAGCAGATGCGATCCGGTGCGGCACATCGCGGCGAGCCCGCGTCCGAGCGCGAGCCGGCGCGTTGCCTCGTCACCGAATCCCGCGCACATTGCGAGCGCGAAGAGTGCGGGCGAGACCTTGGGTGCGCGCCCCGCGACCGAGATCGCGACGATGCGCTCCACCACGCGCCGGCCGTCCGAGCGGACGAGCGCGGNNTCCGATTTCGCTTCCGAGGATCAGAAAGCGTTCGAGGCGCGCCCACGCATCGAGTGCGTAGACGAATCCGCCGGCGGAGTTCTCAACCTGATTGCGCGCGGGTTGCGGGGCGAGCTGCGACGTTCCGGCGGCGCGTCCGCGGAACAGTTTCGTGAGCAGTTGCATGACGAAGAGACCTCCTTTCCGGAGGGAGAGCGTAGGTGACGCGGGCGTGGTGGTCGCGACGAATACGAGGCACGGTCCGCAGACCGGGGAGGCTCGAACTCCCTCGCCTCACCAGATAACCGTCGCTGTCCGGCCCGCGCCGGAAGGGTGACCGCGGGCGTGCCGTTGCACCGGGAATGCTCGCGAGAGCATCGTTGGCGTACGATAACCCGATGCGTCCGGCCCGCGGCCGGAGGTGTCGATAACCCGATACGTCCGGCCCGCAACGCGAACTCGTTATCTCGCCTGAAAAAAGCGAGAGGCCGGGCGATACGCCCGGCCTCTCGTGAAGCTGAACGAATCGTGAAGACTATGCCGAGCCGTCCGCCGATGCGGCGACGCTCGCGAAGCAATAGCGACCCCGGGCATCGCTCCTGCGCGCCGATGTGCCGGTCTGTCTTGCCTCGCGTAACATGGAATTCATGGCGGGCTCACGATAGCACGGAACCCGGGGTGCTTGTCAAGCGACGGAGGGAAAATAGCGGTTGCGTTCAACGCGCGCTCGCCAACGCGGCGAGCAGTTCCGCCTCGCGTTCGGGTTTGAGTCCCGCACGTAATTCTTGCGTAGCCGGGCGCTTGCGGAATTCGCTCAAGGTATCGCGCACGGTTTCGGTCAGCGGCCTCAAGCGTAAGCCGGTCGCGAGCGCCTTTTCATTTCGCACGTTCAAGAGCCCGGCGTGTTCCGGTTCCGGCGGCAGCCACAGCGGCAACTCGACCCAGGGTCCGACCTCGTGCGCGAGCAGAAATTCGGTGGAAGCCCATGTGAAGCGCGCATCGTTGGGCGCGGCGGCGCGACAGGCGGCGAGCACGTCGCCGAAGGTCAGCGCGCCGGGCGTGCCGACGAGGCAATACGTGCCGTGCAGCGTGCGTTCGATTGCGCCGGCCGTCCAGGCCGCGACGTCGCGCACGTCGATGAATTGCACGGGCATGTCGCGGCCGACCGGCGCGAGGATCTCGCCGCCGCGTGCGACGCGCGCGGGCCAGTACGTGAAGCGATCGGTCTTATCGTAGGGTCCGACCATGAGGCCCGCACGAATGATCGCGACGCGTTCGTCGCCGAGGATCTCGCTCAAGCGCGACTCCGCCGCTGCCTTGAGCGCGCCGTACCGTTCGATCGCGAATTCGGAGGTGGAAGCGCCTGCGGGCAACTGCTTTGTCGGCGAGGATTCATCGATCGAGGGGGCGCTCAGATCGCAGGCATCGACGCTGCTCATGAAGAGATACTGCCGGACGCTTCCGGCGACCGCGCGAGCGCTTGCTGCGACCGAATCCGGCGTATAACCGCTCGTGTCGATCACGATCTCCGCGTCGACCTCGGCAAGCGAGGAGACGTCACCGTAGCGGTCGCCGTGGAGGTGGCGACTGTTCGGGAAGAGATCGGCGCCCGTGGTCCCGCGGTGGAAGAACGTCACCTCGTGGCCCGCCGCGATGACCGCTTCGGCGATGTGGCGCCCCACGAAGCTCGTGCCGCCGAGAAAGAGTATCGCGCTCATGCTCGCTCCCGTTTGGGCTCCACGTTATCCCCCTTTTCACCGCCTGTTCGTGTCGTTCGCGACGCCGTATACTGATCGTTCTCGCAACCGCGCCGGGGGGACCTCGCCATGTTTGGACGCACTTTTGCAGGCGGAGCCTGCGCGATGCTCGCGCTGCTGCTCACCGCCTTTCCCGCGCGCGCGGACGGCATCGCCTACGTTCACCAGAGCGACGGCTCGAACGAGACCTATCTGCACGTGCATCTCCGGCTCTCGGGAGAAACCCTGTGGGCGCGTAGCAACGACCGTCAGTCGACGCTGGAAATAACCGGCGCGGCGTGCTCGTCTACGGGCGCCGTCGAGCGCTGTTTAGCTACTGCGACCAAACTCCACGGTGACGGCAAGCATCAACCGATCTCGCTCAAGCACGGAACGCTCTATATCAACCTCACCGGAAGTTCCCAGCCCATGAGCCACACGTCCCAGCAGCTCGGTCCGCATCAAGTCATGGTGCTCTTGAATACATCGCGCGGTACGATCGTCTCCCTAAAGGGCACCTTGGATCAAGCAAAATGAAGAAACTACTGATCGCCCTGGCAATTGCTCTCGCGGCATCGTTCGCGCTACCCGTCGCGTCGACGGCCGGGCCGCATGGTGGTGGTGGCGGCGGCGGCGGCCACCCCGGCGGTGGCGGCGGTGGCGGCGGCGGCCACCCCGGTGGCGGCGGTGGTGGAGGCGGAAGGCCTGCGCCCGCCTCGGCGCCGCGTCAGCAAGCGCCGGCTCAGCAAGCGCCGCGCCCGGCTGGATTCAATTTGAATCACGACGTCACGGCACATCCGGGATCCGGCTATCCTCGGTCGGGAGTTGGCGCGCGCACTCCCGGACAGCGCTATTACGCTCCGTCGGGCGCGCGGAGCGGCGGCCAATACTACGGCCACTTTCACGGCACCCCGGTGCGCAATCCGCACGGGCCGTACGGACCGTGGGGCTGGAATCACGGCGTGCCGTGGAACTCGTCCGGGATCTATTGGGGCGGCGGATTTTGGGGTGCCTTCGGATTGGCCGACCTGTCGGCGTACGTCTTGTACGGGTCGATCGAAGACGTTCAGGACGAGCAATTCTACCAATCGTATCAGGCGGCTCCGGAGAGCCCCGGCGCCGATCTTCTCGGAAACTACGGCCTGCAACAAACTCGCTGCGGGCCGCCGAACCTCGTCAATATCTGGGGACCCGGAACGAGCGTGGTCTGTGCGCTGCCCAACAGCACCATCGGACCGGGCAATTATCAGGTCGACCCATCGACCTTTCAATTGATTCCCGCCTCGAATTGAAGCTGCGCTCGCGCTGGAGCCGGGCGAGGGAAGGGCATTCGGCTCAGCTTCGCTCCGGTTTCGGCCAGGCGTAGATGCAATCCAGAACCAGCGCTCCGCGGATCTCCGACTCCTGCGTGACGATGCGCGTAGCGCCGAAGCGTTCGTAGAAGCGGCACGCGGGATTGGCCGCGATCACCCAGACCATGAACGGTTCCAGTTCGCGTGCGCGCAGCCAATCGCGCACGGTTTCGAAAAGCGCGCGTCCCAGGCCGAGGCCTTGCGCCGAGCGCAAAAGATACAGCGTCTGCAGCTCGCCGGGGTACTCCGGATACCCGTCTTCGCGGTTGGGGCCTCCGGAAGCAAAGCCGACGATGTGGCCATCGTGTTCGGCGACGTACGTGCACGCGCCGCCCCGCTCGAGCGACTGGGTCCACTGCTGCGCGCGCTCTTCATAGCTCAGCGCGTCGAGCACGAAGGCCGGCAGCATGCCCGGATAGGTCTCGCGCCACGCATCGACATGCACCCGAGCTATGGCGGGCACGTCGGCGAGCGTGGCAGGTCGAATCACGCCGATAGCTTCGGCGACCGGGCCGGCACTCTCATCCAGGGCTCGTTGGCACAGGCGAGGTCCGTCGTGCGTTATCGGGTCATGAGAAAGTACGCCATCGCCGCCCTGGGCCTCGCGCTCGCCACCGTCTCCACCGCCGCCGCCCAGACGGCGAGCGGCCCCGCGCCGCGCGAAGCGACGCTGACGGTCACGGGCGACGGCACGATCGAGCGCGCCCCCGATCTCGCCCGCCTGACCGTCTCGATCATCACGAACGACGATAATCCGGGCGTGTCGTCGTCGGAAAACAACGAGCGCTACAACGCGCTCAAGGCCAAACTCGCGGCGATCGGCATCGGCGCCGACGAATTGCACACCTACGGCTACGACGTCTCGTTCGTCCCGCATCCGCCGCGGGATCTTCCGCCCGAGCAACGCCAGCCGCGCTACGGCTACATTACCAACCGCATCGTGGGCATCACGATCGTGCCGATCGAGAACGCCGGGAAGGCGATCGATGCGGCGACCGCGGCCGGCGTCACCTCCGTCAGCGGCGTGAGCTACGATCTCAAGGATCGCGACTCGGCGTACCAGGCGGCGCTCGTCGCAGCGATGGGAAATGCAAGGCGGACGGCGGCGACGCTATCCTCGGCCGGCGGCTTCGCGCTCGGATCGTTACAGCACGTCGGCACGGGCGAAGCGCAGACGGTGCGGCCCCTCGGCCAGCAGCCGATGTTTCGCGCGATGGCCGCCGCGCCCGTGCCCACCGACGTCGGGTCGGCCGGCCCGATCACGGTGACCGCGCACGTGACGGTCATCTACCTCATTCGCTGAGCGCGGCTATGCGGCCGAACTCTTGCGCCGCGTCGTCTTCTTGGGCTTCGGCTCTTCGCGCTCGTCGTCGTTGCGCGAGGAGCCCGAGCTTGCACGCTTCTTGCTTTCTTCCAAGCTCTTTTGCAGCACGTCCATCAGATTGACCACGTTGCTGCGCGCGGCGGGCTTGGACGCCTCCTTCGGCGCTTCCTGACCGGCGGCGCGCGCTTCGATCATGGCCAGCACTTCTTCGCGATAGTTGTCGCGGAACTTCGAGGCGTCGAAGGGCTCGCTCATCGTATCGATCAGCATTTTGGCCACCTTCATCTCGTTCTCGGGCGGCGCTTCGCTCGCGGGAAAGTCGAGCGTCGATTGGTCGACGATCTCGTCGGCGAAGTGCATCAGCTCCAGGACGAGCGCGTCGCCGTTGGGCTTGAGCGCGGCCAGATGTTCTTTCGAGCGGATCACGACCTTGGCTACGCCGACCTTGCCCGATTCGCGGAGTGCTTCGCGCAATAATGCGTAGGCGTGCCGGCCGCGCTTGTCGGGTTCGAGATAGTAGGGTTTGTCGAAGTACATCGGATTGATCTCGCTCAGTTCGACGAACTGCACGATATCGACCGATTGCGTGGCCTCGACGTTGACCCGCTTGAAGTCCTCGTCGGTCAGGATGACGTAGCGACCCTTCTCGATCTCGTAGCCGCGCTCGATGTCGTCGTAGGCGACTTCCTCACCGCAGACGCTGCAGCGACGCACGTTATTGATCCGGCCTTCGTCCTTCTTGTGCAAGAAGTTAAAACGCAGATCGCTCGTGCGAATCGCCGTTTGCAATTTGACCGGTATCGTTACCAGTCCGAAGTTGATCGATCCGGTCCAGATTGCGTGCGCCACGATGTCACTCTCCCGAGAGCCGCCAGGCCTTGCGCGCCTTTTCCAGCGCCGGCTCCAGCCGCTGTGGTTTCCAATGCGCGCCGCCCCACAGGTCGCCGAGGTCGGCTAATCGCGCAGGTGCGTTCTTCAGCGTAAAGCGGGCGAATTCTCCTTCGGTCTCTTTGGCCCGTTTGCGGGTCATGGCCTCGACCTCGCTCCAATCCAGGGGCATCGAGACCGGGGCCCCGTCCCTGGGACGGGCACTATACGCCGATACCAGCGTTTTGCCCTTACCCACTTGGACGTAATCGAGGTACACCGTGCCCTTCGGGCGCTTGGCCGGCATGCGCAGGAGGGTGGTGGCCTCGGGCATGCGCGCGTTGAGGTGTTCGGCCACGAGTTGCGCAAACGTCTTGGCCACCTCGTAGGTGTAGTGGGGCTCGAGCGGGATGACCACGTGCAGGCCCGACCCGCCCGAACTCTTGATCAGCGGCACGAGGCCTATTTCGGCGAGCGTCGCGCGCAAGCCGATTGCGACCTTGGCCAGCGTCGCGAGGGTGCACGTCTCGTCGGGGTCGAGATCGAAGAAGATGAACTCCGGCGTGTCCAGCGAGCCGACGCGCGAGGTCCAGACGTGCAGGACGATCGAGGCCAAGTTCGCGACCCACACGAGCGTCGCTTCGTCGTTGCACACCACGAACTGAATCGTATCGCGCCGGCCGCTGTCGCTGGGCACGCCGACCGTTTCGACCCAGGCGGGCACGCCGCGCGGTGCGTGTTTTTCGAAGAACGATTCCCCGTTGATGCCGTCGGGATAGCGTTGCATCGTGAGCGGACGGCCTTCCAGGTGCGGCAAGATGAAGGGCGCGACCGCGCGGTAATAGCGAATCAGATCGCCTTTGGTGTAGCCGTCTTCAGGCCAGAGCACCTTCGCGTCGTTGGAGAGCACGAGGCTGCGGCCGCCGATCTCGACGGTCTCCGTCGTGCGCTTCGCGGCGTGCGCCGCGTGCGCGGAAACCTTGGGTGCCTCCGCGCGAACGGGCTTCGCGCGCTCGCGCACGACGTCGTGCGGATCCTTATCCGCGCGCAACGCGACGAAAACCGGTTGACGCATCAAGCCGTCGCGCGTCCATTCCGCAAAGCTCACCTCGGCAACCAGCGTGGGGCTGATCCAGTGCGCGGGCGTGTCCGTCTTCGGGGGATGCGCGAAAGCCGGCGTCTTGCGCGCGAGCGGCTCCATCTGCTTCGCGATCGCGGCGAGCTTCCGTCCGTCGAAGCCGGTGCCCACGGAGCCCGCGTAGATCAGCTCGTCGCCGTCGTACGTGCCCACGAGCAATGCGCCGAAATGTTTGCGGCTGCCGCGCGCCTCGGTCCAGCCGCCGACGACGACCTCCTGACGCAGTCCCGTCTTGATCTTGAGCCAGTCGCGCGAGCGCCGGTCTTGATACGTCGAGTCGCGGCGCTTGGCCATGATGCCCTCGAGGCCGCGGTGTTGAGCCAGCGCAAATAAGGATTTGCCGTCGCCCTCGACGTGTTTGCTGAAGAGCACCGGCCCTTTGCCGGTGAGGATGCTCTCGAGGATCGCCTTGCGCTTTTCGAGCGGCTCGCCGCGCAGGTCGCGACCGTTGCCGTACAAGAGATCGAAGACGACGAAGGTGACGGTCTTTTTGTGCGGATCGGCGCGGCCGAAGCGATCGAGCCGTTCTTGGAGCGCTTGGAACGACGGCTTGCCTTCGTCGTCGAGCACGCAGATCTCGCCGTCGACGATGAGCGGCCGTTCCGAAAACGACTCGGCCAGATCCGACAACTCCGGAAACTTCGGGCCGAAGTCGTTGCCGTTGCGCGAGACGAGCGCGACCGTGCCGTCGCGTTCGATGTAGGCGATGGCGCGATATCCGTCCCACTTCAATTCGAAGAGCCATTGCGGATCGTCGAAGGGCGCCTCGATCAATGTCGCGAGCATCGGCGCTAATTCGTGCGGCAGCGGCTCCGCCTTCGGTCGCGCTTTGACCGCCGTGTGCGCGGAACTCTCGGGCCGGTTGGAAATCCAATGCGGCGCGCGCGGGTCCTTCGCAATTTCGGCGACGGTCTTGCCGGACTTCACCGATTCGGCGTGGTCTTCGATCTTCCAATTCGGATCGACGGCGTCGTCGCGCTCCTTGATCAGAAGCCAGGCGTTCTCTTCGCCGCCGCGGCCCTTGATGTGCACGAGCGCGAAACCGCCGTGCAGCTTTTTGCCGAAGAGTTCGAATTTGAGCGAACCCTTGGCGATCTGCGCGGTGGTGTCGGTGCCTTCGAGCAGCCGGTAGGTGCCGCGATCCCACACGATCACTTCACCCGCGCCGTAATTGCCCTTGGGAATGATGCCTTCGAAATCGCGATAGTCGAGCGGGTGATCCTCGACGTGCATCGCCAAACGCTTCTCGCCCAGTTCGAGCGTCGGGCCTTTGGGCACGGCCCACGATTTGAGCACGCCGTCGGCCTCGAGCCGGAAATCCCAGTGGAGCCGGGACGCGCGGTGCATCTGGATCACGAAGCGCAGATCCTTACCGCGGCGCGGCTTGGTTTTTCCCGCCGCGTCCGAGGGCTCGGGCGTTTTGCCGAAGTCGCGCTTCTTCGCGTACGTCTTCAGCGCTTCGGCCGCATCGGCCGCGCTCTTCGCCGGGCGCTTAGCCGGCACGGCCGGATCCACTCGCTCTGCGCTGGTGCATGGGGAGCGACGGCTTCGACCCGCGCGCGACCGCCACCGCTCCCCGGGCCGGCCTACTTGCCCCCGCCGCCGCCCGAGCCGCCCGAGCCGCCCGCTCCGCCGCCCGAGCCNNCGACCCGCCGCTCGAACCACCCGAGCCGCCGGCCGACCCGCTGCCGGTCCCGCCGCTGCCGGTACCCGATCCGCCGCTGCCGCTACCGGCTCCCGCGGCACCACTGCCGCTCCCGCCGTTGCCCGAACCGGACGTGCCGGTCCCGCTCGATCCGGCGGAGCCGTTGCCGGCGCTGCCATACGCGCCCGACCCCGTGCCCGCTGCGGCCGAGCCGTTGCCCGATCCGTTGTTGACGCCCGTATTGTTGGTGCTGCCGCCCATGTTCGCGCCGCCGGCATTGGCGTCGGCGCCGCCCGAGCCGCTCGAGCCGCTCGAGCCGCCTGCGTTGCTGCCGCCCGCAGTGGCCGCATTGCCCGACGAATTCGCCGGTCGAGCCGGCGCCCACGGTTGCCAGGCGAGGATTGCGGCGATGGCGATGATGGCCAAAACGGCGGTAACCGTCCAGGCCCAAGTTGCCGACGAGACGGCGTTTCGTTCTCTGACCGTGACGGGTCGCTGTTGCTGCATGTGGTGTTCCCTTCGCGCTTGTGCTCGGGTCCGTCGTTTCCCGGCGGTGCGGCGGCGCAAACATGGCGCCAGGTAAGCAGCCTTACCGTCGTGCGAGCGCCGCTGCGCTATCGTGACGGTGCCAAGTCCCCCAATCAACGCGAGGAGAACAGATGAAAACCCTACACCTACTCGGCTGTGTCGCGGCGCTCGCCGGCTTCGCCTTTGCCGCGGCACCGGTTCCCGCCGGCGCCGATGCGATGGCCACGCCCGCTGCAATGATGGCCAAGCCGATCGACTGCGGCAGCGCCTCGATGATGATGTCGAAGATGACCCCGGCGCCGGTCATGATGAAGCCCGACGCATCGCTCGATCGCCAGTTCGTCGATATGATGATGGCCCACGACAAGATGGCCCTGGAGATGGCCAAAACCGAAGCCAAGTGCGGCAAGAACCCGAAGGCCCGCGCGATGGCTGAGAAAGTCGTCGANNGGACGACGCGGGCTATAGCGCCCGGTAGAAGGCTTTCCAGTACCAGATGCCCCACGCGCCGGCGAGCATCGACCACGCGCACAGCGCGAGCCAGATCGTTTGCCACCGGTCGCGTGCGGCGAGGAGCATCAGCACGAAGAGAAACGGCTCGAAGTCGAGCGCGTGCCGCATGCCGAATTGCGCGAAGCCGTTCACGTAATACGTGACGTTCGGCAGAAAGACGAGCAGCGTGGCCGCCCACAGCGCGAGCACGACGCGCTTCGGCACGCGCGCGAAGAGGGCCAAGAGCAAGGCCGGGCTCGTCCAGGTCAGCGCGACGCCGTTATAGGTCGGCACGAGAAACGGTGCGTGAGCGACGACGTCGGGAAAGCGTACGAAAAACGAGTAGAGTTGGTTGGGTACGTACGCGAGGCGGAATGGAGAGCCCGTCGTCTCGCCGACCTGATCCTGATGGTACCACGCGGTGTAGCCGATGTCGTAGAATTGCCCCCAGCGCGCTTCGTTGTACCAGAGCCAAAACGCAGCAAACGGCACGAGCGCGCCCGCAAACGACGCAACGCGCCGAATGCGCTCCGCCGGCGCGCCGTCGAAGGCGAGCCACACGGCGTAGACCGGCACGGCGAGCAGCAGCGAGAAGCGCGACTCGACGGCGCAACCGGCATAGATTGCGACGAGCCAGGCGCGTTTCGCGCCGAGCAGTTCGCCGAGCGCGAGCAGGGTGAAGGCCGCCGCCGCGACGTGGGCGATGAACCACACGTCGCCGTACATCGCACACCAAAAAAGATCGGTGCCGAAGAGTAAGAAGCCGCATAGCCACGCGCGTGCGGGCACGGCTACGCCGAGACGGCGCGCGATGTCCCAGCCGCTGCCCACCGCCACGCCGCCGAGCAGCGCGGCCAAGAGCGATTGATTCGCTGCCGTGCCGAAGATCGCAACGGCGGGCAACAAGAGGATCGCCGGCAGCGGCGCTTCGATCACGTAATAGCGGCCCGCATACGACAGCGCGTCGATGTACGGGCCCGGCCAGTCGATCCAGACGCGCCCGTGGCGGAACGCGTCGGCGAGCAACACGTAATTGTTATACGCCGTCGGATGGAGGCGGCTCGCGATCACGACGAGCAAAAACGCGAGCGCCCCGGCCGCGAGCGAACTCACTTCTTCTCGAGCTCCAAAATCCCCGGATCGCTCGCGACGATCGTCTGGCGTATCGTCGGATCTTCCCAAGCGGGTTGGTTGACCAGGAAGATGCGGTGCGACTGCAACCAGTTCGGATAGAATGCGCTGTAGTCGCCCGGAAACGCCGTCACGACGATCCGGTGCCCCAGCGTGTGATCGACGTACGCGGCGTAGCCCAGCGGCGTGGCAAAGGTCCAGTTGGCCACGATGATCGCGCCGTCGGGCGTGTTCGCGACGACCTTGTCGATGAATTGCCGCGCACCGGGGTCGTGGCGCTGGCCGAACGTGTCGCGCCCCGTCCAGATCAGCCCGAACGCCGCCGCGTAGAGCAGCACCGTGGCCGCAACGCGCGCGAGCGACGCGTTGTCGTCGAGGTAGGTCTTGATGCTCTGGCCCGCACCGTACGCGGCAAACACGGCGATGCCCCAGAAGGCGGTCATCAGGTAGCGTTCCTGGTCGGCTTCGGGATACAGCAAACCGTACGGCACGCAGAGGCCGCACGCGACGATCAGCCCGAGCGCGAGCCACGCGTCGCGCTTGAACGCGAGCGCGATTCCGATCAATGCGAAGAACACCGCAAAGGGACCCACTTCGTGCAGCGTCGCCGCGGCGAAGCGCGCGCCCACGTCGGGATAGAGGCTCCAATCCACCATCTTCGAGAAGCCCACGCCGACTTGGCTGCCTTCGCCGCCGCCCATGTAGCGCACGAACTCGCCGAACGATGCCGGATGGAAGTTATCCCAAAACGGCCGGCCCGGCGGAATGCCTAGGGCCAGCGTGGGATCCGTCTTGGCTGCGAAGAGTTGGGCGCTGCGCAACGGGATGTACAGATAGAGCAACAGTGGTGCGACGAACAGCGCGCCCGCGCGCAGAGCGATGCCCGGCGTGAGCGAGCGCCCGCGCGACGCGAGCAGCATCGCGAGACCCGGAGCGAGCAGCGTGGCGATGCCGTGCGTGGCCAGCGCCAGGCCGTACGCAAGCGCGGTGCCGAAGAATGCGCGTGCGTTGCCGGTGCGCCCGAAGCGCACCGCTTGCCAGAGCACGAGCGCCGAAAACGCAACCGCGAAGGCATGCACTTCGGTGCGCGTGCCGCGCGTCCACACGATGTTGCCCGCTGCGAAGAGCATCGCGGCAGCCGCCGCGACCGGCGGCTCTTCGCCGAGTTCGACGACCGTGGCGTACGCACACCAGGCCGCGCCGGCCATCGCCACCGCGCTCATCAAGCCGAGCCGGTAGGCCACCGTTCCGAAGGGGTAGATGTGGCTGAAGAACCAGCCGGCTACGACAAAGGTGGGGAATCCCGTCGGGTGCGCGATGCCGAAGATGTAGGGCACCGTCTCCATCTCCGCGGTGTCCCAATAGCCGACGTCGGGCACCAGCGTGAAACAGAAAAGCGCGAAGGGCGCGAGGAACGCGGCCGCCGACCACCAGCGCGCGGGAATCACGGTCGCGAAACTACTCCAAACGGCCAGGGTCCGGCCTGGGAAAGGGACAACAGTTTGCGGGTTAGCCTCGTGCAAAGCATCCGCCTCTCCCCCGCCCGCGTCGTCGTCGCGGAACCGTTTTCCGAGACCGGGCTGGACGTGCTGCGCACGAGCGGCATCGAGGTGATTTCCTGCGTCGGTGCGACGCGCGACGAACTGCGCGCGGCCTTGGCCGATGCCGACGGCCTCATCGTGCGTTCGGAGACTCGCGTCGATCGCGAGCTGCTGGCCGGCGGTCCGCGCCTGGCCGTCGTGGCGCGTGCCGGGGTCGGCGTCGACGCGATCGACGTTCCGGCCGCTACGGAGTCGGGCATCGTCGTGCTCAACACGCCCGCGGCCAACACGCTCGCGGCCGTCGAGCAAACCTTCGCGCTGACGCTGGCCTTGGCGCGCCACCTGCCCGACGCCGTGGCGTCGCTGCGCGCCGGCCGCTGGGAGCGCAAGCCGTTCGTCGGCATCGAGTTGCACGGCAAGACGCTGGGCATCGTGGGTCTCGGGCGCATCGGCGGTGCGGTCGCGACGCGGGCGCAGGCCTTCGGCATGCGCGTGATCGCGCACGATCCGTTCATCTCCTCGGCGCGNNTTGCACGTGCCGCTCACCGCGCAGACCCGGGGCATGATCGACGCGCCGCAACTCGCGAAGTTGCGCCCGCACGCGCTGATCGTCAATTGCGCCCGCGGCGGCGTGATCGAAGAGAGCGCGTTGCTCGCCGCGCTCGATGCGGGCGCGTTGGCCGGTGCGGCGATCGACGTCGTTGCGATCGAGCCGCCACCGCCCGACGGCACCGGCGCGCGCTTGCAGCGTCATCCCAAGGTTGTGGCCACGCCGCATCTGGGTGGTTCGACCTATGAAGCGCTCGAACGCATCGCGACCGAACTCGCGCACGACGTGGCGAGCGTGCTGCTCGGTGGCCCGGCAGCCGCAGCCGTCAACGCGCCGATCGCAACGGGCCCCGACGCCGAGATGGTGCGCCCGTTCGTCGATCTCGCCTACCGGTTGGGCAAGCTCTATCCGCAACTCGCCGACGACGCGAGCCTGCCGCGCTTCGCGCTCGTGCGCGAAGGCCGTTTGGCCGACGTCGAACCCGACGCGCTGGTCACCGCATTCCTGAGCGGCTTATTGCAAACGACCACGGATCGGCGCGTCACGATCGTCAACGCGCGATCGATCGCAACCGAACTGGGCCTCGTCGTCGAGGAACACGGCGGTCCGGGACGCGGCGCGTTTGCATCGAGCCTGCGCGTGACCGGCGGCCGCACCTCGCTGGCCGGAACGATCGCGCCCGGCGGCCCGCGCGTGATCGAGATCGATGGTTTCGAGGTCGACGCCAGCCCGCGCGGCTCGCTCTTGATCACGCGCCACAACGACGTGCCCGGCATGATCGGCCGCGTCGGCACCGTGCTCGGCGAAGCGAAGGTCAACATTTCCACGATGCAAGTCTCGCGCCGCGACGCGGGCGGCGACGCGCTGATGATCCTCGCAGTCGACCGTCCGGCAGAAGCGTCGACGCTCGACGCGCTGCGCGCCGTCCCCGGCATCAGCACCGTCCGCGCGCTCGACCTCTGAGCCGGGCATGATCTACCTAGCGCGCCACGGCGAAACGACCTGGAACCTCGCCGGCCGCTATCAAGGCCGCCTCGAATCGGCTCTCTCCGCACTCGGCGTACGCCAAGGCTTCGGGTTAGCCGGCTATTTCTTCGAGCGCCTCAAACGCGGCGAACCGGTGCCCGAGCGCATCATCAGCAGCCCGCTCCTCCGCTGCACCGCAACCGCCCGCTTCACCGCCGCGAGCCTCGACGTACCGCTGGAATCCGACGATCGTCTGCTCGAGATCGCCCACGGCACCTGGGAAGGCCGCTACCGCGACGAACTCGCCGCAAACGATCCAATCCGCTATCGCGCCTGGCGCGAAGATCCGGCGCACGCGTCCTTCGCCGGCGGAGAAACGCTCCTCGACGTCGCCGCGCGCTGGCACGACTTCGCGCAGAGCGTGCTCCAATACGAGACGCGCGACATGCTGGTCGTCACGCACGACGCCGTGGTGCGCTGTGCGTTGGTCGCCGCCGAAGGCCGTCCGCTCGACGACTTCTGGAAGGTACGCGTCGAGAACGGCGCATTCGCAGTATTGGAACGCACGCCCGAAGGCTTAGGCGTCATCGAGGAGTGCGTGGTCGCGCACCTCGCCGGCGTCCGTGCCGATATCGAAGCCCAAGCTTTGTAAGAGCGCCGACCCGCTCGGCGTAGTGCCATGCGACGTGCAAGGCGTCGCGTCGACTCATGCCGCGCTGTTTCCCCGGCCATCTGGTCGTGGCTCAGGTGAAGCGACGCGCAGAATCGCCTGAATAGTCGCCGCCCACCCCGATGTCGTAGACGACGAGGGTCTGCGCCGGCTTCTTGGCGGCGAGGGCGGGGCAGTGTTAGAGCGAAGTCGGGCGCCGGCCCTTTCGCCCTTTCCGGTCGCCGGCGCTCTTACGGCGTGGGCGACTCCTGCGGCCGAGGCGGCACGAACGTCGCCGGCGGCAACTCCTCCGGGAAGCCGAAGCTCGACCAGGTGATGCGCTCGCGCGCGACCTTCCCGGCCGCGGTGCGCGCTTCGACCGACGCTTCGCGCGGCAGCCAATATTTGGATTCGGGCGCGTAGGTTACGTGCCCGTTGCCTTTCGTGCCGCCGTTGACGCTACGGAAGCGAACGGTCAACGGTAAGTAATGTTCGGCGTCGACGTCGATGCTCGTGACCGCGAACGATGCGACTTTCTGCAATTCGGTGCGGAACGTGTAGACCGCGCGGCCGCCTTGGATCGAGCGGTTGGTGTAGGAAAACGTGTAGTCGCCCGGACGCGGCGCGAGCAGCGTCACGTCGTAATGGTTGGGCGTTTGGAAGACGCGCACGCGCGGAGGTTTGAGCGGCAGGCCGTTGACGCGCAGCGTTTCGTCGCGTTCGCGGCCGCCGCTGCGGTAGACGCGATGCGTTTGTTCGAGATTACGCAGGCCCGATTGTTCGACGGCGTATTCGAAGATCACGTTGGGCGGCGGCTTGATCTGCGCGAGCGCTTCTTCGTAGCGTTGCAAGACCAGGCTCGGCGGCACGTCGGGAAGCGGTGGGGGCTCGGGTGCGGGCCGCGCGCCGAGCGTGGTCAGCCACGCGAGCGCGAGCAGGCCGCAGCGAACGGCCTTCACCCGGCCAGCGCGCCGCGTATCGCTTCGATTGCCGCGTCGACGCCCGCGACGTCCTTGCCGCCGCCCTGCGCTTGCGCGGCTTGACCGCCGCCGCGCCCGCCGACCAGCGGCGCGGCGAGTTTCACGAGATTGCCCGCGTGCACGCCGCCGGCTACCGCGTCGCCGCTGGCCGTGACCAAAAGCGACACGGAACCGTCGTCGACGCCGGCCAGCGCGACCACGCCGTTGCGCAGCTTCTGCAAGATCGCGCTGCCCAGATGTTTCAGCGATTCGGCATTGGCTTCGCGAACGACCGCGAGCACGACGCGCTTGCCCCCGAGTTGCTCCGCATTCTCGACGTACGTCGCGGCGTCGGCGGCGGCCAAGCGGGCCTTCATGTCGGCGAGGGATTTTTGCAGATCGCGTACGTCGGTTTGCAAGCGTTCGACGCGCGGCGCGAGTTCGGCGGGCTTGGCCGAGAGCGATTCGGCCAGCGACGCGACCAGCTCTTGCTGTTCGAGCGCGTACGCCTCGGCGGCTTGCGAGACGACCGATTCGATGCGGCGCACGCCCGTGCCGATCGAGGCCTCGGACACGATCAGGAAGAGGCCGAGTTCGCCCGTGGTGATCGCGTGCGTGCCGCCGCAGAACTCGACCGCGGGACCCGCGTGCACCACGCGTACCTTGTCGCCGTATTTTTCGCCGGCCATCGAGATCGCGCCCGAGGCGGCGGCCTCCGCGGGCGTCATGACCTTGGTCACCAGGTGGTGATCGGCGCGGATCATCGCGTTGACCCGGGCGACGACGTCGCGCTTTTGATCGCCGGTCAGCGCGCCGCCGGGCGAACGGAAGTCGAAGCGCATGCGATCGACGCCGACCCACGACCCTGCCTGCGCGACTTCGTCGCCGAGCACGTCCTTGAGCGCGCGTTGCAAGAGGTGCGCGCTCGTATGGTGGCGCCGGATTTCCTGACGCCAGAACGGATCGACCGCGGTGTGCAAGGTATCGCCCACCACGATCGGGCCGCCGGAGAGCACGCCGCGATGCGCGATCGCTTCGCCGACGAACTGCGTGTCGAGTACGCGGAAGACGGCGCCTTCGGCCGTGGTCAGGGTGCCGCGATCGCCGATCTGGCCGCCCTTTTCGGCGTAGAACGACGTGCGGTCGAGCACGATTTGGGCTTCGTCGCCGTCGGTGATGCTCTCGACCGTGGCGCCGTCGACGGTGATCCACTGCACGCGGCCGTCGTCCTCGAGGCCGTCGTAACCGCTGAACTCGGAAACGAGCGCGGGCATCTCCGCGACGGTGACGACCGCGCGCTTCTTGGCGGCGTCCGCACGCGCGCGTTCGCGCTGCTCTTCCATCGCGGTTTCGAAGCCGGCCATGTCGACGGCGACGCCGGCCTCGCCCGCGATCTCCTTGGTGAGTTCCGACGGAAAGCCGTGCGTGTCGTGCAATTCGAACACGTCGCTGCCCGCAATCGCACGGTTCTCGCTCTTCGCGGCTTCGAGCAATTGTGCGAGGCGTTCGTTGCCGCGTTCGAGCGTGCGGTCGAAGGCGAGTTCCTCGGTGCCGACCGTGGCCTCGACGCGCTGCAGCGCGCTCTTGAGTTCGGGATAGCCCGACTCGAGCGAACGCACGACGTGCGGCACGATCGCGGTGAGGAAACCGTCGGGATAGCCCAAGAGCTTGCCGTTGCGAATCGCGCGCCGGGTCAAGAAGCGCAGCACGTAGCCGCGATCGGTGTTCGACGGATACACGCCGTCGGCGATCAGGAACGTCACGGCGCGCGCGTGGTCGGCGATGATCCGCTGGCGGACGAGCTGCTCGTCCAGCGTCAGCGAGGTTTTCTCGATCGGCGGCTGCGCGGCGATCAGATCGGTGAAGAGATCGGTCTCATACATCGAAGCGAAGCCGTTCGCAACCGCGAGCATCCGCTCGAAGCCGGCGCCCGTGTCGATGTTCTTCGCGGGCAGCTCGGTGAGCGCGCCGTCGGAGGCGCGATTATACTGCTGGAAGACGAGGTTCCAGATCTCCACGTAGCGGTTGCCGAGGTTCGGACCCGTGTCGCCCGCGTTTAGCGCGTACGGCGCGCCGGTGTCGTAGAAGATCTCCGAACACGGGCCGCATGGGCCGGTCGGGCCCATGGTCCAAAAATTGTCTTCGTCCCAGCGCGTGATGCGCTCGGGCGCAAGGCCGATCTCCGATTCCCACAAACGCTGCGCGTCGTCATCGGAGACGTGCACGGTGACGTAGAGCTTCTCTTTGTCGAGCCGCATGACGTCCGTGAGGAATTCCCACGCCCAGAGGATGGCGTCGCGCTTATAATAATCGCCGAACGAGAAGTTGCCGAGCATCTCGAGGAACGTGCCGTGGCGGCCGGTGCGCCCGACGTTTTCGATGTCGCTCTTCGCGCCCGCGACGCGCAGACAGCGCTGCACGCTCACCGCACGCGGGCCCGGCGGCGGAACCTCGCCAAGGAACGCCGGCACGAACGGCTCCATCCCGGCGATCGTGAAGAGCGTCGTCGACATCGCATCCGGGATCAGCGAGGCGGAGGGAACGTGCTTGTGTCCCCGAGCAGCGAAAAAGTCGACGAAGGCCTGGCGGAGTTCCTGCGATTTCATGGGCGGCTACACGGGTTCGGCACCCATCCCGCCGAGTCCGGGCACCGCCGGGCGGCGGGGTTACTTTTCTTGCAGGACGTTGCGGAGTTTTTCGAGCGCTTTTTGTTGCAGGCGGGAGACGTGCATCTGGGAGACGTTGAGGCGCTTGGCGATCTCGGTTTGCGAGACGGACTCGTAGAAGCGCAGGTAGAGGATCACGCGCTCGCGGCCGCTCAGGACGGTGAAGGCGCGCTCGAGGTTCGCGCGATCCTCGAGCAGGGCGAGCGCCGGATCTTCCTGGCCGACGTAATCGGCGAGCGTCTGCGATTTTTTGTCGCCTTCGGCGTTGAGCTCGGTGTCGAGCGAGAGCAGGTTGTAGGCCTGACCGAGCTCTTGCGCCTCGAGGATGTCTTCCTCGGTGGCGCCGAGGGCGGAGGCGAGTTCGGCGACCGTCGGCGAGTGGCCGAGTTTCACCGTCAGCTTCTCGATCGCGCGATTGACCGCGAGGTTGAGCTCTTGCAGCCGGCGCGGCACCTTGACCGCCCAGCCTTTGTCGCGGAAATAACGCTTGATCTCGCCGACGATCGTCGGGGTCGCGTAGGTCGTGAACTCCACGCCGCGCTCGAGATCGAAGCGGTCGATCGCCTTGAGCAAGCCCACCGTGCCGACCTGAATCAAATCGTCGAGCGCCTCACCGCGGTTGGCGAATTTGACCGCGAGGTAGCGCACGAGATTCAGATGCGCGACGACCAGATCGTTCCGCAGCTGCTCGAACTCGGTGTCGCCCTGATTGTTGCGGCCGGTGTCGTGTTCGGGATGGACGCGCAGCTCCGCAAACCGTGCAAATGCTTGACGGGCACGGTTGCGGTCCCAACGTTCTTCGTCCACGCGTGATGCGGAATTCATCGTCACGAACGACAGTACTACGCCAGTACCCGTTTGATCATCACGAGTTCGGTGCCCTCACGGGCATCGACGCGATATTCTACGGAATCCATCAGCGCACGAATGAGGAACACGCCGAGTTCCTCGGTGCGGCCGTCTTCTTTGAAGCCGGTTTCGCCGACCGATTCGAGGCGCAAACCCTGACCGCGATCGCGCACCGTGATGCGCAGCTCGTCGTTACCGACCTCGCAGGCGATTGCGATCGTATCCGACGGCGCGCCGTGCTGAATCGAGTTGGTGCACGCTTCCGCGATCGCCAGCTTCACGTCCTCGATGTCTTCGACCGAGAACTGCAAGCGGCTCGCGACGGCGGCGACGGTCAGGCGCGCCACGGCGACCCATTCGGCTTTCGCCGGAATCGCCACGTCGACGCGGCCGTAGAATTCGTCCGTCACCGGCAGAGGGTTCATTAGACGAGCGCCTTCATCGCGCTCTGCTCGTCATCGAAGATCCCGAAAATCTTCACCAGGCCCGTGATGTCGAAGATCTTCTTGATCTGCGGGTTGGTGCAGACCAGGTTCACCGAGCCGCCGTGCTCGCGCACGCGCTTGAGCCCGCCGATGAGCACACCGAGACCGGTCGAATCGATGTAACGCACTTTTTCGAGGTTGATGACCAGGTTGTAATGCTCTTGATCGATCAACTCCGTGATCGCGTCTTTGACTTTGGGCGAGGTATAGACGTCGATCTCGCCGGTGAGGTCGACGACATAGGCGTCGCCCTCAGATTCCCGGACGTTCACTTTAATATCCACCGATACTCCTACGTGTCTTGTTCGTTTTTTTGAAGAGAGCTGCGAAGATTGGCTGCGGCATCCTTGCCGTCCGCAACCGCGGCATCGAGTCGCGAACGAGCGTCGTCGACGATCTGCTTGCCCCGGGCGATCAGATCGGACGGTGCGACGGGTGCGTTCTTGGCCAGGTCCTCGGCGGCATCGCGCATGCGATCCGATGCTTCTCGGGCTTTCGCGCGCAACAAATCGCGCGTGTCCTCGCCGGCTTGCGGGGTAAGGATCATCGCGACGGTCGCTCCGGCGAGGGCGCCGATGAGCAACCCGGCCACAAAGCCCGGACCGGACGAACTTGGTTCATCACTCATTGGTATCTCCGCGTTTTCCATTTACGAGCCGGCGTAAACCAGCAGTGACCCCGGTCAGCGTTGCGCCGACATTGACGATCACCGGGCGTAGGGCTTCCCCGGCGAGTGAAGTGGTTTTGCCGGCCGCGCCGGCGATGGTTTCCAGAAGTGCGACGACGCCCGTGAGCCGCGCGACGACCGCGTCCGCCGAATCGGCGATCCCACCCACGTGGCCGAGGGTCTCGGCAACGGGCGCAGAGAGCGCGGCAATCTGGCGATCGACTTCGTCGAGCGTCTTGTCGAGCCGCCGCAACGTCCCCGCCAGCGCTTGGCAGAGGACGAAGATTGCGATCCCGATCAACAAGACCCCGATGCCCGCACCGATCGAGAAGATCCAGTACGGAACATTGACATCAGAGGTCAACGCGAACCCTCCGCTTGCTCTCTAGCGTCACGAGACGCACCTACCCACATATTTGCTCCTCTACACCGGATGAAGTGAGGCCCCTGACCGGACCTCGCGCACAATGGTTGGAAGGCACGCGAGAACCCGGTCGATTTGCACGGCCGTCGTGGTACGCCCGAGCGAAAACCGGATGACGCTGCGCTGCGCGGCTTTCGGCAAACCCAGTGCAGCGATAACGTGGCTTGGTTCGAGCGAACCCGCGGCGCACGCGCTTCCCGCCGAGGCAGCGATGCCCTCCAAGTCGAGCCGCATGAGCAGCAAGTCGCCGGGTGCATCGTCGAACGCGACGCTGAGATTGTTGGCGAGGCGCGGCGCGCCGGCCGCGTTGACGTGCGCGCCGGGGATCGCCGCGACGATGCCGCCGGCGAGGCGATCGCGCAGCGCGGTTACCCGCGCGACGAATGCGGGACGTTCGGATTCCGCGATTTCGAGTGCCGCGGCGAGCGCCGCGATTCCGGCAAGATTTTCCGTCCCTGCACGCAGACCGTGTTCTTGACCGCCGCCGAGAAGATGCGGCGCGATCGGCGTCCCGCCGCGCACGTACAGCACGCCGACGCCTTTGGGCGCGCAAAATTTGTGACCCGAGAGCGCAAGCGTATCGACGCCGAGCGCAGCGACGTCCAGCGGGAGCTGGCCCGGTGCTTGCACCGCGTCGGTATGGAAAAGCGCACCCGCTGCGTGCGCGATCGCGGCGAGTTCGGCGATCGGCGCGATGGTGCCGATTTCGTTATTGGCGAGCGCCAGCGTGACGAGGGTGGTATCCGGCCGCAGCGCGGCGCGCAGATCGTCCGGCGCAACCATCCCGGCGGCATCGACGCCGAGCCGCGTCACCGACCACCCGGCGGCTTCCAACTCATCGACCGCATGCAGCACGGCATGATGTTCGATCGCGCTCGTGATGATATGCCGGCCGTCGCTCTTGCGCGCGCGCGCGATCCCGAGGATCGCGAGGTTATCGGCTTCGCTGCCGCCGCCGGTGAAGACGATCTCGCGCGGCTTCGCGCCGAGCACCCGCGCGACCGCGGTTCGCGCGCCGTCGAGGATCGTTCGCGCGGCGCGGCCCTCGGCATGCAACGACGAGGGATTATAGTCGCTGCCGAGCACGGCGGTCATGGCCGCGATCGCCTCGGGGCGCGTTGCGGTCGTCGCGGCATGGTCGAGATAGATCCGGTCCACGGACGCTACAACCGCTAGAGATCGATCTCGGGTTCGCCGCCGGCGGCGGCCGCCGAACCCCGCCGCGCATCGATCCAGGCGCGGAGCTTCGCCTCATCGCCTTGACGGCCCGGATCGAAATAGGCTCGCCCCGCGAGCGCATCGGGCAAATTCTGCTGCAGCACGACGGCCGGCGGCGCGTCGCCCTCGGCGTCCATCGCCGCGTAATCGCTGTGCGCGTAGCGGTAGTTCTTCCCGTAGCCGAGATGCTTCATCAGCTGGGTCGGCGCGTTGCGCAGATGGAGCGGAACCGGATCGTTGCGGGTGCCTTCGACGTCGGCGAGCGCCGCACCGTACGCGCGGCCGACCGCGTTGCTCTTGGGTGCGGTAGCGAGATAGAGCGTCGCGTGCGCGAGCGGATAGAAGCCCTCGGGCATGCCGACGAAGTGCACGGCCTGCTGCGCCGCCATCGCGAGCGGCAACGCCGCGCGATCGGCGAGCCCGACGTCTTCGCTTGCGAGAATGACCAGCCGGCGCGCGATGAAGAGCGGATCTTCGCCGCTCTCGATCATGCGCGCGAGATAGTAGACCGCGGCATCGGGATCGCTGCCGCGGATCGTTTTGATGAACGCGCTGATGATGTCGTAATGCGCGTCGCCGGATTTATCGTACGAGCGGGCGCGGCGCTGGAGCGCGTCGGCGATCGTCTGCTCGTCGACGATCCGTTCGCCGTCGTGTTCTTTCGCTGACGAGGCCGCGAATTCGAGCGTGCCGAGCGCGACGCGCGCATCGCCGTTCGCAAGATTGACGAGCGCTTCGCGCGCGGCCGGCTCGAGCCGCACGTGCAAGCCGCCGAGGCCGCGTTCGGGGTCGGCGAGCGCGCGATCGATCAGCGTCCCGATGTCGTCGTCGTCGAGCGCCTTGAGGACGAACACGCGCGAACGCGAGAGCAGCGCCGAGTTGACCTCGAACGACGGGTTCTC
>PLFC01000040.1:39769-41307 GCA_003136655.1 Vulcanimicrobiota bacterium
TCGGCGACGCCCGCGCTCACCGCGGAGATCATCGCGAAGTTCGCGCCGCTGAGGTTGGCGATGATCTGCGCGAGCGTCGTCTTCCCCGTGCCGGGCGGACCCCAGAGGATCATCGAGGGGATCTGATCGCTCTCGATCGCGCGCCGCAGCGCACGCCCCGGCCCGACGACTTGCTCTTGACCGACGAACTCGTCGAGCGTACGCGGACGCATCCGCGCCGCGAGCGGCTCGCGGACCTTGCCGCCGCCGGTGCCGCTCGCGTCGAAGAGTCCCAGCATCGCCGTTAGCGGCGCGGCGAGGGCTTCGGCGCCGGTGCTTTCCCCGGGGCCGGCGCGTTCGCCGGCTGCGTCAATTCGGTGGGATTGCCTTCGGTGTGCACGTCTTTGGTGAGCGTATCGTAACGAATGTAGTCGCCGGAGAAGGTCGATTCACCATCGGCGAGATGGACGTTGCCGCGCAGTTCGAGGGTATGCGAGCTCTGGTCGAGTTTGCCGTAGTCCGCGGTTCCGCGACGCGTCCCTTGTGTAAAATGCACGTCGCCGGTCGCGACGTACACCTTTTGCTTCGAATCGATCTCCAGTTGGTTGCAGGTCAACTGCGAGGGGCCGCCACCGGACGGTGCACCGGCGGCTCGGCCTTCCGGTGCGTTTCCGTTATCGTCCATCACGACATGCCCCATGATCGTGACGTGATCGGCTTTGAAATTTCCGCGCGCCGAATCGCCGTTGACGGTCGTGCCGGGGCGCGTGAACTTGACATGGTGCGGCATCGTGAAATCGCCGGTGTTGTAGTTCGAGTCCGACGTGTCGGTCACGATCGTCATATTTCGCGTTTGGATCGCCGTTGGAGCCGACGGTTGCGGCGGGGGCGTCTTGCGCGGGGGCGGAGCGGCCGCCGTCGTCGCGACGACGACGGCAAGCCCGGCTACGAGAACGCGAAGGAGCATGGGCGGTCGCTTACCCGGAAACCCGCTGACCGGTTCCGATCGCGACGCACGACATCGGATCTTCCGCGACGATCACCGGGATGCCGGTGACCTCGCCGAGGAGCGTATCGAGTCCGCGCAGCAGCGCGCCGCCGCCGGTGAGGATGACGCCGCGATCGATGATATCCGCCGCGAGTTCGGGCGGCGTTTTCTCGAGCACGGCCTTGACCGCTTCGACGATCGCCTGCACGGGCTCGGAGAGCGCTTCACGCACTTCCTCGCTCGTGATCTTCACCGTCTTCGGCAAGCCGTTGATCAGATCGCGGCCGCGAATCTCCATCGCGAGCTCGGTTTCGAGTCGATAGGCCGAACCGATCTTGATCTTGATCTCTTCCGCCGTACGTTCGCCGATCATCAGGTTGTACACGCGGCGAATGTGGCGGATGATCGCCTCATCGAGTTTGTTTCCGGCGACGCGAATCGACTGCGAGACGACGATGCCGCCGAGCGAGATCACCGCAACGTCGGTCGTGCCGCCGCCGATGTCGACGACCATGTTCCCGCTCGGTCCGTCGATCGGTAGCCCGGCGCCGATCGCGGCGGCCATCGGCTC
>PLFC01000093.1:0-13256 GCA_003136655.1 Vulcanimicrobiota bacterium
GAACAGCCCGCGAGCGCCACGAGCACGATCAGCATGGGAGGCGCAGTTTTCATCGCGCCTTCTCGGCCGTCGCGCTTGCCCGCTCCTGGCGACCGGCGCAAGATGGGCTCACGCTCACGTTCGCGAGGGCAAGGCGAACCGTATCGCCGAAGCCGTTCGGCATGAGCACTCAAGCACCGGCCGGGCGCACCTCGCTCGCCGATTCGACGAAGACCCTGAAGGCCGGCGACGCCGCGCCCGATTTCGAACTCAAGACGCACACGGGCGAGCAGTGGAAACTCTCCGACCGCAAAGGCAAGAGCGCCGTCGTCTTGGCGTTCTACCCGTTTGCGTTCTCGCCGACGTGTTCGTGTCAGATGCCTTCGGTCGAACAGAATCTCGCGAAGTTCGCCGCGGCGGGCGCTGAAGTGGTGGGCATTTCCATCGACAGTCCGTATGCCAATAAGGCGTGGGCGGATAGTCTGGGCGGCTTGACCTATCCGTTGCTGAGCGACTTCTATCCGCACGGCGCGGTTGCCGACGCGTACGGCGTGTTGCGGAGCGAGGGCATGTCGGAGCGGGCGGTCTTCGTGATCGATCGCGACGGCATCGTGCGCTACATCGACGTGCACAAGATCAATGAGTACCCCGAAGACCAGCAGATCCTCGACGAACTCGCCAAGTTGTAGCGCGTCGTTTCGTGGGCTTACTGGAAGAGGATGAACTGGCTCGCGGCGGGCATCGTGCTCGGCGCGGCTAGACCCAGCTCTCCAACCGAGCCCGACGAGCCGTAGCACGCGCAGAGGCTGTCGCCGAAGATCTGCGCGGTGTGCTTGTAGGTGACCGTCGTTTTCGGCAGCGGGTGGCTGTGATAGATATCGGGATTGACGACCGTCGCACAAGGCCCAACGGGTTTGCCCCAGGCGTAACAGTAGGCGAATTCGCGGACGTAGCCTCCGTTGCCGGCCGGGTCGCGCAGGTCGTTCGTGCTGCGTGGGTAACCGCGTAACGGCCCGTAAAACGTCCAGGCGGATTCCGGACAGGCGTTGATGTACGAACTGCCGCCGCATGCGCTTCCCCAGATCCACGAATGATTGGGGTCGTAGACGAGCATCTCGAGCGCCAGCGCGCGCATCCGCGAGGGGACGTCGTCGGAGCTTTCCGCAACGAGCGCGACGTTTTTGCCTTGGGCGATGATGTCGATCATGTCGTCGAGTTGGTAGTCGAGCAGGGGGCTCGTATAGAGCCATTTATTCTGATGGTAGAAACACCAGTCGCACGAGGCACCCCAGGCCGTCGGACTCTGCAGAACTGCCGTCACGCCCGCGGCTTGCGTTCCGTTCTTAAGGCCCGGGCCGATGCTGTTCATCATCACCGGAATCGGCGAGTTCGCCATGATGGAAACATAGCCGGCGATCCACTCTTGACGGTTGAACGTGGCGCCCCAGGGCGACGACGCGGTTCCGCCGGGGGCGCCCGCGCACGACCAGCCGCCTTGCACCTGCTGCCCCAGACCCCAGCACATCCTGTCGCCACCCGCGCTGGCCTCGTCGGGAGGGCTCGCATCGTCGAACTCGATCATCGTTTGCGGAGTCGACTGTTGGATGCCGGTAAGCTCGGCGGTTACGCTCTGTTGCAGCGCGGACGAGCCCGGATCGCCGACCAGTTGCGTGATCGTTCCGCCGGACTGGAGAATGTTGCCCGGCTCGCCCGGCTGCGCGTAGAAAGCGTTGCCGGGCCAGTTGGTGCAGTCGGGGCTGGCATACTGATTCGGCTGGAAGAGTCCGCTGCCGGAACAGGCGCTGAAATCGTAATATGCCGCACTTGCTATTCCGCCGGCGATCACGTTTTGGTAGGTCTGGCCCGTACCCGCCATGACGATGTCTTCGTACGGTTTGACGTAGCCCCAGTTTCCGAAGCCGAACGACGAGTTGTATTGCGCCGACGTGCCGTTGGCAGCTTCCATGGTGTGGGAGTGCGCGAGCACCGTTGGCGGAACGGTGGGGTCGCCGCTCGGAACCGGCGTCGGCGCGGTCGAGGAAACCGAGCGCGGCGTTGACGACGGAACCGCCCTCGTCAAGACGTTGCCGGGCAAACCGGGCGTGGAACCTCCGCCCGAGCAGGCTGCGAGTGCGATGGCGAGCAGAGTGATTGCAAAGCAGAGGCGAGAGAGTCGCACCGGCTGGTCCTTTGCGTGAGCCTGGGGATGAACCACATCGACGCGCGGTGTGGTACAGACTCATCGACCGGCCGGTGCCTGCGGTGAAGCCGCGCCCGGCGTTTCCACATCACACATTTTTCGGCGCCCGCAACGGAAGCGGGCGCGGTTCAGACTCGCGTCGCGCGCAGCAGATCGAGGCGCGATGAGATGCCGAGCTTTTGGTACGCGGATGAGAGATGTTTCTCGACCGCCTTCGACGAGATTGCGAGATGATCGGCGATCTCGCGGTTCGACCGGCCGGCGGTGACCAGCCGAACGACCAGGGCGACGGTGGCCGGGAACGGCGAACGAGGAACGGAAGGCGACACGAGGGACTCCCCGTGGCGACGGTGGCTGAAGTTGCCGCCAGGCTATCGCGTCGGGGAGAGCGCCGCCATGGGCGCGGGCGACCTAGATGGTTGGCGTTTGCACGAGAGGGTAGTTGAAGCAGTATGCCAAGAGCAGTTGAACTCAACGCGTACGGGGATGTCGACCAACTTCGCATCGTCGATGTCGCGAAGCCCGAGCCCAAGGCCGGCGAGGTGCTGGTGCGTGTGGTCGCCGCCGGGACCAATCCGGGCGAGATATCGATTCGCGAGGGATATCTCAAAGAGATGTTCCCGATGGACTTTCCGTTCGGTCAGGGCACCGATTTTGCGGGGCGAGTCGATGCGGTCGGACCTGGGGTCTCGGAGTTCGCGCCCGGTGACGAGGTCTTGGGTTGGACGTTTCAACGCGCCGCCCAGGCCGACTATGTCGTTTCGGGACCCGCGAATCTGATCCGCAAGCCGGTCGCGCTCGATTGGTTTCGGGCGGGGAGCCTGTTCATTGTCGCCACCACGGCCGTCGGCGCGGTGCGCGCGGTTGCGCTGAAACCCGGGGACGTGGTGGCGGTCAGCGGCGCGGCGGGCGGCGTCGGGTCGCTCGCGGTGCAACTCGCGCGGCGCACGGGCGCGCGCGTCATCGGCATCGCGAGCGATGACAGTGCCGACTTCCTGCGCTCCGTCGGCGTGGAACCCATCGCGTACGGCGATGGGCTGGAGGAGCGCTTGCGCGCGCTCGCGCCGATCGACGCCTTCATCGATCTCTTCGGGGGCGGCTACATCGATATCGCGCTGAAACTCGGCGTCGCACCGCAGCGCATCAACAGCATCATAGACTTCGCCGGCGCGCAGAAGGCCGGAGCCAAGACCGACGGTTCGGCCGCGGCGGCATCCCGCGATACGCTGGCGACCGTCGCGAACCTGATCGCGTGGGGCGAGATCGTCATGCCGCTCACGGCCATCTATCCTTTTGCGTTGCTGCGCGATGCCTATACGGAACTTGCTCGCCGGAAGGCCCGCGGCAAGATCGTGCTCGCACTCGACCCGGCAATCACGGAGCCGCTTCGTCCGCTGTGAATGCGACGATGCTCAAAGCAACGTGGCAGGCGTTCAACGACGACAAGGCGCTGCGGCTTGCCTCGTCAATTGCGTACGCCACGATCTTTTCGCTGGCTCCGCTGCTGATCGTGCTCATCGCCATCGGCGGTGCGGTGCTCGGTTCGCAGAACGGCGGGCACGCCCACCAAGTGGTCGAGGACGCGCTGCTGGGGCAGATCCGCAAGAGCGCGGGAGCCGGGGCGGCGGATACGGTGCGCGATCTCGTGACCGCGTCGTTCAACAAGCCGCGGGCGAGCCTGTTCGCACAGGTTGCAGGCTGGGTCACCTTCGTAATCGGTGCGGGGAGCTTGTTCGGCGCGCTACAAGACGCGCTCAACACGATTTGGCACGTCGAGTCCGGCAAGGGCGGCTGGCGGCAGATGCTCCGCGACCGGCTGACCTCGATCGGCACGATGATTCTTCTTGGCTTGTTGGTGGTCGGTTCGTTCGCGCTGAGCGGCGTGTTGGCGTTCGCGGGCTCGGGCCCGCTTGCCGTCATCGCGTCGTACGCGACGACCACGGTGCTCTTGACGCTGGTGTTCGCCCTGCTCTACAAGGTGTTGCCCGACGTCGAGCTGGCCTGGCGCGACGTGTGGGTCGGAGCGTTCGTTACCGCAGTTCTCTTCGTGGCGGGTCAGCAGCTCATATCGCTGTACATGAGATTCGCGGGGGTCGCGTCGGCCTACGGTGCCTCGGGTTCGATCCTCGTCGCGTTGATCTGGATCTACTACTCCGCGGCGGTGCTGCTGCTCGGCGCGGAATTCACCAAGGTCAGCGCGGGCAATCCGAAGACGACCGCGCCCGCCACGCGGCGACCGCCGAAACCTGACGGGCATTCTAACGGTTTATAGGGTCGCTTCTACAACATGAAAGGACGGCAGATGAGTATATCGACGGAGCGCGCCATCTTGGCGGGCGGTTGCTTTTGGGGAGTTCAGGATTTGCTGCGGCGCTACCCGGGCGTACTTTCGACCCGCGTGGGCTATTCGGGCGGCGACGTGCCCAACGCGACCTATCGCAATCACGGCACGCATGCCGAGGCAGTCGAGATCGTGTTCGATCCGGAGAAGATCAGCTACCGGAAGTTGCTGGAGATCTTCTTCCAGATCCACGACCCGTCGACGCCGAACCGGCAGGGCAACGACCGCGGTACGAGCTACCGTTCCGCGATCTTCTATACGAACGACGAGCAAAAGCGCATCGCGCTCGACACGATCGCCGATGTCGATGCATCGGGTTTATGGCCTGGTAAGGTCGTGACCGAGGTTTCCCCGGCCGGCGACTTCTGGGAAGCGGAGCCCGAGCATCAGGACTACCTGCTGCATTATCCCAACGGCTACACGTGTCACTTCGTGCGTCCCAATTGGGTGTTGCCGGCCCGAAGCGCCGCAGTCTAGACCGGGAGAAGCGCGCGGGCCGGGTGAACTTCCGGCCCCATGAGACGAGCTCTTTGGTGCATCGCATGCCTGCTGTTGGCCGGGTGCGGCGGCGGCTCGACGTCGCCGAGCGTGCCCGGTTCGAGCGGCGGCGGGTCGCTCAGCGGCGCGCAAGGCGGAACGTTCAGCCTGCCCAACGGCGATTCGGTGACGTTCCCCGCGCAGGCGCTGCTGGGGACCGAGCGCGTGTCGCTCTCCGCCAGTGCGACGGAGACGCCGTCGCTCTCGATCAAAGGGTGGTCGACCGCGCCCGGCACGATGACGCTGACGTTCGGCTCGCCGGCCGGAAGCGGAGTGGGCGGCAGTCAGGGGACGCCGATGGTCAGCATGACTTTCGCCTACTCGAAGGCAAACGCGACGCAAGTGCTCGCCGCGCAAGCACCGATCCTCGAGATCACCTCATCGAACGGGACGGTCCAGCGCATTAGCCCCGATGCCACGTTCGATTCCACCAAAGGCCAACTGACGGCGACCTTCCTGGCTTCGCTGCTCAACGGCGCGACGTCGGCGAAACTGTTTACCGCGATCGACGGGACCGGCATCGTGACGTATCCGCTCGGGCCGAAACTCTGGAACTCCGCGACCGGCAAATGGGTGCCGGAACCGTTTACGGTCGACCCCACGAAGCGAACGGTCGTGATGGTGCACGGTATCTTCTCGTCCGTCGAGACCGCGTTTCCGTGCGAGCAGGCCATCATCAACGCGGGCAATTACCAGCAGGCGATCGGGCTCGACTACGATTGGACGCAGCCGCCCGCTACGGAAGCGCCGATCCTGTCGAAACTGGTCAACTCGCTGCCCGTCTCATCGGTCGATCTCGAGGCGCACTCGTACGGAACGGTCGTGACGCTCGCGTCGCTGCCGCAACTTACCGAGAAGGTCGATCACGTGGTACTGCTCGGCGGTCCGCTACCGCTTAACGGGGCGCCGCAGGCCGATCCCGGCTATTGGCGCGACCTGCTGATGCTCGGCGTTTGGCTTGCGTATCCGTCGCAAGTGTACGATGCGTACCACAGCGGCATGATCTCGTCGATGGCCAGCAACAGCCCGCAATTGCAGGCGATCAACAACGGGCTCAACTCGATCACCCTGCCGCCGTTCGTGCAGGTCGCGGGCGGCTCGCCGTTGCCGCAAGAGACGAAGAACCCGCTCGTGTACCTCCTTTATGAATATCTGTACGACGGCGTCATCAACGACGGTATCGTGGAGCAGAAGAGCGCGACCCAGGCGTTCAACACGAAGACCTCGGAGATCACGTTCCTCGACGACGATCACATCCAGTTGGAGTGCGACCCGCAAGTGCAACAGTTCGTCGGCCCGCTCGTGGGTTCGGGTTCGGATACGCGCAAGGGATTCTGAGCCGGTACTTCAGGCAACAAGTCAGAGTGTCGGCAACTCGAAGCAGGATTCGCAGACGTAGCTTCCGCCGGGCTCTACGGTATAGCCGTCCTCGCCCAGATTGATCCTCGAGCCGCACTTCCGACAGACTGTGGGCTCAAAGGATGGCGGATCCGCAAGCTTCTCAAAATTGTACGCATTGGTGCCGTACCAAACATACATCTCCGTTTCGAAGGAGCTGCGACATTTCGTGCACGTGCTCCACTCGCCGACGTGACCTTCAGCGTGATGATAGCCACAAAGCGTCATCCGGCGATGGTTCCGGTCACAGCTATTGCGCGCGTAGGAGAATGCTCGATAGCTCGCCTCATCGTCACAGATGAGATTCCCGCAGCATGCCGTTTTCGTGAGCGCCCTGGCTTTGCCACAAAGGCCGCATCTTCTTGCTGAGGAGTTCGCCGGCTTCGACTTCCGTTTGGACGGTTTCTGCTGGTTTCTCTGCTTCTTGGTGGGCATACGCTCTCCTTACGAGCTAAGCGGACGTATTCCCCAGCGGTCGCCGTAGCGCGTCAGGTTGTTGAGCTTCACCTGGCCGCGTGGGACGCCGGCATGGTAAGATGGAGCGCAAACAATGCGTCAGATGGGAGAGCCGCCGCTCGAGGTCAGTAAGGACGTATTCGTCGCGCTTGCGGCGGAAAACCCCGAATTGCTCATGGAACCCGCCCGCGACGGGACGCTCATCGTCATGCCGCCGACAGGCTCGAACGCGTCGCGCCGAAACGTCGAATTGCTGGTATATCTCGGGGCTTGGAACCGCACCTCGAGAGCGGGCATCGCCTTCGATTCGAGCGGCGGCTTCGAACTGTCCGATTCGGCTATTCGTTAGCGCGATTCATTACATAGACGGTTGCCTATGAAGGAATCGAGCGGCGGTTGCACCGGCAGTTGCTCCCCCGTGCCGGTTCGCAAGGGCGGCGATGCGATTCGGCCAGAACGTTGCTGGTATGAACCACACTACATCAGCTGCCCCGACGATTGAGATGGGGCTGGACGGCGCATAGGGCGTGGCTCCGGAACGTTTTGGGGACTTGCTGCGGCACTATCGTCACGTCGTGGGCTTCTCCCAGGAGTATCTGGCCGAGAAGGCGCGGTTGAGCGTCAACGCGGTGAGCGTCCTCGAGCGCGGCGTGCGGCGTGCGCCTCATTCCACCACCTTGCAGAAGCTGGCCGAAGCGCTCGAGCTTTCACCCGACGATACGCGGGCGCTCGAGGAGGCAGCACAGCGGGCGCGCGCTCGCGGCCAGGAGGCGGATACCGTTTCCGACACGTCCGGCAACCTTCCTCACGCCGTGACCAGTTTCGTCGGCCGCGACGCGGAAATCGGCGAGATTCGAAAACTGGTCATCGAAGAGGGCCGCCGCCTCGTTACGGTGATCGGCGCGGGCGGCGTCGGGAAAAGCCGACTCGTCCTCGAGACGGCACATCGTATGGCAGGCGAATTCGGCGACGGCGTTTGGCTCGTTGCGCTTGCGAGCCTCGACGATGCTTCCGAGGTCGGCGCGACCATTGCCAAGACGTTGCGCATCGAGACGGGGCGTAACGACTCACCGGTGATCGCGCTGACGCGCGCGCTACGCGGCAGAGAGACGCTCCTGATCCTCGACAATTGCGAGCACCTCATCGAGGCGGTTGCCGAGGTGGCTGCTGCCCTCGCGTCGTCGGCGCCCGGCGTTCGCGTCGTAGCCACGAGTCGCGAGCGGCTGCGCCTTCAGGGTGAAGTGACGTATACGCTTTCACCGCTTGCGTGCCCGGCAGCCGGAGTGACGTCAGCGGACGAGGCACGCTCGTACCCGTCCGTCGACCTGTTCGTTCAACGTGCGGCCTCCGTTTCGGCCGACTTTGCAGAAGTTCAGGACGACGATGTAGCGACGGTTGCGGACATCGTTCGCCGGCTCGACGGGCTCCCGCTCGCGATCGAGCTGGCGGTGCCGATGGTACGGTTGGTGGGCATCAGCGGCCTGGCCGAGCGGCTCCGCGATCACTTGCGACTCCCAGGCGCCGGCGGCCGCGATCTACCGAAGCATCATCGCACGATCGACGGCATCGTCGCTTGGAGCTACCAGCGCCTATCCGACATCGAGCGCTTCGTCTTCGAAGCGTGCTCGGTTTTCACGGGTCCGTTCGCGGTTGACGCACTCGTCGACGTCTGCGCGCAGGCGGGCGTCGCAGAGGAAGATACTGAGACGGCGTTCGCGGTGCTCCTCGATAAGTCGCTCGTAGCCGTTGCCGACAGGAGTAGGGCGCGCTACATGCTCCTCGAGACGATTCGGGACTATGCGAGCGCCGCGTCGTCGCGTTCCGGCCGTCAGGCCGAACTCCGGCGCTTCCACGCGCAGCACTACTTGAGCGTGGCGGAAGGCCTCGGGATTGCGCTGAGCGACGGAGAGCGTGCGAAGAATGTGGCCCGGTTGGAATCAGACGGTTTGAACTTTAGGGCGGCCCTGACGTGGTCGCTCATCGATGGGGGAGATGCCGAAATCGGGGGACGTTTGGCGGTCAGCCTGTCGGCTTATCTGGAACAGGACACGTATTCAACCTCGAGGCACTGGTACGATCGTGCAGCTGCGGCTATCGACCCGGAGGGCGCCCCGCAGCTTTGGGCCGATGTTATCATCGCCGGGGAGTTCTTCGCGCAGTATGGGACGGACGGGCTCGAGCGTTTGCCTAAGATGGAACGGGCAGTCACGATCGCCCGCGAACTCGGAGCGCCGCGGCGCCTCGCGGTGGGGCTGCTCTGGCTCGCTTCATTACGCGGGCAGACCGATGACGTCGCCGGGTCCGAAGCCGCGGCCGACGAGGCAACCTCGGTCGCGCGCGGCGAAGACGCTCGCTTTCTGGCTCGCGCGCTGCAGATCAACGCGGTCATGGTTGCGGAGGAGAATCACACGAAACGCCGGTCGTTACTGACGGAGAGCCTTCGGGTATATCAGCCGCTCGAGCCGGACATTTGGATTGCTCTTCGGCTCAGCTTTCTGAGCGAATTAGAGTTTCAGTGCGGCAATCTCGATGCGGCTCTTGCGCTGGCCCGCGAAAGCGTAACCTATTTGGATCGACTCCTTCTGAAGGACGCGCCCTCGCGGGCGGCGATGCTCATCGTGCTCGCTTCGACGGCGCTGATCGTGGGCGACATCGATTGCGCGCTCGGTGCAGCGCGCGGTTCGATCGAGATCGCTGCCGAGATGGGCGATCTGGTTCTCGTCGGCGTGGCGATTCAACCGCTCGCGTACGCGCACGCACTACGCGGGAACCTCGATGTCGCCGCAATGCTCGTCGGCTATAGCGATAAACGGACGGCGTCGCTCAAGGTGGAGATGTATAAGCCCGCAGTGCGTGCGTGCCGGGCTCAGTTGCGGAGTTTGCTGGCATCGGATCCCCGAGCTTCCGATCTCAAAGCGGCGGAAGAGCAAGGAGCGTGCTGGTCGGACGATCGCGCGCTCGAGGTTGCGCTCTCGCAGCCGCACGCGTTAGAGCGTGCCCTTCGCAGAGCGGCGGGGAGCGGCGCCGTCTTGTAAGAACGTACCCGACATGGAATTTATGACGTTTGCCGGAGCGATCGATACGGGCCGAGGCGCCGCCTAGAATCTTGGCTCCGGCGCGGTTCGGGGACTTGCTGCGGCACTACCGCCAAGTCGCGGGTTTCTCCCAGGAGTATTTGGCCGAGAGGGCGCGCATGAGCGTGAACGCGGTGAGCGTCCTCGAACGCGGCGTCCGTCGCGCGCCCCATTCGACCACGCTGAAGCAGTTGACGGAGGCGCTCGAGCTCTCCGCCGACGACACCCGTGAACTCGAGGCGGCTGCCCAGCGCGCGCGCGCACGCGGCCAGGAAGCTGAGCCCCAGACGGAGACGCCGGGCGACGCTCTTCCTTACGCCGTCACGAGCTTTGTCGGCCGCGATGGGGAAATCTCGGAGCTGCGAAAACTCGTCGTCGACGAAGGGCGCCGGCTCGTAAGCGTCGTCGGCCCGGGCGGNNATTCGAGGGCGGCGTTTGGCTCGTTACGCTCGCAAGCCTCACCGACGGCGCCGAGGTGGGAGCGACGATTGCGAAGGCGTTACGCATCGAGACGGGGCGCAACGACTCGCCGCTCGTCGCACTCACTCGCGCGCTGCGCAAGAGAGAAATGCTGCTCGTTCTCGATAACTGCGAACACTTGGTCGATGAGGTCGCTGAGGTGGCTGCAGCGGTCGCCGCGAGCGCCCCGGGCGTTCGCATCATTGCAACGAGCCGCGAGCGGCTGCGCATTCAAGGCGAAGTGACCTTTCCGCTATCGCCGCTTGCCTGCCCCAGTGCACAGGTCATCTCGCCTGACGAAGCGCGCGCGTATCCGTCGGTCGATCTCTTCGCGCGTCGCGCGGCTTCAGTCTCTTTGGATTTCGCGACGCTTCAGGATCGCGACGTGGCGACGGTGGCCGACATCGTACGCAGGCTCGATGGGTTGCCGCTGGCAATCGAGCTTGCGGTCCCGATGTTACGCTTCGTCGGGCTCGACGGCTTGGCGCGTCGTTTACGCGACGGCTCCCCGCTGCCCGCTCGCGGCGACCGCGACCTGCCGCACCATCATCGCACGATCGAGGGCATCGTCGATTGGAGTTATCGGCGGCTGTCCGATGCAGAGCGTTTTGTCTTTCAGGCTTGCTCGGTGTTCGCCGGCACCTTCACCGTTGATGCACTCGTCGACGTCTGCGCCCAGGCCGGCATCGAAGAAGACGTTTCCGAATGGGCACTTGCGGCGCTGATCGATAAATCGCTCGTGACGGTCGCGGATGCCGGTCGAACGCGCTACGTGCTACTCGAGACGATCCGCGACTATGCGAGAGCTGCCGTGCTCCGGTCGGGTCGCCTTTCCGAGCTCCAGCATTTCCATGCGCGGCACTATCTCAGCATCGCCGAAGGCCTGGAAATTGCGCGAAGCGCGGGCGAGCGGACGAAGAACGTTGCGCGGATGATGCCGGACGGGCCGAATTTCAGAGCGGCTCTGAGCTGGTCGCTCATCGACGGGAACGACGTTTACCTCGGAGCGCGTTTGGTCGTGGCAGTGTCGGCGTATTTGGAGGAGGACGCATATTCGAGCTCGCGTCACTGGTACGATCGCGCCGCCGCGGCCATAGACCGGCAGGTAGCGCCGCAACTGTGGGCCGAGGTGATCGTCGTTCGCGAGTTCTTTGCCCAATATGGCGCGGACCCGCTCGAGCGTTTGCCCGAGCTGGAACGGGCAGTCGCGATTACGCGCGAGCACTGCACGCCGCGACGGCTCGTCGAAGGGCTCCTTTGGCTCGCGGCACTGCGGTATCGGACCGGTGATGGAGCCGGCGCGGAGGCTGCCGCCGACGAGGCAACGTCCCTCGCTCAGAACGAGGACGCGCGCTTTCTCGCGCGGACGTTGCAGTTCAACGCGGTCATGGCGCCCGAATCGAATCGTACGAAGCGGCGCTCGTTGCTGCTGAAGAGCATAGAGGTGTATCAGCCGCTCGAGCCCGACGTCGGCGTTGCTTTACGCCTCGGCTTCCTNNTGAGCGATTCGCCTGCGCGAGCGGCAACGCTCATGAGCCTGGCTTCGGCGGCTTTGATAATGGGTGACACCGACCGTGCCCACAGCGCAGCGCGCCGCTCAATAGAGATCGCGGCGGAGATGCGCGATCCGATGCTCATCGCGTTAACGCTCCAGCCGCTCGCCTACGCTCAAGCTCTGGCCGGAAACCTCGATCTCGCCGCGGCACTCATCGGCTATTGCGACAACCGAGCGTTGTCGCTCCACATGGAGATGTATCCGCCGGCGTTACGAGCGTGCCGTGCTGAGTTGCGCATGTTGCTCGACTCCGATTCGCGAGCCGCCGATCTCAAAATAGCGGAAGAACGGGGAGCGCAGTGGTCGGACGATGGCGCGCTCGAGGCGGCGCTAGCACGATCGAATCGCCTCGACCGGCCAGGCTCCTAGCAACATGGCTCAGCCGCGTTTTGGGGACCTGTTGCGGCACTATCGCCAAGTCGCGGGTTTCTCCCAGCAGCACTTGGCTGAGAAGGCGCGCATGAGCGTCAATGCGGTGAGCCTGCTCGAACGGGGCGTCCGTCGCGCCCCGCACTCGACGACGCTACGGCAACTGACCGAAGCCCTCGACCTTTCCGCCGACGAGGCGAGCGAACTCGAGGCGGCTGCGCTGCGAGCGCGCGCGCGCGGCCAGGGCGAGCATCCCGTCGCCGGGGTACCCGGCGGCAATCTGCCCTATGCCGTAACCAGCTTCGTCGGCCGCGACGGCGAGATTGCCGAGCTTCGAACGATGGTGCTCGACGAAGCGCGCCGTCTCGTGACGGTGGTCGGTCCGGGCGGCGTCGGAAAGAGCCGGCTCGTACTCGAGATGGCACACCAGATGAACGGCGCGTTCGACGACGGCGTTTGGTTGATCGCGCTTGCGAACCTCAGCGATCCCTCCGAGGTAGGAGCGGCGATTGCAAAGGCATTACGCATCGAAACGGGTCGCAGTGATGCGCCGCTAGCCGCACTGACGCGCGCCTTGCGCGACAGAGAGACGCTGCTCATCCTCGACAATTGCGAGCACCTGATCGATGGCGTCGCCGAGGTGGTTTCCGCAGTCGTGTCGAGCGCCCCGGGCGTGCGCATCGTGGCGACGAGTCGCGAGCGACTGCGCATTCAAGGCGAGACGACCTTCCCGCTTTCGCCACTTGCACTTCCGCCGTCACGCGTCATCTCACCCGACGAAGCGCGCTCGTACCCGTCGGTCGACCTGTTCGTGCACCGCGCGGCTGCCGTTTCGCCCGACTTTGCGAAACTTCGGACTGAAGACGTTGCGACGGTTGCGGACATCGT
>PLFC01000093.1:13266-16845 GCA_003136655.1 Vulcanimicrobiota bacterium
ACGATCGAGGGCATCGTCGATTGGAGCTACCAGCGCTTGTCCGATGTCGAGCAGTTCGTCTTTGCGGCGGCCTCGGCATTCGCCGGTTCGTTTACGGGCGAAGCGCTCGTCGACGTGTGCGGGCAGGCCGGTGTGGATGCGGAGAGTGCCGAGCCGGCTCTCGCGGCGCTGATCGACAAATCGCTGATCGCGGTTGTCGATAGGAGTCGAACTCGCTACGTGCTCCTGGAGACGATTCGGGACTACGCCGGTAGCGCGGCGCTGCGTTCTGGCCGCCAGGCCGAGCTTCGGCGCTTCCACGCGCGGTATTACTTGCGTGTCGCCGAAGGGCTCCAAGTCGTGCGGAGCGGCAGCGAACGTGCGAAGAATGTCGCGCGCATGATGGCGGACGCGCCGAACTTCAGGGCCGCTCTAGCGTGGGCGCTCATCGATGGTAGCGATGCCGTGATCGGAGCACGTCTCGCGGTCGCCCTGTCGGAGTATCTCGAGGAGGACTCCTATTCGACCGCACGGCAGTGGTTCGATCGCGCGGCTGCGGCCGTCGACCCGCTTGCCGCCCCGCAACTGTGGGCCGACGTCGTGATCGGTGGAGAGTTCTTCTCGCAATATAGCGTCGACCGCCGCGAGCGCCTGCTCAAGCTGGAAAAGGCAGTGGCCATCACCCGCGAGCACGGAAACCCGCGCCGCCTCGCCGAAGCGCTCCTGTGGTTAGCGTCACTCTGCTATCATACGGGTCAGTCCGCCCAAGCGGAGGCTGCCGCCGACGAGGCGGCGTTGCTCGCTCGCGGTGAAGACGCACGATTTCTCGCGCGAGCGCTGCAATTCAACGCGGTCATGCTAGCGGGAAGCAATCTCACGAAGCGACGGGCGTTGCTGGTGGAAAGCATCCGCGTGTATCAGCCGGAAGAGCCGGACATCGGCGTCGCACTGCGACTCGGCTTTCTGAGCGACCTGGAGTTTCAGTGCGGTAACCTCGACGCGGCCCTCGCGCTGGCGCGCGAAGCCGCCGAGTATTTGGAAAGAGTACCGTTAAGCGAATTACCCGCCCGGGTCGCGATCTTCATCGGACTGGCGTCGACGGCGCTGATCGCGGGCGACCGAGAACTCGGCGCCGGTGCAGCGCGCACGTCGATCGAGATCGCGGCAGAAGTGGGCGATCCGTTGCTCGTCGCGCTAGCGCTTCAACCGCATGCCTACGCTCGAGCCTTGAACGGGAATCTGGAAGTGGCGGCAATGCTCATGGGCTATAGCGAGAAGAGAACGTCGCCGATCAATATGGGCAAGTACCCGCCCGCGTGGCAAGCGTGCGGCAATCACTTGAGGACGCTGCTCGCCTCGGATCCGCGAGGCGGCGATCTCAAAAAGGCGGAAGAACGGGGCGCGCAATGGTCGGACGATCACGCGCTCGAGGTGGCGTTATCGTAGTCGGCATGATCGGAGCATAGAATTCGCGGATCAGCGTGGCGATTTCCGCTGCATGCGTTTCGAGTGCGAAGTGCCCGGCATCCAAGAGGTGGGTCTCGACGAGTTTGAGGTCCTGGCCGTACGCGAGTGCGCCGCGAAGTGCGTAGACCGGATCGCGCCTGCCCCATACGACGACGGCCGGCGGCTGATATGCGCGGAAATACGCATGCCATTCGGGATACCGCACGATGTTGCTGCCGTAGTCGGCTTGAAGGGTGAATTGAATGAGCTTGTTCCCGGGCCGATCCATGCCCCATTGCGCATGTTGCCAAGAGTCGGGGCTGACCAATGCGGTGTCGGGCTCGCCGTCGAGGAATCGGCGTCGCGTTTGCGGGAGCTCGAAGAGCGAGCGGATTTGGGCTGCGCTCTCCTCCGTCGGCTCGGTGTGATGACGTAAGACGACGTCGCGGAGTGAGTCGGTTATGCCGTCGGTATACGCATTGGCGTTTTGGATCACGAGCGACGACACGTGTTCGGGACGGCGGCAAGCGAGCCGGAAGCCGACGGGCCCGCCGAAGTCCTGCAGATAGAGACCGTAGCGCTTGAGCCCCATCGCGTCGACGAATGCTTCCATGACATCGGCGAGATGATCGAAGGTGTAGGTGAAAGCGCCGGGTGAAGGCGTCGAGCTATAGCCGAATCCGGGGTAGTCCGGGGCGACGAGATGGAAGCGATCGCTCAGCAACGGGATCAGGTTGCGAAACATATGGGAGGACGTCGGGAATCCATGCAGGAGCAGCAATACCGGGGCGCCGAGAGGCCCGGCCTCGCGGTAGGCTATCTCCACGTCTGCGCACGTGACCGTGCGGTAGTAGATGGACACACCTCGAGCATAGGGCTTGAGCCGGCGAAGGAACACACCCGAATCGAAAGTGTGGGTTTCTGTCCGTGGTGCGGGCGGCTCGAATGAGGTAGGCTGCGGCGGGCTGCCGACGTGGGCGGCTGAGGGAGGGTCATCCGGCGGTATGAGGATCAAGGACGTTGCGTTTTTCGCGTATCCTTCCGATGATGTGGCTGCCACGCGGGCATGGTACGAAGATACGCTGGGACTCGCGTTCGCCGAAGCCTATGTAGAGGCGGGCGTCGAGAAATATAACGAAGCGCACCTAGCGACGAGTTGCTTCGGCTTGATGGCCTCGGAATGGCTCGGTCGTCCACCCGGTTCGGGTGCCGGGGCTTTCTTTGAGGTCGACGATATCGAGGCGGCCGTGCGCGAACTTCACGAGAAGGGCGTGATGACGTTTGACGTCTTTGACGGACCCGTATGCAAACAGGCGTCTCTGACTGACCCCGAAGGCAACAAGATCACGCTGCACGAGGCAAAGAATCTCTCCATCAGGCCCAATCTGGTACTCCTATAGTCGGCGTATGTCGAGCCGCTCCGCGGCGACCGAAGTTGCCGCCCGCGTTCGCCGGTCGACGGACGCGGGCGCGGTGGTCCGCGTTACTCGCTCGATCTCGAGGCGCCGGCCACGAGNNCCGGCGCGTTCTTCGAGGTCGACGACCTCGAGGCGGCGATCCTTGGAACTGCGCGATCGGGACGTACCGACCTTCGGCGCCTTCGATGGACCCGTTTGCAAGCACGTGTCGCTCACGGATCCCGAGGGGAACAAGATCACGCTCCATCAGGCGAAGAACCTCTCCGTCTGACGCCGGCGCCGCGTTACTTTACGCCGCGGAAGAGGAACGAGCCATCGAGTTTGTGCGCCATCTCGTGAATGTCGGCGCTCATCGACCCNNAGCGAGCGCGCCGTTGGCCGTACCAAGCTGTCCGTTGGCCGTGGCGAGAAGGCCGTTGGCGCGACGAAGGCCCGCGAGTGCGAGGTCGACCTCGCGTTGCATCGCCCCGACTTCACTCGACACCGTCTCCAGTTTGCCGAGCTTTTCGTTCACGGAGTCGAGGACGCCGAGGCGGTCGCTCATCCGGTGCACGTCGGCCTGCATCGATTCCAGGTCGCCGATGACTCGGGCCGCCGCGAGGGCCGCGAGGACCGCGATGCTCGCCGCGACCGCCGCCGCGAGCACCCAGGCCCAGGCCCACGCTCGTGGCTGGTCTATGGCCGTGCGTACCGGAACGCTCGCGCTCATCAGGTGTTGCCTTCGTCGCCCATCGAT
>PLFC01000106.1 GCA_003136655.1 Vulcanimicrobiota bacterium
GCCGATCCCATCGGCGCCACTTCGGCGCTCATCGGTGACCAGGTCTAACGAGGCACCGAACGCGGTCAATGTCCGCTCTATCTCACGTGCCCCATGCTCGCTCGAGAGAAACATCAGCTCGTTGGACGACGGCGCGAGCAGCACGCCGCGTGCGCGCATAGCGTGGTAATACCGCGCGAAGAGCCCGCGCTCGGCGCGTGAGGCTTCGTCGTAGTCGCGCGGCGCGCGGGACAAGAACTTCAGATCCACCATGCCCGCTCGGCAACTGACGGTGTACGGCAAGCCGGCCGCGCGCACATGACTGCTCATGCCGTCGGCGAGTTCACCGGCACGGCGTTCGATCCGTTCGAGCAAGCCGGGGTCCGCTTCGAGCAGATCGAGGGTACGCAGACCGAGCGCCACCGAGAACGGATTGCCCGAGAACGTGCCGCCGGTAAACGCCGCGCCCTCGGGCGCGAGCGCGCTCATGACGTCGGCGCGTCCCCCAAAGGCGGCGAGCGGGAAGCCGCCGCCCAACACCTTGCCCAGGGCCGTGAGATCCGGTCGCAGTCCCAGCGCGCCCTGCGCTCCGCCCACCCCGAAGCGCGGCCACGTGATCACCTCGTCGAAGATGACGAGCGCGCCGTGCCGGCGAGCGCGGGCGAACAGACCCTCGAGAAACCCGGGCTCCGCGGCCACCAATCCCATGTTGCCGACCACGGGCTCGACCGCGATCGCGGCCAGCGTTGCCTCGCGCCCAGCGAGCACGCGATCGACGTCGGCGAGATCGTTGAAGCGCGCGATCGCCACGTCGGCGCGCGCTCCGGCCGGAATGCCGCTGCGCGCGCCCGCACCGGCGGTCAGCGCCGAGGCGCCCGCATCGTGCAGTGCCGCGTCGAAATGGCCGTGATAGTTACCCGCAAAACGCAGCACGAGCGAGCGTTCGGTAAAAGCGCGCGCGACGCGNNTCGTGCGTGGAGCCGAAGACCGTTCCGCGCGCGGCCAACGCATCGAGCCCGGTGACCAGCGCCGGGTGGGCGTGCCCGAAGAGCAGCGGACCGTAGGCCAGCACATAGTCGACGAAGTCTCGACCGCTCGCATCGAAGGCGTAGGCACCGCGACCGAAGGCTTGCACGAACGGCGCGCCGCCCACCGCGGCGCCGGCCCGCACCGGCGAACTCGCGCCGCCGGCGAGGCGGGAATTCTTCGCAGCGATCGCACTCATCCGGGAGCGCTTCAACGCAGCAGCGATGCGGCCTCGTCGGGATTCCAGGGAAGCTCGCGCGCCCCGGCACCCAGGGCCCGCACGTTGCCGGCATAGGCCTCGCCGTCGCGCGGAGCGAGCGCGAAGACCGGGCGCCCCAGCTCCCGCGCGAAGCGCAGCGTGTGCATCGCACCGCCGTCGAGGCGACTCTGGATCAGCACCACGGCCGCCGCGTGAGCCGCCTGCAGGCGGTCGCGTTTGACCAGCGCCCAGGGCATCGCCGGTTCTCCCGGCAGCCGTTCGGAGGCAACCGTTCCGCCGCCGGCGACGATGCGTTCTTCCAAGTCCCGGTGTTCGGGCGGGTAGGTCGCGCCGATGCCGTTGGCGACATACGCCACGGTCCGCGTGCCGGCGGCGAGCGCGCCTTCGTGCGCCGCCGCATCGATGCCGAGGGCCAGGCCGCTGACGACCGTTAGGCCGACTCGGCCGGCGAGCGCGCGTGCGAACGCGGCCGCTTCGGGCTCGGCGTCGCGGCTGCCGACGATTGCGACGCCCTCGGGCCACGGCGTGCGAGGCGTCTCGCCGCGCGCGATCAGGAACGGGGGCGCGTCGCGCAACGCCTTCAGGCCGCCCGGATAGTCGGGATCGGCGATGGAAACGACGCGCGCTCCGGCCGCGAGCATGTGCGCGGCCGCCAAGCGCGCATCGCGGCGCGCCTCCGCAAGCCGGGTCGCGGACTCGTTGGCCAGCCAGTCGCGCAGCGCGCCTTCGTCGCCGAGGGCGAGCGCGCGCAAGCGGCGCGAGGGCACGCGCAAGAGCGACGCCGCGACGAGCACCAAGGCGTCGCTGCGCAACGGCCGCGTCAGCGGCCGGGCGCGAACTTTGCGACGATTTCCTCGACGATGCTCAGATCCACCGTGCCGTCGCGCTCGCGCGCGAGCTTCTCGGCTTCGGCGCGGAGCTTCTTGGTCACCGAGACGCGCACGAAGAACGGCGCGCGTTTGACGGTGCGTTCCGAGAGCTCCTTGGCTTCGTCGGTCCAGACCAACACGGAGTTCTGGCCCTTGCCGGCTTGGGTCACCACGCCCGGCGCTTCTTGCATGATCTGCGCCGTCGGTTTGTCGGCTCGTTGCGCCGGCGCATACGACGTGGGCAAATTCGCGAAGAGCGTGTCGAACAAGATTTCGCAGACGACCTGGAGCAGCCACACGGCGCCGGAGTATCCGATGAAGGGCGTCCCGATCGCGCGGCGCACGACCGCTCCCGGAAACGAGGCCTGGTAGAAGCGCGAGGGCAGCTTCTCCTGCGCCACGATCATCCGTTCGTTGATCGAACCGAAGATGAGCATCGGGCTGGGGCTCGCATCGCGCAGCGCCGCGCGCACGGCCTCGCTCGGCGCGCTCTCCGCGCCGGTCCGGTAAGCCGAATACGAAATCGGCAGGCCGAGTTCGCCGCCGAGATACCGCTCCAAGCCGTCTTTGTACGTGGGCGGCGCGACGATTGCGATGGGCGCGTTGGCAAAGAAGTCGCTGTGCGTCGAGCGCCAGATGTCTTGCCAGGCCGCGAGCGTCGTCGTCTTCTCGAGCGCGATGAAGGCCTCGACTTGCGCCTGCACGCCGAGCGCTTCGCCCAGGCCGCGCAGAAACGCGGTCGTCTCTTCCAATCCGAAGGGTGCGAAGAAGACGGGCAAGCCCACTTCGCGCGCCAGCGATGCGCCGAACTCACGGTACATGCAGACCGTCGCACCCGCATCGGCGAGTCGCGGCGTGTCGTACGAATTCGCTTCGAACGGATAGACCACGTTGACGTCGGCGCCGATGCCGGCCAACAGCCGCTTCATCTCCGCGAGATCGCTATAGGAATTGAAGCAGCCGTAGGTGGGTCCGACGATGTTGACGCTGGGCCGCGCCGGTTTGGCGGGCGCAACCACGCCTTCGGGGCGCACGAAGTGGTCGCGATTCTGCCACAGGAAGAGCAGCGCGCGATCGCGCGAGACCCACTCGTCGGCGTCGAGCGATTCGGAGTTGAAGAACAGCGGCGTGCCCTTCACGCCCTCGTCGAGCGTCGTCCAGGCGGCACCGATCAGTTCGGAGACGGGCGTCGAAACGATGAAGACTTGGCGCCCTTGCGCGCTCGCGCGCGCGACCTTCTCCTTCAGCGCGGGCAGCGTGCCGGCGATCGTCACCTCGTTCTCGGAGAGTTCCGAGCACGTGACGTTTTGCAAGTACGGAATGGAGTCGGTATAGTTGATGACCGCGACCGCGGGCATCACGTGGCAACCGACCGGCCCGTCGAGCACCACGTTCACGTCGCGCAATGAGGCGAAGGCCTGCATCGCACCGGTGTCGCCGCCGGCGTGATCGAGGTCGGTCACGCGTTTGCGGATCGGCGTGTTGACGATGTCGCTCTTGAGTTCTTGCTTGAAAGACATGCGCTTTACTACGGCTTCGCGGCCGGTTGTCCGAAGGCGTCGTTGGCCAGGAGATGCTGGGTCAGGTCGATCGTCGGCGCCCACGAACTGTAGGTGCGGCGCGGAACGCCGTCGGCGCTGAAGAAGCGCGCGATCTTGTCGTAACGCTCCTTGCTGCGGTACGTCGAGACGATCAGCGAGAGAATGTCGCTCGCGCCTTCGGCGAACATCAGCGAGCGCGTGGCCATGGCGTTGGTGTAGTAGATCGCGGGAATGCCCAGCTCTTTGGCGTGCGCGCAGAGCGGGGTCGTGCCGATGACGCAGTCGTAGGGATGATCCTCGAGCGCGCCGATCTCATCGTCGAAGTTGGCGGTGTAGAGCACGGTGCAACCGTGTTCCTTGAGCCAGGCCTCTTCTTCCCGCGCGAGCGGATTGGTGTTCACGGAAGTCGAGAGGTAGGGCACGTTGGCGCCCGCCTCGATCAACAGACGCACCAGCAAGAACTCGTGGCCCTCGTAGCCGGCGACCATGAAGGTCAAGCCCTTGAGCGGGTAGTCGGCCATCGCGCGCACGACTTTGTCGCGCTCTTCGGCGGCGACCGCCTCGACCACGGCCGGATCGAGTTTGAGCGCCTCGCCGACGTCCTTGATCCAGTGGTAGGTGCCGTCGATGCCCACCGGCGCACCGTCGACGAAGGGCAAGCCTTGCTTCATCTTCATGCGCTTGACGCTATCGCTGTAGAACGGGTGCAACGGCGCGTTGAGCGAGCCGTCGACCATCGCGACGTAGTCGGCCCAGCGCGGCCCGGGCACGTGCGTGTTGACGTGCGTGCCGATGCGGCGCAAGACTTCGTCGATCTTGATCGGATCGCTCGGAAAGACTTCACCGATCAAGTTGACGCCGGAGCGCGCCTTGCGCTGCGGCGGCAAGCGCCAGACCAGCGAGTCGACCACGATGTCCTTGGCCCGGGCATGCGTGTGCACGCTGTAGGCCGGCAACGGAACGTAGACGATCTCGGTATTGCCGATCTGCTTGGGCAACAACTCGAAGGGCATGCCGACCGTATCGCTGACGCACAGCGAACAGATCGGGATCAGCGACGGTGCGTGCTTCTCGGCGATCTCGTAGACCATCGCCTTGAGCTCGTCGAAGACGGTGCCCTTGGCCCACATCTCCGAGGAAACTCCGGGCGAGAACACCGGACGGTTGGCCACGTAGAAATGCGCGACGAAGGTGTGGCCGTACATGCAGCCGTCGCCGGACGAGATGACGATCGGCATGGCGTCTTCCATGCGCAGCAAATTGCGAATGGCGCCGAACGCCGGGCACATCGAGGACGGTTGCTTCGACATTCCCTTACCAGTCGGCCGCGGGGACCGCGAAGCCCCCGGCGCTCACGACCGTGGGTACGAGTTCCTTTTCCGCGTCGGCCTCCGCTTCGACGTAGCGATGATCGAAACGGCCGCCGTTGGGAATCTTCTCGAGTTCGGCGACGACCTCGGGCAACGACCACAGTTCGTCGGCGGTAACCGCCGTGCCGTCCATCTCGGCGGCGTTGCCGGAGAGNNTCGACCTTATTCGGGTAGAGCGCCGCCTGGTTGTCGATCGCGTAGATGACCTTATCGACGGCTGCACGCACCGCGGGATGCGGCACGCCGTCGACGATCACTTCGTTTTGCGGAAGCAGCGGCAAGGTGGCCAGCACCGGCACGCCGATCCANNTCGGCGAGTTTGGCGGCCTTGCCCGAGCCGTCGTCCTTGTTGACGAAGAGCCCCAGCACGCGCGTCTTTCCGCCCTGATCGGCGAAGTAGCGCACCGCGGAGGCGATGTTGTTGGCAGCGTACATCGACTGGCCTTCGTTGCTGCAGACGATGATCAACTTGTCGGCCATCGAGCGCGCGATCGGCGTACCGAAACCGCCGCACACGACGTCGCCCAAGAAGTCGAGCAGCATGTAATCGAAGTTCCACTCCGAGAGGCCCCACTTCTCGAGGAGTTGGAAGCCGAAGGTGATGCCGCGACCGCCGCAGCCGCGCGCCGACTCGGGCCCGCCCAGCTCGATGCAGTAGACGCCGTCACCCTTGAAGATGATGTGCTCGGGCGCGAGTTCTTCGTCGCGTCCTTCTTTCTGGAACTGAGCCCATGTGCCCAGCACCGTGGGAATGAACGCCCCGCCGAAGTGCGTCACGACCGAGTCGTGCTTCGGGTCGCAGCCCATTTGGAGCACTTTCTTCTCGCGCTCGGTCAGGGTCTTGGCGACCATGCTGGTCAGAAACGACTTGCCCGCGCCGCCCTTGCCGTAGACTGCGGTGGTGCTGTTCTTGCTCACGCCCATGCGAGTATCACCTTCAAGACGGTTGGATCGCCGAACGCCGTACGATACGCCGCCTGGTAGTCGTCGATGCCGACGACATACCCGGCCAGCGGCGACGGGTCGACTGTACGGTTCGCGAACGCGTCGCGAGCGCCGAGGAGATCGACGTGCGCCCATTCGCGCGCGACGAGCAACGAGACTTCCTTGACGAAGAGATCGACGTACGGTGTGGTCAATTCGTCGTAATAGGAGAGGAGCACGATTTGGCCGCCGGAACGCACCGCACGCGCGCAGCGCGCGATTTCCTCCGGCCGGCCCGTCGCTTCGATGACGGCGTCGAGATCGTAGGCGGCGTCTTCGAAATTTTTCCGCGAGAGATCGATCTTTTCCCCGGGCGCATCCACAAGGCGTTCGGGCCGCACGTCGGCCACCACGACCCGAGCGCCGCGCGCTTGCAGAAACAGCGCCGCAAACTGACCGATGGCGCCCATGCCCAGAACGCCGACGCGTTTGCCCGCGACCGTGCCCAAGCGCGCGACGCCGTGTAACGAGGTGGCCGCGAGGGCCAGCAGCGGCGCGTGCTGCAGCGGGATGCCGTTGAGTTGAACGACCTGCGCCGCTTTCTTGATCAACGTCGAGGATTGGCCGCCGAAGGCCGAGGCCACGTCGGTGTAACACATGGCCCCGCCGACGAAGACCTCGTCGCCGACGCGAACGTCGGTGACGTCCTTGCCGGTCGAGATGACGATGCCCGCGGCCTCGTAACCCGGCACGAGCGGAAAGCGCAGTTGGGGAAAGCCCGGCAACTTGCCGCTGTGCAGCAGACGTTCGGTGCCTGCGGAGATCGACGAGAAGCGCGTCTCGACGACGACCTCGTCGTCGCCCGGCTTGCGCAGAGACGCGAGGCGAAAATCGATGCCTCCCGGCTCGGGAAAGACGACGACCCGCGCGACTTCACCGCTCGGCTCGACGTTGACGGAGGCGGCGTGATGTCCGTGCGATGCGGTTGCGCTCATGCGGCTCGTTTCAAATTCTCGATGACAGCGGCTTGTTTCGCCCGCTGGGTCTTGTGAATGTATTGCGCGACGTTGGCCAGGTAGACCGAGTAGGCCAAGCAGAGGATCAAAATGATCGCGGTCGTCTGGTGCGGGTGCAGCGCCACGACGAACAGGTACGACGCCTGCATGATGAAGACGACCAGGGTCATCACGTCTTCGATCATGAAATCGGGCGCGAACCACCAGAATCCATAGATGTCGTGCTCCCAGAACGAGCCGGTCAACACGGCGCCGACCATCAGGCCGATCTTGACCAGCACCGAGACGTGCACGACGTGGAACGGCACCGCGCCCACGAAGTAGGCGACCAGGCAGCCCACGCTGACCACGAACGCCAAGAGCTGCCCCAGAGCGAAGATCGGATGGATCTTCGTCCAAATGCTTGACGCTCGACGCTCGAGCATCACTCCTTGAGCGAGCTGAGACAATGCGGACCCTCCTCGACCATCCTAAAATGTCCAGGCGGCGGAGGCCGTGACGACTATCACCCCACCGTAGGGAAGCAGATGACCACCCGGTGCGGCGCCGGGGACCGTCGCCGAGTCGGGTGCGAGCCCCGGCCGTTTCGTTCGGGACGAGGCGGCGGCGAGCGAAGCGTGCTCCGCACATGAACCCCGGCAACGATGCCCGGGGCGAAACGCTGGTGGGTCTAGGAGCTGTAGGCTCCTAGACGATGAGACTCTCGAGGGAGCCGAGATTGAGGATCTCTAGGTTTTGACTGCCGGCGGCTTCGCCTACGTAGCCTTTTTGGCGGAAGCGGGCCATGTTGCGGGAGACCGTCTCGCGCGCGGTGCCGATCATGTTGGCCAGGTCTTGATGCGTGACGGGCAGGTCGATGCGCACGCCGTTGTCCGTGGGCACGCCGTACTGCTCCGAGAACTTGATCAGCACCCGCGCCAAGCGCGATGCGACGTCGCGGCCGCGGAAGTCGTCGAGCAGGGTCAGGGCGTCGCTGACCTGTTCCGAGATGCGAGCCATGAAGGCTCCGAGCAACTCGGGGCGGCTGCGCACGAACACCTCGAACGAAGCGTTCTCCAAGGCCAGGATTTCACTGGGTTCCATGGCTTCGATGAAGACTTCGCGCCAGTAGCCGTTGAGCAGCGCACGATCGCTCCACAGCGATCCCGTCTGCAGGATCGTGATCAGAATTTCACGGCCGCTCGCCAAGAGTTTGGTGACCTTGAGCGTGCCCGATCTGCAGTAGAACGTACGTTCGGGACGAGACTCAGGGTCGGAGATTACCGCGCCGTGTTCGTACCGGCGCGAAACGCCGGCAGCCAGCAGAGCGTCGAGCGGACGTTCCTGTCCGCTCGACGTTGTAATGATCGTGGCGCTCGGTAAACTCCAGAACAGATCCAACTACGGCGCGGCCCCCGATGCTAAATGCGCCCCGGGATTCAGATGGACCTCGGGGTGTGCAGCAATCGGTTGCACCGGAGATTGGTTCAAACCTGCCTCGACGAGCGCCGTCGGCCACTGGTTCCCCTGATGGCAGGTGTAGCAGGTGACGGCCTTGATGTCGGCGGGCAAATACTTGTGGTTGATGTCGTCGACCATGGCCCACATGCGTTGCGCGATTTGGTTGGTCGGGTAGTACTGAAGCGTCACGAAGTCGGCGCTGTTGTGGCAGAACAAACAGTTCACGCCCAGCGATCGCGCCGCCGAATACATCGAGTTGACCACGGAGCCGGCTTGCTTCGTCGACTTGTTGTGGTTCAACAGATACTGCACCGGAACGACGTTGTAGTGCACGCCGATGTTCACCTGGCCACGATGGCACGTGACGCAGCCGACCGCTCCGGTGACCGCGTAGTTGGGATATGCCTTCTTCACCGGTTCGATCCAAGCCGTGGTCACGCCGTTGGACATGATCTGCATCGTGCGCGCGATCTTCTTCGTGGGTGTGTCGTACGCATAGTTGGTCGTGTTGTGACAGTACGTGCACTGCACGCCGAGCGCCGAGGTGTAGGCGGCCATCTGTCCGAGCAACGTCGCATAGGTGTAGCCCTTGAGCACTTGCACGTTGTACAGTTTGCCCGGCACGTACGTATGCGGAACGGAGGCTGGTTGGGTGCTGAAATCCAGCGGCTTCGACTGATCGGTGGGACCGTACACGTGCTTGTAGATGCGTTCCGCGAACAAGTCGTTTTCGGTGCCGAGCTGCGCCGCATTGTTGCCTTCCGAGGCCGGCTGCGCGTCTGCAGGCGCGCCCGCCGCGGGCGCGTCGCTTTGCGCGACCACCGCCGGCGCCGGCGGCTTCGCGCTCTGTGCGCGGGCGCCGGTGCCGAAGAGGCCTTGCACGACGCTCGCGACGACGAGCGTGAGCGCGATGACCAAGGGTCCGAGAAGTTTACGCATGTCTACTGTTGTCCTTGGGCCGGGGCAGGCGCGCCCACCGTCGGTCCACCGGTCAAGAAGTTGTTGTTCGCCTGTTCCGGCTTCGATCTGATCGGCGGCGGCTCGGGCCGGCCGTTGATCGCGTCACGCGTGATCGGTCCGTACTGCTGCACCCAGCCGTGGTCCACGCCCCACACGTACCAGTCGTGCGTGACCGTGCCGGTGGTGATGATGCCGATGGACGACGACAGCACGGTGCCGACGGAGAACCACCAGAGCCAGTCGTGAATCGTCTTGGGGTTCGCGTTGAAGCCCATCGTCCAGCGCCAGAACAGCATCGACTTGTGAGAGCCCGAGTGCATGTCCTTGATCTCGGCGACTTCCTTGTGGCTGCCCTCGGCCGCGGTCGCGAGGATCGTCGCACCGTGCATGCCCCAGAGCATGGTCGAACCGAACAAGAAGAAGATTGCGAGCATGTGCCAGGGGTCGTAGTACAAGTTGCCCCAGAGGACGCTGAAGTTCTGCGCCCAGTCGAGGTCGGAGTTCAAGCCGAGTCCAGGGGCTTCGGCCCACGAACCCATGACCAGCGGGCGAAAGACCCAGATGGTCGAGGTCAACAGAATCGCCGACATGTACGCGAAGAACAGATACGGTCGCCACTGGAAGCGGAGCAGCCGCTCGTAGCAGCGCGCCGCCCAGCAGATGACCGAGAGCGCCCAGCAGGTCAGCGTGCCGATCCAGAAGCCGCCGTCTTGCAACGAGTGCGGCATGCCCAAACCCTCGGGCGGGAGCACCTGAACGTTCGCAAAGTACTTGACCATCATCAAGACGTTGCCTTGCATCTGGTAGATGCCGCCGGCCGTCTCGATCGCCAACCCGGCGAAGAAAAAGATTACGGAGAGCACGCCCCAGAAACCGAGCCAGATGGTTCCGAGCTGCGTCGATACGCCGAAGCGCGCGAGAAACGGAACGTGGAACGGGGTGCCGATGCGCCAGCCGAGACCACCGTCGAGCGGACTCGGTTCGGGCGTCTCAAACGGCGGCAGGCCGGGGCGAGCGATGACGGTAGGCATGCTATCGCGCCTCTAGTGGAACCAAGGAATGGAGAAGTGCCAGAAGTCGACCCAGTCCTTGACGACGGTACCCGAGGTCAGGATGCAGAGGTCCGACATGATCAGCGTGTAGATCGCCAGCCAGAAACCCAACACGTGGATGCCGAGCTCGCCGATCGAGTAGCCGATGTAGTCGCGCCAGAAGTTGTCGACGTTGGACGTTTCCTTAACCGGATCGGGATCCGTGTTGTAGGTGCCGAGGATGGCACTTCCGTGCATGCCCAGCACCATCGCCGTCAGAAAGAACCCGAGCACGCCGAACGCATGGAACGGATTCAGGTAGAAGTTCTGATAGCGGAAACCCGTATTCGAAACCCAGGTCAGGTGGCCGGTGAAGCCGAGGTCGAAACCTTCGCACCAACAGCCCATGAGTAGCGGACGAATGACCTGCAGCACGAGCCACGCCGAAATTGCAAAACTGAACATGATGGGCACGTGATAGCCCATCTCGAGCTTTCTGCAAATCTCGACCTCGCGCAGAGCCCACGCCGCGAATGCAACCGTCGCCAAGATGACGATCGTTTGCCACGCGCCGCCCTGATCGAAGCCGGCGAACCCCAGCCCGTACTCTCTGAGTGGGGCGGTAATGGTAACGCGAGCGAGATCGCCGTCACCGATTCGCGAGATCGCGAATGCGATGACGGCAATCCCGAGGAACGTGGCGCCGAGCGAAATCGCTCCGAAGAGTCCGACGTAGAACCGCCCGACCCAAAAGTCGAACGGATCCGAGCCGAACAATCCGGAGAGGAGCGTACCTCCGCGCTTGCGATAGACGCCTTCGAAACTGAGCATGATCTGCCTCTCTACCCCAAGGACACGCGCGGTGGCGCGTTCCGTCGCCGAATCAATTCTAGCGCACTTGCGCTATTTGGCACCCGGAGCAGGGGCAGGTGCGCTGACCGCCGTCTGCGGGAAGATCCAATTGTACTTCGGCGAGCTCAGTACGATGAAGTGGATCAAGAATGCCACCACGAGGCCGGCCCCGGCATACGCGCCCAAGACCGCTTGGAAGTTGTAGTTCTTACGGTGTGTCATATTGTTCGTGTCTCTCCCCTACCACGGACGCCAGAGCCACGTGAACACGTGCGCTAAGACTGCGACGATGAAGAAAACCCACGATCCATACACCGTGAGTGTATGCTGGGTCCAGTCGGCGTTGTCGAAGAAGCCGCGGTATGCTTCCGGGACTTGATCGTTGCCGACTTCGTAAACGCCGGCTCCCGCCGGTTCTAAGCTGGCCATGAAGGCGGTACCCCCTAAATCTTTCTGGAGTGCCGGGTCACGAATGACCCTCACATGCGCTCATGTTATCCGACCCGGGTCATCCGATGCTGTAGCCGACGCTACGACTACGACCTGAGGCCCCCGGAAGGACCAAATCAGCGTAGCGGGCCGGCACGGCGCGAGTCGTGAGAAAGGTCACGCCGTGGGGGGGGCGGGATTTGGGCTGGGCCGTCGTTGCGGGCGGCCTCATGTACTCCAACGTACACATCGGCCGCCCGCGCCTCGGCCCAGCCCAAATCCCGCCTCCCCACCGACCCGCCCAGCGCAGCGCGGACTCAAAAAAGAAGCAAGCATAGACGCAAAGGGAACCGCGTCGGCGGCGAAGCCGTCCAGCCCGGCCGCCCGAAACGCGTCGGCGGCGAAGCCGCCCAGCCAGCCCACTCAACGCACAGCCGACCACCCAGCGTGAGGAAGGTCAGATTCGGCCCGGGCCTAGGCGCGGGCGGCCGATGTGTACGTTGGAGTACATGAGGCCGCCCGCAACGACGGCCTGGGCCGAATCTGGCCTTCTAGAAGATCGTCACCGCGTTAGGGCTAGCCCTAACGCGGTGACGATCTTCGAACGGAGCGGGACGTAGGCGCGCTTGGTGAAGACGTCGTAGCGATTCAGCTCGATCGAGCGCAGGATGCGGCTGTAGAGCGAGAGGGCTAGCTTGACGGTGTAGCGCGACTCGGGCGCGAGCAGGGCGATGCCGGGCTCGGCCTGGGCGTAGAGCGCGCGGACGCGCTCGATCTGGAAGCGCATCATCTCGGTGAACGGCTCGTCGACCACGCCTTCGAAGATGGCCTGCTCGGGGTAACCGAAGCGTTGCAGGTCTTCCGCAGGAAGGTATATCCTGCCCATCAGCGCGTCTTCACCGACGTCGCGCAGAATGTTGGTCAGTTGCATGGCCCGGCCCAAGGTGATGCCGTACTCGAGCGCTTCGGGCGAAGCGAAGCCGAGGATCGGCGACACCAACAGGCCCACCGTCGATGCGACGAGGTAGCAGTAATCGCACAGCTCCTCGAAGGTCGCGTAGCGCCTGACGGTCACGTCCATGCGCGCTCCGCGCAAGAGTGCGAGCGCCGGGTCGAGCGGGATGTCGTATCTGGCGGCCGCATCGGCGTAGGCCAGGAAAATCGGTTCACTCGCATTCCCGCTCAGCGCGTCGAGCAGCTTGCGCTCGAGGGCGTCGATCGCCGCGAGGCGTTCGGCCGGCGGCGCCGTGCGGTCGACGATGTCGTCGGCCGTGCGACAGACCGCGTACACGGCCCAGACCGCGCGCCGGCGCTCCGGATTGAGGAAGAGCGAGGCCAAATAGAACGTCTTCGAGGCGACGCTCGTGATTTCGCGGCAGGTCGCGTATGCAGCACGAAGCTCGGGCGCCGCCGCATGCAGCGGCGCTTCGCTCGATGCGAGGATCTCGGACTTACGTTCGAACACCGACCTGCTCCAAGGCCAGGTCGACGGCGACTCGCGCACTCCTGACAGCCCCTTCCAAGCTCGCGGGGAAACGATGGTTGGTATAACAACCAGCCAGAAACAGATTCCTCACCGGCGTCCGCGCGCCTGGTCGCAACCGTTCGGCGCCCGGACTTGCCCGGTAGACGCTGCGCGGAATGCGTACGAGCTTGGCTTTGACGAGGTTCTCGCGCGAGGCGAGCGGATACAGTTTGTGCAGGTCGTCGAGCACGCGGCCGATCACCGTCTCGTCGTCCTGTTTGATCAGATCGTCGGCCGGGGCCACGCAGACCTCGATGAACGATTTACCCGGCCACTCGTACCCGGCCGAGGCCTGACCCAGGTCGGCGTGCACCGGCAGGATCGTCCCCGGCGCAAAGATCAGGTTGGTGAAGCGCGACACCGGGCGGTCGAACCAGAGGTGCGCGTTGATGATCGGGCTCGAGGTGAGCTTGCCCACGCCGTGGACGAGCGGATCGCGCAGCATCTCCGCCGGCAGCAGCCGCGCCGCATTGTGCACGGGCACCGCGAGGATCGTGGCCTCGGCGCGGTACTCCCGGCCGTCGAGCGTCTTGACGCCCGCCACGCGGTCGCCTTCGAAGATCAATTCGGCGGCGCCCGCGCTGAGGTGTACCTGCTGCCCGCGCGCGCCGATGTGCTCGACGATCGGCTTGACGAAGCGCTCCGAGGGCGGTCCGTCGAGGAAGCCGGCCCGGCTGGCGTTCTTGCTCGAGGCGAAGTAGGCCATCACGCGCAGCATCGCTTCGGCCGAGATCTGGTCGATCGAGGTGAAGTTCAGCGCCAGCGACATCGGCGCGAAGAAGGCGCGCAACATGTGCTCGCTCATGCCCCGGGCGCGATGCCACGTCGAGTAGCTGATGTCGTCTTGACGCTCGGCGTACTCGTGATCGCCCAACAGCACGGGAAGCGTGCCCTTGGCGAAGAGCAGCTTCTCGACCGTATTGAAGACGTACTTGCCCTTCAACACGGCACCCACGCCGTTGAGCGGCGCGGGCAGATCGACGAAGTGGAACTCTTCGAACACGGGGTCCGTGGAATCCCAACGGTTGCTGAAGCCGGGCGGGAACGCCCAGGTCAGCGTATGCGGCTGCCAGAGGACGTGGTGCGAGATGCCCACGTCTTCGAGCAGCTTGTGCACGTGGTCGTAGCCGCCGAAGAACGAGTGCAGGCCACTCTCGATCCAGTCGCCGTCGCGATCGCGCCACGACGAAAGCTTGCCGCCGGCCATCGTGCGACGCTCGATGACCACGGCCGACTTACCGGCTTCTGCGAGAAATTTGGCGGCTGCGAGGCCGGCCGGACCAGCTCCGACGACGAGAACGTCGGGATCGGCAGTCGCGATCAGAGGACGAACTCCAAACTCCCGGCGACGGTCGGGAAATCGACGGGCATGAGCCCCGCATTGACGACTTCTTCGAAGATGTAGCGGAGCGCGGAGGTCGTGGCGATCGCGGTGGCCGACACGGTGGCGCCGTCGTAGACGACGTTGGAGAGCGTCGCGGAGGCGCGCAGCCGCTCCAGCACGTCGGCCGCATCGATGTGCTCGATCATCGGCTTGACGGGCACCGAGACCGTCAGCAAGGGCAGGCCCTCGAGGACGCGCTTGCCGCGGAGCTTCCCGATCAACGCATCGATGTTGCCCGGAAACTGCAGCTTCAAGGACGCGGTTCCGGCGGCATCGATCGAGACATCCTCCGCACCGGGCGTCTGGTTGAGCACCTTGAGGGCGTCTTCCCTCGCCTGCGATGAGGTTATTTCGAGGGGAATCGTCAGCGATCCGAAGGCTGCCATGGTGTTCCTTCCTTCTTCAATGTGTCCACAGTCGGGCCGGCGGTCTCGCCGCGCGACACGCACCGATTGTAACCCGGACGCGGCCCGCTGTGTTGTAGCCGCCGCGTCATGCCGTACGTAGAAATCTCTCCGCAGACCAATCTGCGCGAACTGGTTGCAGCCCTGCCGATAGCCCAAGACGTGCTGTCGGCCTTTGGTTTGGGTTGCACGGGGTGTGCGGTCAATGCCAATGAGACTCTCGAACAGGGAGCTTCGGCACACGGGTTGCGGGTCGAACCCATTCTGGCAGCGCTGACCCAGGCTCGGCTCTCGGGCCGGGTGCCCACGATCATGAACGAGGATCGCCGTCCGGAGAAGCGGGCGCCCGGGGCGTTCGCACGCCGCGCACCGTTCAAGCACGTGGTTGCGGTCATGTCCGGCAAGGGCGGGGTCGGCAAGTCGCTGACCACCGGAATGCTCGCCGTCGGCCTGCGCCGCGCGAATCTGCGCGTGGGCATCCTCGATGCGGACATCACCGGTCCGTCGATCCCGCGCCTCTTCGGCCTGCGCGAGCCGCTGGGCATGGAACGCGACCCGCAGGACAGCAGCGCCCAGCCGCGGCCGCTCTTCGTGCCCGCGTTGACCCGCTCGGCGATCGAGGTCGTCAGTTCCAACCTGCTGACGCCCGAGGAAGACACGGCGATGGTCTGGCGCGGTCCGATCCTCTCCGGCGTCATCCGCCAGTTCTACGAACAGACGCTGTGGAGCGACCTCGACGTGCTGCTCGTCGACTTGCCGCCGGGAACCTCCGACGCACCCTTGACGGTGCTGCAATCGCTGTCGATCGATGGCGTGGTACTGGTCACGATGCCGCAGGCGCTGGCCACGATGATCGTGCGCAAGGCCGCGAACCTGATCCATCAGTTGAAGCGCCCGATCTTGGGCGTGGTCGAAAACATGTCGTACTTCGTCGCGCCCGACACCGGCGTGCGGTACGACGTCTTCGGCCCGAGCTACGCCGATCAGGTCGCCGATCTCGCCAAGGCGCCGGTGCTGGCGCGCATTCCGCTGCGGCCGGAACTGATGGCCATCGCCGATGCGGGCAAACTCGACGAACTCGACGATCCGGTCGCCGACGACCTGGCGCGTTCGCTGCTCGCGGCACTTGCCGCGCAACCGAAGAAGACCGAGACGATCTCGCTGATCTAGGCGCTCGAGCCCGTCCGCGCGGATGCGGCGTAGACGCGTTCGCCGCGCACCCACGTCTCGAGCACGTTCGTGCCGGCAAAGTCTCCCTGCGCAAACGGATCGCGGTCGAGCACCACGAAATCCGCATCGAAGCCGGGCGCGAGCGCGCCCGTGCTGTCTTCCGCATAACCCAGACGCGCCGCATCGTATGCGTACATCGTCAGCGCCTGCAGCGGCGTCAAGCGCGAGAGCGGATTGTGATGCGCGCAAGCGGCCGCCATGCCCTCGAGCGGCGCGAGCGCGCAGACCGGACTGTCGTCGCCGCCGCAGAGCGTCGCACCGGCTGCGAGCGCCGCGGCGAGCGCATTCATGCCGCGCGCGCGTTCGGAGCCCAGTCGCGCGTCGTACATGCCGCCGCGCGCGCCCCAGAGCGCATCGAACTGCGGCTGCATGGAGAGATACAAGCCGAGTGCGGCGACGCGCTCGATCTGGTCCGCGCTCGCCAGCTCGAAGTGCTCGATGAAATGGCGCGCGCGCAGCCGGCCGCCGTTGTCGCGCGCGACGCGCTCCCAGGCCGACAAACATTGCTCGATCGCGCGATCGCCGATCGCGTGCACGCCGGCCGCGATTCCGAGCGCGTCGGCCTCGGCGAAGAACGCGTGCACCGCGTCGTCGTCGAGCGCCAGCCGTCCGTTTCCGGGGCGGTCGCAATAGGGCGCGCACAGTGCCGCGGTACCGCTGCCGAGCGAACCGTCGAGGAAGACGTCCCCGCCGACGTAGGGCAATCCCAGATCGCGCGCGAGCGCCGCATCGCGCTCGCAGATCTTGGGATGCCACTTCGCGCGCCCGAGCCCGCGCAAGGTCTCGATCTCGTCGGCATAGGCTTCGCGCGAATCGAGTCCCATCAACTGCGCGTGCAGGTGCACGGCGCCCCGCGAGAGCGCGAGTTCGAGCGCATCGGCTATTGCGGAGCGGCGTTGAGGCTCGGGCAAGAGCGCGTAGAACTTCGCTTGCGCGGCCCAATTCGCGGCCGCGAAGAGGCGTCCGGTCGGCGCACCGTCCGCGTCGCGTTCGATGCCTTCGAGCGCGGGATCGAGGGCTAATTCCGCAAGCGTATGCCGGTTGACCAGCGACGAGTGGCCGTCGATGCGAATGAGCATCGCCGTCCGGTCGGGGAAGGCGCGTTCGAGCGGCGCCGCCCCAGCCTGCGCGCCGTCGTGCCAGAGCGACTCGTCGTAGTGCGCGCCGAACACCGCACCGTCGGCGGGCAACGCGGCCACGCGCCGCGCGAACTCGGCCGCGTCGCGAACCCCGCCGAGGTCGCGCGGCCCGATGCTCAGCCCGGTTTCGACCAGGTGCAGGTGACAATCGGCGAAGGCCGGCACGACGGTCGCGCCGTCGAGGTCGACCGTGGCGACGTTCGCGCCCGCCAAGCCGGTGCCGACGGCGAGGATGGTCGAGCCGTCGATCGCCATCTCGTCGCACACCCGATAATCACGAACGACGGGATCGAAAGCGTAGGCCCGGCAGTTGACGAAGCGTCGCACGGCGTACGACTTCGGCCATGCGCCGGCTAATCATCGGAGCCGCGGGCGGATTCGCGCTCGGCTACGCCACCACTCGCGCCTTCGAAGCGCTCGCGGACCTGCGCGCCAAGCAGGCTCCGTTGGAACCCGATCCCAAAGCCTACGGCAGGCTGCGCCGGCGCCTGATGCTCGCAGGCATCGCACGCTCGCTCGCGCAACTCGGCGCGCTCGCCTACGGGCCCGCTGCGGAGGCGCTCGCGCCGCCCGCCGGCGGCGAACCGCGCCTGCGCCGTCTGGGCCTGTTGGCCGGCGGCATGGCCCTCAGCGCGCTGCTCGACGTTCCGGCGAACTACGTCGAGGGACACGTGCTCGAACGGCGTTACGCTTTGAGCAAGCAGAGCGGGCGCGATTGGGCGGTCGATCAGGTCAAGAGCTTTGCCGTCTCCACCGCGATCTCGCTGCCGCTGCTCGAATTGCTGGCGACGGCGATCGCCAAGGCGCCGCGCTCGTGGCCGTTGCTCGCAACGGGCGGCGCGCTGCCGTTGCTGGTGCTGGCCAACGTGTTGATGCCCAACCTGATCGCGCCTCTCTTCAACACCTTCGAACCGTTGGACGGTCCGCTCGAAGTCAAGCTGCGCGAGCTCGCCGCGCGCTACGGCGCCGGCGATGCGAAGATCTTACGCGTCGACATGAGCAAGCAGACGGAGAAGGCCAACGCCTACGTCACCGGACTCTTCGGTTCGAAGCGGATCGTGCTGGGCGATACCTTGCTGCGCGATTTTGCGGAAGACGAAACGGTCTTCGTCGTCGCCCACGAACTGGGTCACTACGTCAGTCGCGACGTGTGGCGTTCGGTCGCGGGCGGCACCGCCGCCGCCGCGTTCGTCTTCTTCGGTGCGCGAGCGGTGGCCGGTCGCGACGGCACGCCGCTCGATTCGACGCTGGGCTTGGCCCGCACGTTCTTCGCGGCGTCGTTCCTGACGCTCGCGGCGGGACCCGCGCTCGCGGCCTTCTCGCGCTCGCGCGAACGCGCCGCCGACGGGTTCGCGCTCGAAGCGACCGGCGCCGCGCACTCCGGCGCTGCGGCCTTCAGGCGCTTGCGCGACAAGAACATGGCCGAAGACGAGCAGCCGCGTTGGATGGAGGTGCTCTTCTCCTCGCACCCCTCGCTCAAGAGCCGGATCGAACGGCTCGAATCGGTCTCTTGAGCAGCGGCGTCAGCACCTTCGAAAGCAGTGCCTCGGCGGGCTTGCGGAAGCGCGGGTCGAGCGCGCGACGTTCGACCGCGAAGTAGAACGCGAAGCCGCAGGCCAAGGCCGCGGCGGCGGCGACCGGGGCCGGTGCGCCCGCCGCGGCGAGCGCGTCGAGCACCGGCTGATGAATCAAATAGATGCTATACGACGCGACGCCCGTGAAGGCCAGCGCTTTCCAGCGCAACGCGCGCGCGAAGAGGCCCGAACCCGAGGCGACGACGAGTGAAAAGGCCGCGGCGTGCCAGAGCGGGTTGCCGTGATCGACCCAATCCACGCGCGACTGCCACAACGCCGCGGCCGCGAGCGTGACGACCGCGACGACGGGCGCAAACCGGCGCAGCGGACTCTTCGCGAGGTGGAGATCGGCGGCGACGATGCCGAGCATGAAGCACGGCAGCGTACCTTCGTCGGCCACGCTCCACGGCGTGAGGAAATAGAGCGCGTAGCACAGGCCGCCCACGAGATAGAAGCCCATGCGCGAGCGCACGTAGAGTTCGAGCAGCAAAGGAAAGAGCAGATACCAGCGCATCTCGACGCCGAGCGTCCAGAACGAGGCGTCGTACGCGGGCGACATGTCGGTCAAGAAGACGCTCTCCAACCCCAATTCGCGTAGCGCGGCCGCGGGCGTCAAGTGCACGCCGGGCGCCGTCGGCAACCCGAAGCTCGTCAGCGAGAGCAGCGCGAAGAGCGCGAGCGCGGCGAGATACGGCGGTACGATGCGCGCGATGCGGCGCACCATGAAGCGGCCATAGCCGATCTCGAGCACGCCGGCACTCCGGTACGCGCGCAGATACGGAAAGGCCAGACAGAAACCCGAGATCGCGAAGAAGAGATCGACGCCCCGCGCTCCGCAGGCGATCCAGGCCGGAGCGGTGCCCGTCCAGGCGTGCACGAGCGCGTGATACCCGAGCACCGCCAGCACGGCCAGCGCCCGCAGGCCGTCGATCGTTTCCAGGTGGGAGGCTCGGCGCACGTCCCCTTGAGTATCGGCTAGCCGGCCTGCCCATCCCAGAGGTCGATCCACATGCGCTCGGCGATGGCGTCCCAGCCGGCACCGCGCGCGCGTTCCGTGCCCCGCGCGATGCGTGCGGCATCGGGTGCGGCGGCCGCGGCCGCGCAGGCGGCTGCGAACGCTGCGGGCGTCTCCGCGACCTCGACCACGTCGCCCCAGCCGGCAACGACGTCGGCGATCGGCGTGGAGACGACCGGCTTGCCGCCGGCGAGGTACTCCGGCGTCTTGGTCGGCGAGATATTGGCCGTCGCCGCGTTGCGTGCGAAGGGCAAGAGCGCGACGTCGAAGCCCGCCAGGAACGCGGGCAATTCCGCATAGTCGACCGCGCCCGTGAAGTGAACGTTCGGCCGGCGCGGCAACACCGCGGGATCGATCTTGACCACCGGGCCGACCATCACGGTCTGCGCCTCGCTGCGCGCGAGCGCCTCGAGCACCTCGAGGTCCAAGCGTTCGTCGATCACGCCGAAGTAGCCGTAGACCGGCCGCGGCAAGTGCGCGTAGAGCGCGTGCGGCGCGATGCGCGCGGCCTCGGCGAAGCGCGCGAACTCGACGCCGCTCTCGTACAGCTTCACCTTTGCCCCGAGGGCCTTGCGCGCTTCGTGCAGCGAGCGGCCGCCCGTGAAGATCAGGTTCGCACGCGCGGAGAGGTCGCGTTCGAGCGCCTTCATCTGGGGCGGTGCGAAGGCGAAAGCGGCCAGTTCGTCCATGCAATCGTAGACCAGCGGTGCGTCGGGAAACGCCTCGGCGAGCGCGAGCAACATCGGCGAATAGAGCCAGATCAGCGGCGCGCGCGCTCCGACCCACGCCTTCACCGCCGCAACCGTCGCGCCGTCGACGCGTTCGACGTCGAACGTCGTGCGGATCGGCCTGAGCACCTCGAGTGCGCCGCGCGTCTCACGGTGTTCGCCGTCGTGCGCGCCCAAGAACGGCTCTTCGACGACGAGCACGGGAACGCGCCGCGCCATCCGCGAGAGCAATTGCTGCGGGCGTTGCCACACGCCCGCGTAGCGCAGGTGAGAACCCGCGACGATGCAATCGAAGCGCACGCTGGAGTCTACCGTGCGGTGCCGAGCGGTGCGAGGCGCCCGTCGGGCGTGCCCCGCGTCTCCCACCAGCCCAATTCCTCGGGCACGTCGAACGCGCGTCCGGCGGCCAGCGCGCGAACGGCCTCCGTCAGCGCGGTCTCGCGCGGCGTCGCGTCGGGTGCGGCGAACGTGAAGACGCCGTCTTCGCTATACCCCTCGCGGCGCAGCAAGAGCGAATCCCAATCCACGAGGCCAAACGCGGCCCACACGCCGAGCATGCGCACCGGCAGGCCGTCGGCGGCGATGCGCGCGAGTTCGTCGCGCCGTTGTGCGAGCCAGCGAATGCGGCCGCGCTCGCCGGCATTGACGTGCACCTCGGAGAAGCCGAAGGGCAAGCCGAGCCGGTCGTACGCGGCGCGCAACATGCGTTCGGCCGAGAGGCTGCCCGGCGCCACCACCACGCGCGGGACGTCGCTCACATAGCCGTCGGCCGCGGTGAAGACGCGCTCGGAATTCGGATAATAATTCCAACCCATCACGTCGGGGGGCGAGGCATGCGCCGCGATCCGGTCGAGCAGCGCCTGCGCGACGGCGCACGTGCCGGTGAGATAGGCATGCATCGGATGGCCTGCGACGATGCGGCCCATCAACAATTCGGCCGACAGATAGCGGCGTTCGCGCTGGTGCGCCACGGTCGCGAGCGTGTGCGGATCGGTGTCGACCGGCGTGAAGTTCTGCAGATCCTCGGTGAGCACGTGCTCCGCTGCGGGCGCGTGCGCGCGGATCGCTTCCATCGCGAGCAGGATGCCCAGCGCTTCGTACACGATCGCGTGCCCGAAGGCGACGTCGTCGTCGCGGCCGTTGGGGTACCAATTGCCGTACAGCGTCGAGAACCGGGCCGTCGTCAGCGGTTCGTTGATCGGCGTCCAGCGGCGCACCCAGGGGAAAGCGCGCGCCGCTTCTCCGGCGTAGGCGGCCAACGCCTCGGGAAATCCCGGATCGACGAGGCTCGTGTAGCCGGGGCCGCTGCCGTGATGCACGAGCGTGACCACCGGCTCGATGCCCTCGTCGCGCAAGGCCTCGAGGCGCCGCCGCGCCCAGGTGAAGTCGGGAGCGACGCCCGCGTGCGGCGCGCACTTCTCCCAGAGCACCGGATACCGCGACGCGCGAACGCCGAGCGACCCGAGCAGGGCGATGTCGCCGTCGCGCGCCTCGTGGCCCGTTTCGGCGAGCTGGTCGCGCGTGGCATCCGCGGAGATGCGCGCGAACGTGGGCTCGGGCGAAGCCCAAATTTCCACGTCTACTACGCGAGGACCGCGGTGCTTCTCGCGCCGAGCCAGGTCGCGAGATCGGTCTTCTCGGTCGCGTGCTCGCCCGTGCGCAATTCGTGCCGCAGTTCGCCGAACGTGCCGAAGGCCTCGGCCAGCGCGTCGTGCTTGTGGATCGACTCGAAGTTGATCTGCGTCGACGAGATGAACGTTTCGTCGGGAAAATCGCCGTACACGTCGAGCGCGCGGCGCCATGATGCCGCGCACCACGTCTTCCACGAATTTCGGATTGTGGTGCGCCTTGTTCACGATGAAGAACTCATCGGGACGCTTGAGCAGATCGTACGTCTCGCTCGACATGGAGTTCTCGACGATTTCCACGAGGTCTTCGGCGCGGATCTCGGCGTCGCGTCCGCTCTTGGTGCCCAACAGAATCGCGCCGCGCCCGCGCTGGTTGTGCGTCGCGACCGGCAGCGCGTCGAGCGCGCGATTGGCATCGGCCTCGCTGAAGCCGGCTTCGCGCAACTCGACCAGCGAATGTTCGCGGATCATCAGTTGCGCGCAGGGGCAGGCNNTCACCGCGCTTGCCGCTGACCGGCGTCCAGCGCTCGAGCCCGAAATCGGCGCGCAGCCGCACGTCGGCGCGCAGCGCCTTCTGCGAATCGACGATCTCGCGGGCCACCGTGGCCACCACGTCCTCGATGCGGCCCGCGGGCTCGCTACGCGCCAACACGTCGAGCAACGCCTCCTCGAGCAACTCGGAGAAGCGCGACATGTGCACGCCGGCTTTGTCGGGCGCGAGGTCGGCGACCATGGTGAACTCGCCGTTGAAGACGGTCGTCTTGCCGTCGAGCGCCAAGCGCACCTGACGCTTTACGCTGGAAACGCCGGCGCGCGCGATCGAGAGCTTGACGTCGGGTTCGTCCTCTTGGCGATTGGCCAAGAAATTCAAGGACCGTACTTTTCGCGAGATGCCGCGCGCGTCGGCCGCGGCGGCCAATTCCGCGACGGTCTTCGCGTGGCCGGGCAGGGTGAGGCCCGGTGCGATTTCGGCGAGCGGAATCAGGTTGAACGGCCGCGCGGCCAAATACGGATGGGGCACTTCGAAGCGGCCGAAGTCGCGGGCCAGCGCGTCGATGGCCAGGATGTCGATATCGATCGGACGCGCCGCCAAGTGCCGCGCGCGCTGCCGGCCGACGCCGACCTCGACCGCGCGCGCGAAGCGCTCGAACTCGACCGGTTCGAGGTCGGTCGTGAGCCGCGCCGCGACGTTGAGAAATGCGGGGCCTTCGGCCCCGGCCAGCGGCGGCGTCTCGTAATAGGCGGAAACGGCCTCGACGCCGCAGCGGGCGCGCAGCTTTTGCAGAGCCTGCAAAATGTTGCCCTGGCGGTCGCCGAGGTTCGACCCGACGCCGACGTACACGGTATGCATATCCACCTCTAGACGAGTTTCGCCGTCGATAGGGTTCCGCCCGGCGTGCCGGGCATCGCCGGGGCGACGTGCAGCGCGGCCCGGCCCGCGGGCAGCGCCGCCGCGAGCATGCGCGCCAGTTCTTTGGTCTCGGCCACGTCGTGGACGCGCACCAGACGCGCGCCGGCNNAGCGCCCGCAGGTCGCCGAACCGTTCGAGGATCTCCAGATCCGTTTCGGGCTCCTTGCCGAACTCCAGGCCCGGATCGACGATCAACGACTCCGGGGCGACGCCCGCGGCGCGCGCCCGGTCGAGCCGCTCGCGCAGGAAATCCGAAATCTCCGCTTGCGCGTCGGCATACGCGTAGGCGGCGGCGCGGACGTTGAGTTCGCCCTTGAGGTGCATGACCACGAGCGCGGCGTCGTAGCGCGCCACGACGCCGGCCAGCTCGGCGTCGGCGAGGCCGCTACAGTCGTTGATCAGATCCGCGCCCGCAGCCAGTGCCGCTTCGGCGACCGAACTCTTCCACGTATCGATCGAGAGCGGCACGCCGATCCCGTCGCGCACCAGCGCTTCGACGACGGGCACCACCCGCGCGCGTTCTTCTTCCGCCGCAATCGTCGGATTCCAGTGTGCGTAGGATTGGCCGCCGATATCGATCACGTCCGCACCGAGTTCGACCATTTCGGCGGCGCGGGCGCGCGCACGGTCGACGCCCGCGTACTTTCCGCTATCGTAAAACGAGTCGGGCGTCACGTTGAGGATGCCCATGACTTTCGCGCCGCCGGTGAAATCCAGATCGTACGCGCGCAGGCGCAGGCGTTCGGGTCGCGTTCGCCCGGCCTCGAAGGCGCGCAACAATTCGTCGAGCACGCCGGCCGCCTCGCCGTGCGCGGCCGCGCGCGCGGCGCGCAACGCCGCGCCGCCGGCCACGACCACGAGCCGCAAGTCGTCGCAGCGCGCGAACGCGCCGCGCGCACGCAATTCCTCGGCCACGGCAAACGCCGCCGGCGGCGGCGCGTCGAGCGCCAACATCGCGACCGACGCGGCGTCGCGCGCCGCCTCGAGCGCCTCCGGCGGGAGATAGGCCGCGAGCCGGTCGGCCGGGTCGACTCCGGCCTCGGCGCTGAGAATGCGTGCGTTCATACCGGTCCTTCGACGGCGCTCAGGCTCCGCGCGTTGCGTTGGCCTCGAGCGCGCGACGAACGTCGTCGTGCAAATCCTCGAGGTGCGCGCGCGTCACCACGTCGAGACCCTGGCGCTGCAGCGCCCCGGCCAGGTGGCCGTCGAGCCGGCGCAGTTGATAACGCGCCAAGGGCACCGTGTCGCTGGGGAAGCCGAGCGCGTCGACCAGGAAGCTCGGCGCCAACGAGAGCGCGACCAGATAGTCGGTCCAGCGCCGCTGTAAGGACCGCTGCAACAGGTCGATCGAGTTCGCGTGCAGGCTTTGATCCGTCCACACGGCGGCTTGCATCCAGCCGAAGAGGTCGGCCTCGGACATCGACGCGCCGGGATGTGCGTCGCGCAACTGTTGATCCGCGATGCGGCCGAGCGTACCGGGCGAGAACAGTTGGAACATGACCGTGTCCTGTACCGACGCGACGTAATCGATCGCGGGGAAATCCGCACGCACCGCGAGTTCGGTCGAGCCGCGCTCCACGAAGTTACTGGGCCCGAGATTGGCCAGCAAGCCGGGCGGCAGACGCACCGCGCGACTCGAGAAGACGTGTTCGGCCAGCGTCGCGAACGCGCGGCGCTGATCCTCGCGTCCGACGCCGCGAATCGGCGGCCCGGCGCCGGGTTGGCCGCGATGCGCGCGCGAGGTGTAGAGTCCGCCGATGTAGCGCACGGCGAGCAGCGCGGCGCGTTGATACTGCCGCTGCATGCTCAGGAAGGCCAGCCGTTCCTCGAAGAACGAGCGATCGTCGCGCGGGTAGATGCGATCCAGCCGCGAGACCAGATCGTCGACCACGTCGAACTGATTGCGATAGAACGCGAAGCGATCGCTCGAGAGCAAGAATTGCGCGATGCCCGGGTCGACGGCGCGCAGTCCGAGCGCGTCCTCGTCGGTGGCGTAGGCGTACTCGGGGCGCGTGCTCAATTCCGCGATGCGCTTCAAGCGCACCGCCTCGTCGTCGGGCTTGACGTCGTTGGCAAACTTCTCGTATCCGTAGCGGATCGCCCAGAAATCGTACGGCCCGAGCCGCATCTGGAAGTAGTCGCCCTGCGAGCGCCCGGGCGGCGAGAGGTTGACGGCGGTATAGTTCATGACCGAACTGACCAAGCCGTTGCGCTCCGTGAACCGCCGGTCGTGAAGCTTGGCGAGCGGATAGATCGAGGCCGCGAAGTTGTGGCGCAAGCCGAAATTGTGGCCGGCTTCGTGCAGCACGACCGAGTAGAGCCAATCCTCGGTATAGCGCTGGACCTGCGCCGGGCTCGCTCCGGCGCCCAGTTGTTCCAGCGTGCCGAGCGAAGCGAGACCGGCCGACTCCTGCATGAAATCGTCGCACGCATCGGGCTCGGCGCAGAGGTTCGCTTCGGGCGAATTGCCGGGCAGTCGCCCGGTCAGACGTTCGATCAGTGCGCTGCGCGCGTCGAGCGAGCTCGCCGCGGCCGCGTTGCGCGTCGGGACGACCTGCTCGACGTAGCCGCGCTTGACGGAGCGCACCGCTTCACCGTCGATGACCACCTCGACGCGCAAGACTTCGCCCGTGCGGGGGTCGCTGATGTTGGGCCCGTAGGCGCTGAACTGCGGCTGGTCGCTGGTGAGCCAGCGCACGGTAGAATAGCGGATGTCGTCGGGATCCCAACTCGGGTCGTTGGGCTGGTCGCGCACCTCGACCGCATTGGGAATGCCCACCTTGGCGAAGGCGGTGTTCCATTCCAAGAGCGCGCGGCGAATCGCGGGCTTGTACTCGGCCGGAATTTCGTTCGTGAGATAATACACGACCGGGCCGTTGTTGAAATTCCAGCGATCGATGTAGCGCACGACCGCCGAGGTGGTCGCATCGTTCGAAAAATTCTTGTGCGAGGTTACGAAATAGCCCACGCGATCGTCCGCAAAGCGCGGCACGTACGCGCCGGGCGCGGGCGCCTCTAGGATCGACCAGTGCAGGCGCAAACGCACGCCGCGTCCGTCGGTCGCACCCGACGGCCCGGCTGCGGGTCCCGCAAAAACGAGGTTGCTCAGGATCTCGTCGTTCTTGGGCAGCGCTTTGGTCTTCTCGATGTACGAACGCGACGCATCGAGGACGTAGCCTTGGCGCGGCGGACCGAGGAGTAACTGCAAGCCTCCGCCGCCGCCGCCTTCGCCGCCCAGTTCGCGGCCCAACCCTTCGTAGTCGCTCAAGAAGAAGGCGGCCGAGATCACCAGGCGCTTCTTGGTTTCGTCTTGCGCGAGGATCGGAGTAGAGCCGATGACCGAGTCGGTCGTCGAGATCGCCAGCGCGTCGGCGTACGAGCTACCGGCCGGCGCCGAAAAATCGGTGTTCTTGCTCACCCAGAGAATGCGCTTGCCCACGCGTTGGAACACGAGCGTGAACGTGGGGAAAATGCGCCCCGCAAACGCGTTTCCACCCGTCCCGCCGGCGAGCACCGGTGCGACCAGGAAGGGCCGGTCGAGCTGATCGGTGCTGATATCGAGATAGACGTCGTCGTCCTTCTTGAGGATATCGATCAAACCGCTCTGACGGTCTGCGCCCTTTACGAAGGTCGCATACGCCTGCGGCTGCCCGCTCATCAAGCCCTGCAGTGCCGGCGGCAGGCCGGGCATGAGCGGTAAGCCCGGCGCGGCCGCGGCAGGCGTCGACGACGCCGCGGGCGAGGGCGCGGGGCTCGGCGGCGGCTGCGCCCCGGCGAGGTTCGGAATCGCGGCAAACAGAGCCGAGAGAATAAGGGCGCGGAGCGCTTTCACGCGGCCCGTTACGCCGACGCCGCGGCGATCACCCGCCGCGAAGCGTTAGAATGACGTGGTAAGGCTAAGTGCCTATACTAGGCCAGCGCGACGGCCGCGCCCGCACGTTCCGCCGCACCGGGCAGACGGCGGCGCCGGCCGCGATAGCGGCGCGTCGCCCGGCGCGGTTTGCGCGCCTGCGCGCCGCCGGAGAGATCGCCGCTTTGGACTTTGCTCTGGGCGAGCGCGATCGCTTCGGCGAGGCTCGGCGCCGTGCCGATGTCGCGCGGCGATGCTTTTCCCGTGCGCAGCGTCGCGACCCACTCGTCGCCGCGCTTGATTACGTCGATCTGCATCGACTCCTCGCGCACCGAATTGCGGTCGACGTCGAGCAGGCGCAAGGCGAAGCCGGAAGCGTCCTCGTGCGGCGCGATCTTCTTGGCCATGTGCACCAGACGCTCGAACTGCTCGGCAAAGTGCGGTACGAGACGCCCCTTGCGGTCGCGCGCGACGCGCTGCGGCGGCCGCTCGAGCCGCCAATGCTCGTCGCCGGCTTGCTGCCACGTGGCAGCCTGCGAGGCCTTGGGCTTGGCCGCGTCGTCGAGTTCGATCAACACGGTCTCGATCTGCTCGGCCGTGCGCACGCGGGCCGCATCGCGCGGCGAGCGTTTGAAGAGTTCCTCGTAGCGCTCGGCCACTTCGGAAATCGGACGGCCCTGCGCGTCGATCTGCGCGGGCAAGTCCCACATGGTGGGCAAGGTGACCAATTGGTGACGGCGCACCTTGTCGACGATGTCGATCACGATCGCGTAAGGCTTGTTGCTCATCGCGATCATCTTGCGCCGCGCCTCGGCGGTGGGCAGCTCCGAGAGCACGTAGGCGTATTCGTCGAGCGGACGCAAGCCGCGGCCGGTGACCTGCGTGTACAGCGTCGTCGACTTGGTCGGCCGGGCATTGATGATCGTCTCGACCGACGGAACGTCGAAGCCCTCGAGGTAGAGTCCGCAGTTGACCAGCACGTCGATCGAGCGGCCGCGGAATCCGGCGACGATCGCCTCGCGCTCGGCGGTCGGGGTGTCGCCGCTGGCAAACGCGGCGCGGATGCCGTCGTCTTTGAAGAGCTTGGCCACGTTGCGCGCGTGCTCGACCGACGCCGTGAAGACCAGCGTCTTGGTGCCGGGAACCAGCGTGCGATAGGCTTCGAGCACCGCCAGGTTGCGTTCGTCGTTGTCGACGGCCTCGGCCAATTGGGCGAGCACGAAATCGCCGCCGCGCGAGGACACATCGTCGAGGTTGGTTTCCGTCGCGACGGCATACGAACGCACCGGAACGAGGTACCCGGCATCGATTGCGGCGCGCGCGTCCATCGAAAAGACGACGTCGGGAAAGATGTCGACCAGTCGCGCGCCGTCGCCCCGGTTCGGCGTGGCGGTAAAGCCGATGACCAGCGCGTCGGGACGTTTGAGCGCAATCTTGTCGACGATGGCCCGGTAGGTGGGCGCCGCCGCGTGGTGCGCCTCGTCGATGACGAACAGCGCGATGCGCCTGCCGAATTTGGTGATGAACCGGTTGAGCCGCGGACCGGTCAAGGTCTGCACCGTGGCGACGACGATGCTGCAGTCTTCCGATGCGTGGGCGTCGGCCTTTTCGATGCCGACGACCGCATCCGGATTTTGCGCTCGCATCTTTTCGTAGAGCTGCTGGATCAGTTCGTCGCGATGCGCGATGACCAGCGTCAGGTCGGCCGGGCGCAACTCTAAGAGCTCGGGCAGCGTCGCGATGATGACGCTCTTACCTAAGCCGGTCGCAAGCGAGACGAGTTGCGCGCGCATACCACGACGTCGCGCATCTACTATCGCCTGCTGCGCCTCTATCTGATATGGACGCAGGCGGAGGGTACTAAAATTCAAGCTGAGACCCTGTCGATCGCTCGAGGAGGAGGACGGCACGATTGGGGATCGCACACGTAAGCGAACGGCACTCGTTCGGCGTCACTACACCACGCGGTGGGGGCCGGGAACAGGGCATCGTCGCCAACCGTGCTTTGGCGAACGCCGCGACTTTCCCCTATCGCGCGAGCGGCTTGGCGGGCTGTTCGTCGGCCTCGAGACGCTCCCGGTAATTCCGTTCGGTGTGCAGCCACTCGGCGAAGCGCTGCTCGAAGACTTCGGGGCGCAGCAGCATCAGATCCCGGAAGGCTTCGAAACTCCGGTCGTGCGCTTCGTGATACTTGGTGAGCAGCTCGGGCCCGCTGACCAGACCCTTCTCGATGCAGACGTCGGCGAGCGCCCGCAGACGGACCCGCAGGAAGGCGATCGTGTCGAGCATGTTCGAGAAGAGTTCGATGCCCACGGTCTCGGGCTCGGGCTCGAGGCTGCCCGGCTCGGGCGGATGCGCCAGGGCCAACCGGCGGAGTTCGCCCAGCGTTTGGAACGAGGAGCCGAAGGCACCCCACGTGATCGGGCCGCCGTCGTCCTTGAAGGTATAACTGAAGTTCTGGCCGCCCAGCAGGTGAGCCACCATGTCGGCGTCCTCCTTGGCGATCAGATAATGATCGGGCAGCGTCGCGGCGCGGCGGATGGTCTCCAGGCTCGCTCCACCTTGGCTCTGATCGTTCATGGACTCTCCTCGGGATTCGTCGGCTGACGCTCGACTCGGGCGCTCACCTACGTTTTCGGCCGTGGCCGCACCCCTCGCGTAGCCGGATACCCGAAAGTCCTATGCGCCTTCGGGACCGAGCGGCGCCCGCGGAGTGCTAGCCATCGGGATCGGGCGGCCGGCGGTCGGGGAACTGGCGCTCCCAATCGCGCGCTTTGAGGCCGTGCCCGAAAGGCGTGAACGGCCTCGGCTTCGCCGTGAAGTCGAAGGCGTCGTCCGCCGGAGAGTTGGCCCGGTTGTCGCTCGCCGCCAGCGGGAAGAGGTGAAACTGGTCCTCGGTAAAGCGGAGGATGCTGCCGTGTTCGTACTGGACGTGCGACACGTAGCCGCGTTTGGCGTAGGGCGAGACGATCAGGAGGGGCACCCGGATGCCCAAGCCGTCGTAGTCGACGTACGGCGGAGGCACGTGATCGTACCAGCCGCCCCACTCGTCCCACATAATGAAGATGGCCGTCGAATCCCAAAATTTGCTCTGCCCGACGGCGTCGACGATGCTGGCCACCCATTCCGGCCCGCGCTTGCTGCCGCAGCCGCCATGGTCGGAAGTCGAGCAGGTCGGCGTGATCCAGGTGACGTTGGCCAGCGTACCGTTCGCGACGTCGGTCAGAAATTGCGTGTTGGGCGCGATCACGTTGGCCCAGTCGGGCCCTTTATAGATGTGCTCGACGGCCTGATACCCCGACCAAATGTCGGTCAGGCTCGCCGCATAGAAACGCCAGCTGCGGTTGGCCTTGTCGAGTTCGTCGCCGAGGGTCGGATAGTCGAAGCAGGGCGCCTGATCGGGTCCATAGCTGCGGTCTTCGTTGAGCGTGCCGACGTAATCGCTCTCGCCGCTATCGCAGCCCCATTGGACGCTGGGCAAATCCACGCTGTGCTGGGCCTGCCCGGCGATGATGTACTGATGCGAGACGAAACTGGCATCGAGGTGCGAGGTGAACATCCGATCGGCCAGCACGTATTGCCGGGCCATGTCGAAGTAGATTTTCGATTCCGCGTGCGGGACGTACCCGTACGCCGGGTTGGCCGGAGCTTGCCCGCTGACGGGCTCCGACTCGAAGCCGTCCATCTTACCGTTGTCGACGTCGGCGAAGAACTGTTCCGAATAGTGATCCAGACCATAGTCGGCAGCGAGCGAAATCGGCTGGAGGGCGATCTTGTCGCCCTGTTCGTCGTAACCGTACGACTGCGTGTCGGCGCCGGGATACCCTTGAAACAGATTGTCGAAGCTGCGGTTCTCCTGCACCACGATCACGACGTGCTGAATCGGGGACGCTGCGAGCGGGCCGCGGCGCTGGTGCGCTTTCGCGGCGGCCCCGGCGAGCACCGTCGACGCGGCCGGCGAGAAGAACGAGTCCGACTGCGTTCCCGCGCAGCCCGCGAGCGCAAGCAGTGCGATCGCCGCCGGCGCGTAACGCCTCAGGCGACGTGAACCCACGAAGGCGCCCCTCGCAACTTCGCGTACGTGGCCAGGGCCTGCCCCACGACTTGATCCATGTTGTAGTACCGGTACGTGCCGAGCCGCCCGGCGAAATGCACGCCGGGCGTGGCGTCGGCCAGCGCCTTGTAGCGGGCGTAGAGCGCGGCGTTCTCGGGGCGCGGGATCGGATAGTACGGCTCGCCTTCGGCTAAGGCGTATTCGTACGAGACGCTCGTGCGCGGATGGCTCTGGCCGGTGAGATGCTTGTACTCGGTGACGCGCGTATAGGGCCGGTCTTGCGGATAATTGATCACGGCCACCGGCTGATGCTGCGCGACCTCGTAGGTTTCGTGTTCGAAGCGGAGCGAGCGGTAGGGCAGGCGTCCGAAGCGATGCTCGAAGAACTCGTCGACCGGACCGGTATAGACGATCTCGCCGACGCGCAGCGAACCGATCACGTCGCGGTAATCCACGCCGAGTTCCAACGTGATGTTGGGATGGTCGAGCATGTTTTCGAAGAGACGCGTGTACCCGTGCAAGGGCATGCACTGATACTCGTCGGTGAAATACCGGTCGTCGCGATCGGTGCGCACCGGGATCCGGCCGGCCACCGACGCATCGAGCTGGGCGGGATCCAGGCCCCAATGTTTGCGCGTGTAGCCGCGGAAGAATTTCTCGTACAGCGTGCGGCCGATCTTCGAGACGACGACGTCCTCGGACGTCCGGATGCGTTCCACCGGCTCCGCCTGGCGCGCGAAGTACTCGCCGAGTTCCTCGGGCGTGAGCGACCAGCCGTACAAGGAGTTGACCGTGTCGAGGTTGATCGGGATCGGCACCAGCTTGCCGTCGACAGAAGCCAAGACGCGATGTTCGTACGCGCGCCACTCCGTGAAGCGCGAGAGGTAACTCAGGACCTCGCGACTGTTCGTATGGAAGATGTGCGGACCGTAGCGGTGCACGAGTACGCCGGCGGCGTCGTGCTCGTCGTAGGCGTTGCCTCCGACGTGGCGGCGCCGGTCGATCAAGAGGACGCGCCGTCCCGCATCGCGTGCCAAGCGCTCGGCGAGCACGCTGCCCGCAAAGCCGGCGCCGACGATGAGATAGTCGAAAGTCACGCCGTCTTGGACGACGCCGCTGCTCCGAAGGACGCGCGACGGGGCTGAAGGCTGCAGAATACGTTCCTGTCTGAAGGCCGCGGCCGGACCGCCCGCGTCTGGGACGATCGGGCTGCCGCCCTTTCTCTGGGGCCGCCGCCCTTCCCCGCGGGGCTTGACGGCGGGTTCCTTGATCTCTAATTTATTGATATAGCAAGTATCCGGACGACGTTCCGGACGCGAGGGGGAATTCGGCGTGCGCGTCGCCTGCATCGGAGGAGGTCCGGCCGGCCTCTTCTTCTCGATCCTGCTCAAGCGGGCGATGCCCGGCGCCGAGATCGTCGTCCACGAGCGCAACCGCGCCGACGACACCTTCGGTTGGGGCGTCGTCTTCTCGGATCAGACCCTGGGCAACATCGCCGCCGCCGATCCCGCCGCTTACCGCGCGATCGAGTCGGCCTTCGTGCACTGGGACGCGATCGACATCAACCTCCGGGGCCGGCGGTTTCGCGCGGGGGGTCAAGGCTTTGCCGGCCTCGGGCGCATGCGTCTGCTCTCCATCCTCCAGGCGCGCGCGCTCGAATTGGGCGTCGACCTTCGCTTCGGCAGCGAGATCGGCGACGACGAAGCGATCGGCGACGCCGACGTGCTGGTGATCGCCGACGGCGCGAACAGCGTCGTGCGCCGCAAATACGCCGCCGACTTCGGCACGTCGATCGATCTGCGCGCCTGCCGGTACGTTTGGCTCGGCACGCGCAAGCGCTTCGACGCCTTTACCTTTGCATTCGAAGAGACCCAATGGGGCTGGTTCGCACTGCATGCGTACCGGTTCGATGCGGACACCAGCACGGCGATCGTGGAGTGTCGCGACGAGACCTGGCGCGCTGCCGGCTTGCACGAGGCCGACGCGGAGCGCACGATCGACTTCTGCGAGCGGCTCTTCGGCAAGTATCTCGACGGCGAGGCGTTGCTCAGCAACTCCCGCCACTTGGCCAATCCGTGGCTCCGCTTTCCGCAGATCTCGAACGAGCGCTGGTCGCTGGGTAATCGGGTGTTGCTGGGCGACGCGGCGCACACGGCGCACTTCTCGATCGGTTCGGGCACGAAGTTGGCCTTAGAGGATGCGATCTCGCTCGCGGCCGCGCTGGCCGGCGGCGCCGCGCCGGCCGAAGCCTTCGCGGCGTACGAAGCCGAGCGGCGCATCGAGGTCTTGCGCCTGCAGAACGCCGCGCGCAACAGCCTCGAATGGTTCGAGAACGTGGCGCGGTACGCGCGTCTCGAACCCGAGCAGTTCGCATACAGCTTGCTCACGCGCAGTCAGCGCATCGGACACGAAAACTTGCGCCTGCGCGATCGCGAATACGTCGACGGCGTCGAGCGCTGGTTCGCAGTCCGCGCCGGGGTACCCGATCGCGGCGTGCCCCCGATGTTTGCGCCGCTGCGTTTGCGCGAGACGGCATTGAGCAACCGCGTCGTGGTCTCGCCGATGGCGATGTACTCGTGCGTCGAGGGCACGCCCGACGACTTCTACCTCGTGCACCTCGGCGCGCGCGCGCAGGGCGGCGCGGCCTTGATCTTCACGGAAATGACCGCGGTCGCCGCGGACGCGCGCATCTCGCCGGGTTGTGCCGGACTGTACCGGCCCGAGCACGTCGCGGCGTGGGCGCGCATCGTCGACTTCGTCCACGCGAAGACGCCGGCGAAAATCGCGCTGCAGTTGGGCCACGCGGGGCCCAAGGGCTCGACGCAACTGGGCTGGGAAGAACCCGACGAGCCGCTGCCGGAGGGCAACTGGCCGCTGGTGGCGCCCTCGGCCGTGGCCTTCGGTCCGCACAATGCGCTCCCGGCCGAGTTGACGCGCGCGGGCATGGACGAGATTCGCGAGCAGTTCGTGCGCGCCGCGGAACGCGGCGCATCCTGCGGCTTCGACCTGCTCGAACTGCATTGCGCCCACGGCTATCTGTTGTCGAGCTTCATCACGCCCTTGACCAACCGGCGGAGCGACGAATACGGCGGTTCGCTCGAAAACCGGCTGCGCTATCCGCTGGAAGTGTTTCGCGCGATGCGTGCGGTCTGGCCCGCGCACGTACCGATGTCGGTGCGCATCTCGGCGACCGACTGGGTTCCCGGCGGCATCGAGCCGGGCGACGCCGTGGAGATCGCGCATGCGTTCCGCGCGGCCGGCGCCGACCTGATCGACGTGTCGGCCGGGCAGACCTCGCGGGCCGCGCGACCCGTCTACGGACGCATGTTCCAAACGCCGTTCTCAGATATCATCCGCAACGAGGTGGGCATCGCAACCATGGCCGTGGGCAACATCTTCGAACCCGATCACGTCAACGGCATCATCGCCTCGGGACGGGCCGACTTGTGCGCGCTGGCGCGGCCGCATCTGGCCGACCCGTACTGGACGTTGCACGCGGCGGCGGCGCTCGGCTATACCGGCGTCGAGTGGCCCAAGCAATATTTGACCGGCCGGGATCAGTATCTGCGCAATCTCGGCCGCGCCGCGCAGGCCGCGTCGTGACGCTCGCGGGCAAACATGCGCTCGTGACCGGAGGCGGACGCGGCATCGGCGCGGCGATCGCCTTCGCACTCGGACGCGAAGGCGCGCGGCTGACCTTGCTCGGACGCGACGCGGCCGAACTCGAAGCGAAGGCCGCCGAGTTGCGCGCGGCCGGCATCGAAGCGGGCAGCGCCGTTGCCGACGTGAGCGACGAAGGCCAGGTGAGCACGGCGTTCGAACGCGCGCGACGCGCCTTCGGCGCGCCGGACATCCTGGTCAATAACGCGGGCATCGCGCGCAGCCGTTCGCTGCTGAAGATGGAACGCGCGTTTTGGGACGAGATCGTGGCGGTCAATCTCACCGGGACGTACCTGTGCAGTCGCGCGGCCGCCGGGGCGATGATCGCCGCCGGTTGGGGCCGCATCGTCAACGTGGCCAGCGTTGCGGGCTTGAGCGGCGGAAAATACATCAGCGCGTACTGCGCCTCCAAACACGGCGTGGTCGGGCTGACGCGCGCGCTCGCGATCGAATTCGCCGGCACGGGCGTCACCGTCAATTCGGTCTGCCCCGGCTTCGTCGAAACCGTATTGTTTGCGGACGCGGTGGCCAAGGTCGGCGCCGCCACCGGCCGCAGCGAAGCCGACGCGCGCGCCGCAACGCTCGCGCAAAGCCTGCAGTTGCGGGTCATCGAGCCCGGCGAAGTGGCTCACGCCGTGCTCTGGCTGTGCGGCGACGGCGCGGGCGCGCTCACCGGTCAGGCATTGCCCATCGAAGCCAGTGGAACCGTGCATGAATAGCGCGCCGGCGCTCGACCTCGAAGCGCGCGCCGGCGGCGACGACCATCTGTCGCTGCGCCTGTGGCTGCGCATGCTCTCGTGCACCAACCTGATCGAGGCAAGCGCGCGCACGCGCCTGCGCGCCGAGTTCTCGACGACGCTCGCGCGCTTCGACCTGATGGCCCAACTCGAACGCGCGCCGGGCGGCCTGAAGATGAGCGAACTCTCGCGGCGCATGATGGTCACCGGCGGCAACGTCACCCGCTTGACCGATCAGTTGGAAGCCGAAGGTCTCGTCGTTCGCGGCGAATCGGCCGACCGCCGCGTCTTCCGCGTGAGCCTGACGCCGCGCGGGCGACGCACGTTTGCGGCGATGGCGCGCCGGCACGAAGATTGGATCGTCGAGACGTTCGACGCACTCTCACACGAGGAGCGCACGCAGTTGTTTTCCCTCCTGGCCAAACTCAAGAACGGGCAGAGTCGCGCGGCGGAGAACCGGGCGTGACGCGCGAGCGCGATTTCGCGGGCTACGCCGCGCAGCACTTCGGCTGGCGGGTCGAGGAGCGGGTGGCCACGATCACGCTCGATCGCCCGGAGCGCAAGAACCCGCTGACGTTCGACTCGTACGCGGAACTGCGCGACCTCTTTCGCGCGCTCGGCGGCGCCCGCGACGTGCGCGCGGTGGTGTTGACCGGCGCGGGCGGCAACTTCTGCTCCGGCGGCGACGTGCACGAGATCATCGCGCCGTTGACCAGGATGCACGCGCCCGAACTGTTGGCCTTCACGCGCCTGACGGGCGATCTGGTCAAAGCGATGCGTGCCTGCCCGCAACCGATCGTCGCCGCGATCGACGGCATCTGCGCCGGTGCGGGAGCGATGTTGGCGCTGGCTTCCGACTTGCGCTTGGGCACCGCCGCCGCGCGGGTCGCGTTTCTCTTCGTGCGCGTGGGCCTCTCGGGCGCGGACATGGGCGCCTGCGCGCTGCTGCCGCGCGCGATCGGACAAGGCCGCGCGAGCGAATTGCTCTTCACGGGCAGAGCCCTGCACGGAACGCAGGCGCACGAGTGGGGCTTCTTCAACCGGCTCTGCGAGCCCGACGCCGTGCTCGGCGAGGCGCAGGCGCTGGCGCGCGAACTGGCCGCGGGACCCACCTTCGCGCATGCGATGACCAAGACGTTGCTGCATCAGGCCTGGTCGCTGGGACTCGATGAGGAGATCGAAGCCGAAGCGCAAGCCCAGGCGTTGTGCATGCAAACGCTCGACTTCAGGCGCGCGTACGAGGCCTTTGCCGCGAAGCGCACGCCGCGCTTCCAAGGCGATTAGCGGCGTGCGCTCGGAGCATCTGGAGTGGCCCTTCTTCGATGCGGCGCATCGCGAACTCGGTCCGGCACTCGACGCTTGGGCGCGCGCGCGCGGCAGCCGGGGCGCCGCACGCGACGAGTCGATCGACGGCATCGACGCCGCCTGCCGGGCCAGCGTCGCCGCGCTCGGTGCGGCCGGCTGGCTGCGACAGTGCGTGCCCGCGCCCTTCGGCGCACGCGAGCGGTTGGACGCGCGCGCGCTCGCGCTGTGCCGCGAAACCCTGGCTTATCACGACGGCCTCGCCGATTTTGCCTTTGCGATGCAAGGCCTCGGTTCGGGCCCGATCGCAATCGCGGGCGACGACGCGCTTCGCGAACGCTATCTGCCCGGCGTCGTCGCGGGCCGCGACATCGCAGCCTTCGCGCTGTCGGAACGCGACGCGGGTTCCGACGTCGCCGCGATCGCCACGACCGCGCGACGCGACGCCGGCGATTGGGTGCTCGACGGCGAAAAGACCTGGATCTCCAACGGCGGCATCGCCGCTTTCTACGTGGTCTTCGCGCGCAGCGGTGAGGCCCCGGGAACGCGCGGCTTGACCGCGTTCGTCGTCGATGCGGACACGCCGGGCCTCGACGTGATCGAACGCATCGAGACGATCGCGCCTCATCCGCTGGCGACGCTGCGCCTGCGCGACTGCCGCGTTCCCGACGCACGGCGACTGGGCGCGCCGGGCGAGGGCTTCAAGGTCGCGATGCGCACGCTGGACGTGTTTCGCACGTCGGTCGCGGGCGCGGCGGTCGGGCTCGCGCGCCGCGCGTGCGACGCCGCCGTCGAATACGCGACCGGCCGTCGACTCTTCGGCTCGCGCCTGGCCGACTTCCAACTCTCCCAAGCGGCTTTGGCCCAGATGAACGCCGACGTGGACGCGAGCGCGCTACTCACCTACCGTGCGGCGTGGACGCGCGACGTGCGCGGCGAATCCGCCACGCGCGAGGCGGCGCTGGCCAAATGGATCGCGACGGAGAGCGCGCAGCGCACGATCGATCGCACGGTCCAATTCTTCGGCGCTCTGGGCGTCACGCGCGGTAACGTGGCCGAAGGCCTCTACCGCGAGATCCGCGCCCTGCGCATCTACGAAGGCGCGAGCGAAGTACAGCAGACGATCGTGGCGCGAGCGCTCCTGGCGGGAGCGACGACCGCGTGAGCGCGCACGTCGACACGTTCGCGCGCGACAACCTGCCGCCGCCCGAACTCTGGCCGGAGTTGCGCTTCGATTTGCCCGAGTTGCACTATCCCGAGCGTTTGAACTGCGCGGTCGAATTACTCGACGCGATGGTCGCGCGCGGCTTCGGCGAGCGCACCGCGATCGTCACGCCGGCGCGACGCTTGAGCTACGCGGAATTGCGCGACGAAGCGAACCGCATCGCCGGAGTGCTGCGCGACGACCTGGGTCTGGTGCCCGGAAACCGCGTGCTGATCCGGGGCTTCAACGATGCGACGACCGCCGCGTGCTGGTTCGCGGTGATCAAGGCCGGCGGGATTGCGGTGACCACGATGCCCTTACTGCGCAGTAAGGAACTGCGCGAGGCGATCGAGCGCGCGCGCATCGCGATCGCCCTCTGCGATGCCCGCCTCGACGCCGAGTTGCGCGAAGCCGCGCGGCTCGCTCCTGGGCTCGAGCGCATCGTTTGTTGGAACGATCCCGGAGCCGAGGGCCTCGAGGCGCGGGCGCGCGACAAATCGCCCGCATTCGAGAACGTTGCGACCGCCGCCGACGACGTCTGCTTGATCGCCTTCACCTCGGGCACGACCGGCACGCCCAAGGGTACGATGCACTTTCATCGCGACGTGCTGGCGATCTGCGACACGTTCCCACCGGCGCACCTGCGCACGACGCCCGACGACGTGTTCTGCGGCACGCCGCCGCTGGCGTTCACCTTCGGCCTGGGCGGCTTGCTGCTCTTTCCGCTGCGCGCCGGCGCGACGGCGGTGCTGCTCGAGTCGGCGCCGCCCGAACGGCTGCTGAGCGCCATCGCGGAGTACGGCGTCACGATCACCTTCGCCGCACCGACGGCCTATCGCGCCATGGCGCCGCTGGCCGCGAAGTACGCGCTGCGCACGTTACGCGCCGGCGTTTCGGCCGGCGAGACGCTGCCCGTCGCNNGGCGCGACCGAGATGTTGCACATCTTCATCTCGGCTTCGGGCGACGACATCCGCCCGGGCGCGACCGGCAGGCCGGTGCCCGGCTTTACCGCCACGATCCTCGACGAGTCGGGCCGCGAGCTTCCGCCGGGCAACGCGGGCAGGCTCGCCGTCAAGGGCCCGACCGGGTGCCGCTATCTCGCCGACCCGCGCCAGACCGATTACGTCGTCAACGGCTGGAACGTCACCGGCGACGCCTACCTGCTCGACGCCGACGGGTACTTCTGGTATCAGGCTCGCACCGACGACATGATCGTGTCGTCGGGCTACAACATCGCCGGCCCGGAGGTCGAAGGCGCGCTGCTCGCGCACGAAAGCGTCGCCGAGTGCGCGGTCGTCGGCGTTCCCGACGACGCGCGCGGACACATCGTCAAAGCCTTCGTCGTTCTGCGGCCGGGCTACGCGCCGGCGCCGGCGTTGGCGCGAGCGCTGCAAGACTGGACCAAGGCGCAAATCGCACCCTACAAATATCCGCGGGCGATCGAGTTCGTCGAGGCTTTGCCGCGCACGGAAACGGGCAAACTGCAACGCTTCAAACTACGCGTGACGAAGGAACCGTCGTGAAGGCTCTCTTGCCGCCCGGCTGGCCGCGTCCCAAGGGCTACTCCGCAGGCATCGCCGCGCGCGGAACGCTGGTGTTCGTGAGCGGCCAGATCGCTTGGGACGAGCGCGAGACGATCGTCACCGACGATCTCGCCGGACAGGTGCGGCAGGCCTTGCGCAACGTGCTCGCCGTCCTGGCCGAGGCCGGCGGCGCGCCGCACGACCTCGTGCGCTTGACCTGGTACGTCACCGATCGCGACGAATACGTTGCCGCGCGCGCCGCAATCGGGGCCGCGTATCGCGAGGTCGTCGGCCGCCACTATCCCGCCATGGCCGTCGTCGAAGTACCGCGCTTGGTCGAGGCCGCCGCAAAGGTGGAGATCGAGGCGACGGCCGTCATTCCGGAGGAGTAGAGTCGATGCAGAGTAAGGCGCAATTCGAAGACGAGCAGTCCGACGACGGGCGCTTCGTTCGCCAGGAAGATGCCTTCCGCGATTGGGTCGGCGCGCCGGGCGGTGCGTATCCCGCGGAGAGCGGGCGCTACCACCTTTACGTCTCGCTCGCCTGTCCCTGGGCCCACCGCACGATCATCATGCGCAAGCTCAAAGGGCTGGAAGCGGCCATCGGCATGACCGTCGTCGACCCGATCCGCGACGACCGCGGTTGGGCCTTTCGCGAGGGACCGGGCTATTCGACCGATCCGGTGAACGGCTTCGCCTTTTTGAGCGAAGCGTACGCGCGCACGGATCCGCAGTTCCGCGGTCGCGTGACCGTTCCGGTGCTCTGGGATAAAAAGACCGGACGCATCGTCAGCAATTCCGACGACGACATCCTACGCATGCTCGAAACGGAGTTCGAAGCGTTTGCGAGCGACCACAGCGACTACTATCCCGCCGAACACCGCGCCGGGATCGACGAACTCAACGCCTGGATCTTCGAGACGATCAACGACGGCGTGTATCGCGCCGGATTCGCCACCGCGCAGTCCGCCTACGAAACGGCGGCCTACGCGCTCTTCGAGGCCCTCGATCGCCTGGAAGAACGGCTGACGACGCAGCGCTATCTCTTCGGCGCGCGGCCGCTCGAAACCGACTGGCGGCTGTTTCCGACGTTGATTCGCTTCGATGCGGTCTATCACGGCCATTTCAAGTGTAACCTGCGCCGCATCGTCGACTACCCAAACCTCTACGGCTACCTGCGCGATCTCTACCAGATCCCCGGCGTCGCGGCCACCGTCGATTTCTCTCACATCAAGCGCCACTACTACGTTACCCACGACGACATCAATCCGACCGGCATCGTACCGATCGGCCCGCATCAGGAACTCGGCACGCCGCACGGACGCGAACGGCTCGGCTGACGCCGGTTAGAGGCCGAAACGATACGGATCGGCCGGATCGAAGCGCAGCGTCGCTTTCGCGGTGACGTAGGCGCGGCCGCGGATATCCGGCAAGACGGAGTCGCCTTCGAGGGCACGCACGCAGCCCTCGAAGACGCCGCCCGCGATGCCTTCCTGCAGCCAGCGTTGGCCGACGGCGATGCGCCCGCGCCGGTACAGAGCGGCCAGCTTCGCCGAGGTGCCCGTTCCGCAGGGCGAACGGTCGTACGCCGCGCCCGGGCACAGGACGAAATTCCGCGCGTCCGCGTCCGCACGCCGCGCCGGTCCGAAAAGTTCGACGTGGTCGATGGGCGCGCCGTCGTCGCCGGTTATACCCGCTCGCTCCAGTGCGCTGCGAATCGCTTTCGTCGCGCTCAGCAAAGCGGCGGCATTCTCGCGCTCGAGGCGTAAACCGCCGGCATCGGCCAAGAAAAACCAGTTACCGCCGTAAGCCACGTCGCCCGCGATGCGGCCCAGACCCGGCACGTCGAGTTCGACGTCGAGCGCAGTGCAGCGGGCCGCAACGTTGGAGACGGTGACGGAACCGTCGCGATGCAGATCGGCCGAGACAGGGCCGGCGGGCGTGTCGAGATGCACCAGGCCGAGCCCGATCCGGCCCAGGAATTCGAGCGTGCGCACGACGCCGATCGTGGCGTGCACGCACATGCCCAAATAACCGGCGTCGTTGCAGAACACCACCCCGGCGACGGCGCCGGCCGAGACCGGCGGCGTCAGGATAGCGCCGACCAGCGTTTCGTTGCCGCGCGGCTCGAGCAACAAGCCGCGGCGCAGCGGATCGTGCAGCAGCCGCATCTCGTCGCGGCGCGACGGCATGTCGCCGGCCGTCGCCGAAGGCCAGCCGGCGACGACGACGCGCGTCGGTTCGCCCTCCGTGTGCGAGTCGACGACGTGCAGCCAGCCGGTCATGTCGCGCCGCGCGTGCCTTCCATATATTCGCCGACCATGCGGGAGATGGCCATGATGTGCTCGCGCAGGATCTCGACCGAAAGGTCGATCCGGCCCGCTCGAACCGCGTCGACCAAGAGGACGTGTTCGCCGTCGGCGACGTCGCGGTGCTCGAAGAGCGCTTCGAAGACGCGCAGGTAGCGTTCGGTGTGTGCGTGATAGCGCTCGACCTCGGCCAGGATCATCGGCCGCCGGGCGGGGGCGTACAGCGCACGATGAAACTGCAAGTTCAAGTCCGTCCAGCGCTCGCCCGTGTCCCCTTCCCGCGTCGCAAGCAAGATCGCGTCAACCGCGGCCAGCGAACGGGCATCGTGCTCGGGCACGGCCAGGGCCAGCAAGTGACACTCGAGCTGCGTGCGAAGTTCGCAAATCTCGCGCAGCTCTTCCACCGAAAGCGCCGCGACCACGACGCCGCGATGCGGAGACGACGTAACGAACCCTTCGGCCTGCAATTGCCGCAGCGCCTCGCGCAGGGGGATGCGGCTTATGCCGAGCTGAGCGGCAAGTTCGTCCTGCCGGATGGAATGGCCGGCAAGCAGTTCGCCACGGAGGATCGCGCCGCGCAGCGCGTCCACGGCTCGCGTCGCTGTGGTCGAACGCGACAAGACCTTGAGGCCAGTCAAATCGGATATCGTCGTTTCTTTACGAAAGGGAAAGGACGGAGCGCTAAAGCGCGCCCACGAAACCGGTATCTACGCTGCCCGCAATGCACTTGACCTTGTGCCCGGGCACGGCGGGATACTTTTTTTAACAAAGGAAAACGCAAGCGTGATCCCGGTCAAAGCACAACTTCCACAAGAACTAGTCGCGCCATACTACGTGGACGGCGCCCGATGGATGGTATCTGCCTCTATGACTTCCCGCGTCCGATGAACTGGCGCGGCGTCTTCGCGGCGACCACGACGCCGTTCGACCCCGCTCTGGGCATCGACGCCGCGGCGCTGGCCGCACACGTCGACTGGATGGCCCGCGCCGGTTGCACGGGCATCGTGCCGCTCGGTTCGCTCGGTGAAGGCAATACGCTCGACTTCGACGAGAAATTGCGCGTCATCGATATCGTGCGCGAGGCGCTGGCCGGCCGCGCGGCCCTCGTTCCCGGAATCGCCGCGCTCTCGACCGCGGAAGCCGTCGCGCTGGTGCGTGCGGCCGAACGCCGCGGCTGCACGGGCGCGATGATCCTGCCCCCCTACGTCTATAAGGGCGACGTCCGCGAAACGGGCGCCTACTTCGCCGCCGTGCTCGGGGCGACGTCGCTGCCGTGCATGCTCTACAACAATCCGATCGCCTACGGCACCGACGTCGCGCCCGAGCAGATCGCCGCGCTCGCCTCGCGACACGACAACCTCGAGGCGGTCAAGGAATCCAGCGCCGACATCCGGCGCTTCGCCGCGATTCGGGCGTTCGCCGGCGACCGGCTCGCGCTCTTCGCCGGCGTCGACGACCTGATCGTCGAAGCGATCGACGCCGGTGCGTGCGGCTGGATCGCCGGTTTGGTCAATGCATTTCCCCAAGAGAGCGTCGCGCTCTTCGAGCTCTGCGCGACCGGCGAACGCGAGAGAGCGCGCGCGCTCTACGCGTGGTTTCTGCCGCTGCTCCGTTTAGACGTGATTCCCAAATTCGTGCAGGCGATCAAACTCGTGCAAGCCGAGGCTGGGCGCGGCAGCGAACGCGTGCGGCCGCCACGGCTCGAACTCGAGGGCGCAGAGCGCGCTGCGGTGCTGGCCGTCTTCAAAGAAAGCGTTCGAGCGCAAAGGGGCTGAGATCGACGGGCGCGGTTCCGCCCGCGACGAGCGTGGCCATCGCCTGCGCGGATATCGCAGCCTGCGTGAGTCCGAGTTTCTCGTGTCCGAAGCAATAGAAGAGGTTGCGGTGCCGGGCGGCCTTGCCGATTGCGGGAAGCGAATCCGGAAACGACGGCCGGTTGCCCATCCAGCGCGTCGCACCGTCGGCACGCAAGCCCGGCAGATAGTCCGCCGCTGCGGGAAAGAGCATGCCGGCGCGCGCGTAGTTGGGCGGCGAACCCAGCGGCGCGAACTCGACCGTTCCCGCAAGCCGCACGCCGGCGTCCATGGGCGTTGCGCAAAAGTGCGCGTCCTCGAAGAGCAGCGTCCGGCGCGGCGCCACGCCGGCGGCCGGAAGCATCAAGTGATAGCCGCGCGCGGCCTGCAAGGGCACGACGTAGCCGAGCGGCCGGAGCAACGCCCGCGACCAGACGCCCGCGGCGACCACGACCTCGCGCGCATCGACGCCGCCGTCCGTCGTCTCCACGCGCCAGGNNGCCGTGCGTCGTCTCCACGCGCCAGGTGCCGTCCGTTCGTTCCCGGAGCGCTCGCGCCGCCGCCGGAACCAACGTCGCACCGCGCGCTCGCGCAAACGTCGCGAGCGTCGCGCCGAATGCCGCCGGATCGGTACAACGCATCGCATCGGGATACTCGACGGCGCCGCAGACGCTCGGATCCAGAGCGGGCTCGAGACGCAACAGTTCGTCGCGGCCCACCACGCGTGCCCGCAGACCGTGCGTCGCGAGCAGCGGCACGAGCGAGGCGGCACGCTCGAACACGCGCGCCGCACGCGCGACGTGCAACGAACCCTCGCGGCGCAGATAGGCGGCGGCGCCGGCCCGCACGGCGAGTCCTGCGAGCGCGTCGTTGGCGTGCCGATTCAGGCTCGCGAGCGCAGCCGTCGCCGCGCGAACGCGCGAGCCTCGGGTCGCGCACAGAAAGCGCACGCCCCAGCCGAGCAACGCCGGCAGCGCGGCCGGCTCGATCGTGAGCGGACTGCGCGGGTCGAGCAGAAGCCGGGGCAGATCGCGCCACACCGTGGGCTGGGCGAGCGGGAAAATCTCGCCGTCGGAGAGATATCCCGCGCTGCCCGCAGCCGTGCCCGCGCCGGGTTCGCCCGGCTCGACGATCGTAACCGAGCGCCCCGCGGCGAGCAACTCCAGCGCACAAGCGATGCCGACGATGCCGCCGCCGATCAGCGCGACATCGCGCATCGCCCGCGTCGCTCAGTGCTTCTTGGCGAGATTCGGATTCTTGAATCTCAGGACGGTCGAAAGATCGATGCCCCGGATGATGCCGGCGCTGTGGTACGTCAGGCCCCACGAATCGATCGACGACATGTCCGGGAAAATGCACGCTTCGAGCGTCTGGTCGACGCTGCGCTTATTGAACCAGCCGCCGCCGGCCGGATCGTTCGCGCCGCCGAAGACGTCGCTGCCGCCGAGCAGCGTGCAATAACACGACGCGGGGTTACCTTGGCAACTGCCCACGGGCACCTGCGCGTAATACGCCAAAGCGGCAAGTGACGGCAGCGTCGTGTAGAGCGTTTCGTCGAGCACGTGGATGCGCGACCCGTCGGCACTCGACGTGAATTGGCAGAACTTCTCCGTACCCGCCATCCGCAAGAACTCGGAGCTGTTGCTTCCGTAGACCGGATAGCGCGTCAGGGGCACGCCGCCCACCTGGGTGCAATAGGCCGCGGCACCGTCGTCGGGTAGGATCTGTGCGAGAGGCGAGAGGTCGTAGCTCGCCGCGTTCGCGCGTCCACCCACGGCAAAAGCGAGGGCGACGACCAATCCGAGAATCGCTCGGCCGAGGCTGCGTTTGGTCATGAATTTCTCCTTACTCGTTGGGGTTATGTGCCCGGGGGCGGCAAGACGGGGTGATGGTCCGGATAGGGCGGAGCATGGTACGTCGGGATCGGGTGTTCGCGCAACAGTTGGAGTGCCTTGGCCACCGCGGCCTCTAATTGCGGATCGTGGCCTTCGCGTTCGAGCTTGGGATCTTGCCACACCTCGACGTCGGGAGCGACGCCGTGGCCTTCGACCTCCCACTGACCGTGCAAGCCGCCGATCGCGGCACGCGGCGCGGTGACCGACCCGCCGTCCATCAGCGGCGGATACCCGCCGATGCCGACCAAACCGCCCCAGGTGCGCACGCCGACGAGCGGTCCGAGCCCCGCCTTGCGGAAATACCACGGCAACGCATCGCCGCCCGAGCCCGCGAACTGGTTGATGACCATGACCTTGGGACCGAAGATCGCGAGCGGCGGATCGAGAATCGTCTTGCCTTCCCGCGTCTTGATGATGCTCATCGGCTTACGCTTGAGGTAGTCGATGATGTAGTCCGCTATCTGCCCGCCGTGGTTGAAGCGCTCGTCGAGAATCACGCCCTCCTTGCCGACCTGCGCGAAGAAATAGCGGTTGAAATTGGTAAAGCCGCCGTATTCAGTATCGGGCAGATACACGTAGGCGAGTTTGCCGCCGCTGAGCCGGTCGACTTCTCGCCGGTTACTCTCGATCCAATCGAGATTGCGCAGCGCGAACTCGTTGGCCAGCGGCACCACGGTCACCTGACGCGAACCCGTTTCCGAGGGATTGGGCCCGACCGTAATCACGGTTTGCTTGCCGGCGGTCTCCTCGAAATAGCTGTAGACGTCGCGCTCCGCGTCGACCGGCCGGCCGTTGACCGCGAGCAGATACTCGCCGGCCTTGACGCCGGTGCCCGGTTGCGTCAGCGGCGCTTCGAGACCCGGATTCCAATTCTCGCCGTTGTAGATCTTGGCGAAGCGATAGTGTCCGTTCTCGACCCGGTAGTCGGCGCCGAGCAAGCCGACGGTCACGCGCGGCATCGCGGGCCGCGAACCGCCGCTGACGAACATATGACCGACGGACAAGTAGCTCAGCATCTCGCGGAAGAGGAAGGTCAGGTCGTCGCGCGCGGCGATCCCCGCCAGATAGGGCTCGAAGCGCTTCTCCGCCGCCCCGATATCCAAGCCGTGGTAATGCGGGTCGTAGAAGAAATCGCGCTCGATGCGCCAGACCTCGCGATACATCTGGCGCCACTGCGCGCGCGGATCGACGTAGACCTCGAGCGCCGCCGTGTCGAGCGCGCCCGCACCCGGCGTGGGCGGCCGCGCCGCGTCGACGATGAAGTAGCGCCCGCGCTGACCGTACAGCACCTTACTGCCGTCGGCCGAAACCGTGAAGGCGTCGACGCCCGCCACGAACGGTTTCACCTCGCGCGACGCGAGATCGAACGAGAGTTCCAGCAGCAGCGGCGGTTCTTCTTGGTTGGTGGTCAACGGCGCTTGGGTGAGAAAGAGCGTGCCGGCCTTACCGGCGTTGAGGCCGATGTAGTTTGCGTTGGGGATCGGCAGCGTCACGACGCGCTGATCCAGACCGTCGAAATCGATGACGGTCTTGGTTTCCTTCTCCTTCGCCGCGGCCGGCTTCGCGGCAGGCTTGGCGGCTCCGTCCGGCGCCGGCTTGACCGTCTCGTCGTCGCTTTGCGGCGCGACCGGCGACGCTTCGCCCTTCTGCAGCACCGCAACGTACACGTTGCTGCTCACGGGATGCTCGTCGCTGGTCATGTCGAGACCCTGCGAGGTCAGGCCCGTGTTCGTGCTGGCGGTGAAGTACAGATACTTGCCGCTCGCATCGAACTGCGGATAACGCGCATCGCTCATGCCGTCGGTGATCTGCCGGCTACGCCGTTCCTCGAGCGAATACACCTCGACCGCATGCAGATAATTGGACAAGACGTCGGTATAGGTCAGCCAGCGGCTATCCGGCGACCACGCCGGGCTGAAATCGGATTGGCCGAAGCCCTCGTACGAGGCGGTGGCGACCTTCACCGGCGTGGGATGGTCGAGGTCGAGGTACCAGAGGTTGAGGCGCTTGTCCGTATACGCGATCTTCTTGCTATCGGGCGACCACAGCGGACCGTAGAAGAACGAAGGCTCGCCCAGGGAGATCGCGCGGGGAGGTTCGAGACCTTTCTGATCGCCGATGAAGAGTTGATACTCGCCGGATTTGTCGGAGAACCACGCGATCGACTTGCCGTCGGGCGACCAGGCCGGGTCGCGATCCTCGACGCCCGGACTATTGGTGACGTTGCGCGCGTCGCCGTGTTCGGCGGGTACGGTCAGAATGTCGCCGTGCGCTTCGAACACCGCGCGCTGCCCCGTCGGCGAGAGGTTGACGTTTTCGATTTGGGTGCCGACCTTCTCCCAGTGCGGACGCACTTGCGGCAGGTCGCCCGCAACCGTGACGCGGACCTCGCGCGACTCGCGCGTCTGCAGATCGTAGACGTGCAGCGAGTCGAACTTGGCGTAAACGATCGCACCCGGCCCCGCCGACGCGGAGGTTATGTCGAAACCGGCGCTGGGCAGAAGGCGGGAGACTCGGCGCGATTGCGTGTCGTACGCGAAGAGCGTCACCGGACCGTCGCGATCGGAGAGGAAATAGATCGTATTGCCGACCCACATCGGGTCGTCGTCGTTCGAATCGTTGCGCGGCACGCGTACGACGCTCGAATCGGCCAAGTCGGCAACGTACACCGGCGTCGTCTGCCCGCCGCGATAGCCTTGCCAAAACGGCTCCCAGCGAAAGTTCGGAACGTACGCCAGGTGCGTGGCATCGGGCGAGAACGAGCCCGTCTCGGCCATGGCCAATGGGAGCCGCTTCGCAAAGCCGCCGGTTGCGGGCACGGTAAACAGCTTATTCGGATCCGTCGCGCTGTCGCGATTGGATCTGAAGAGCACGTCCTTGCCGTCGGGCGTCCAACCGACGGCGACGTCTGCCGCGGGATGATAGGTCAAACGCCGGGGCTCGCCGCCCGTCGCCGGGACCACGTAGACGTCGACGTTCTGGTCGTACACGCCGGTGAAGGCGACCTGCGTTCCGTCGGGCGAAAAGACGGGGCCCGATTCGAGCCCGTACCCCGTCGCCAAGCGATGCGCGGCGCCGCCCGCGCGGTCGACGATCCAAATGTCGCCGCCGTAGGCAAAGGCGATCTGCGTGCGACTGATCGTGGGATCGCGCAGTAAGAGCGGGGCATCGGCCCGAGCCGGCGCGGCCGAAAACACCACGGCCGGCCAGGCCAGCGCAAAAATTAAGGCAAGTCGCAAACCGATTCGCATCCGTTTTTCTTGCGCCGGAATCTACCGGACCCCTTGCCCCCGCCGGCCGGGTCGAAGCGGTCCAAGCGCAGGAAGCCGATCGGGTGGCGCGTGACGCCGTCTGCGAGCAGATCGGCCACGATCTCGCCCACGACCGGCGCGAACTTGAACCCGTGTCCGGAAAATCCGCCGGCGACCGCGATGCGCGGGTCCGCCGGATGCACGTCGAGGATGAAGTGCTCGTCGGGCGTCAACGCGTACATGCAGGCTTTGCCCGCAACGAATTCGCCCGCAGCCCCCGGCATAAAGTCCTCGAGCGCGGAGCGCACTGCGGCTATGTCGGCGGGCAGGATCGCGCGCTCGAGATCGTCGGGCGAGACGGTAACGCCGTATCCGTGCAACGCCGCCTTCACGCCCTCGCCGAAATCGGGAAAACCGTAGAGCGGCGCGGGCAACCCGGAACGGTCGAGAAAGAACGCCGGAAAGCGGCCGAGCGAAAAATCGGCGACCACCGGTCGAAACCAGATCTGGACGTTGCGCTGCACCCGGATCGGAAGTTCCAGGCCCGTCGAGAGTTGCGCCAGCCACGGTCCGGCACACAGCGCGAGCCGTTCGGTGCGAATTTCCCCGCCGCCGGCGAGTTCGAGCACGACCGCGTCCGGTTCGGAACGGAAGCGCGCAACGCGCGTCGCGAAGATCGTGTCGGCGCCATGTGCTTCCGCGCGCGCGAGTTGCGCCGCGACGGCTCGCTCGGGGAAGACGACCCCGGCCTCGGGTTCGATGAAGCCGATCTCACCGGGACGCAGCCGAAGCGCGGGATAGCGCGCCGCGAGCGCGGCGGCATCGAGTCGTTTGAGCAAAATGCCGTGCAGACGCGCGCTCTCGAACGCTCCGCATAAGACCGCGCTCGCCGCGTCGCCGACCATCAAGACACCGGGCAACGTAAGTACGTGCGCTCCGCTCGCGCTCTCGAGTTCGCGCCACAGCTCGTAGGCTCGCGAAAGTAACGGCACGTAGGCCGCGTGTTCGAAGTACGCTTTGCGTACGATCCGCGAGCGGCCGGCGGAAGCGCCGAGTTCGTGGCCGCGAGCGAACGCCTCAATACCTAAAACGCGTTTCCCCCGCGCGGCGAGGGTGGCCAGCGAAGCGCTGCCCATCCCGCCCAAACCCACCACGACCGCCTCGTAATCCGCGGAAATTAGTTTACACTCCCGAAGCCGCCAAGGGGGAGCTCACGGCCAATCGGTAGCAAAGGGAAGGAGCCCTGCTCCCGTTTACCGCGGACGGCCTGCGTTCGCATTGGAGATCACCCTCTTGAAAAAGCAGTTAGGGATCGCTGCCTCAGCCGGCTTGATCGCTCTCTCCGGCGCGATGCCAGCATCCGCGGCCCACTTCCACCCGCTTCCGACGCACTTCGCCTTCGATCAATTCGGCCACCACGGACGCTTGATGCGCCGGCCCACCTTCCTCGAGATGAACAAATCCAAGGCGGTTTGGACCCCGGTCACCGCGCAAGGCCCGTTCGGAAGCAATGGCGCCGGAACCGCGGTTTTGCTCACCGACGGCACCGTAGCGATCCACGACAACTTCAGTTCTTGGTACAAACTCACCCCCGACAATACGGGCAGCTATATCAACGGATCGTGGTCGCAGCTCGCCTCGCTGCCGAGCGGCTACGGCCCGCTCTACTACGCCGATGCGATCCTGCCCGACGGGCGGTTGATCATCGAAGGCGGCGAATACAATTTCGACCGTCAGGTCGAGACCACTCTGGGCGCGATCTACGATCCCGTCGCCGACACCTGGACCGCGGTCTCGCCGCCGACGGGCTGGTCGGCGATCGGCGACGCGCAGGGCGCGGTGCTCGCCGACGGCACGTTCTTGCTGGGCAACTGCTGCACGCGCATTCAGGCCTTTTTCGACGAGTCGACGCTGACCTGGACCGCGACCGGAACGGGCAAGGCGGATAACAATTCTGAGGAAGGCTGGTCGCTGCTCCCGAACGGCGACGTCCTCACCGTCGACGTCGAGAACCCGCAAGCCAAACAATCCGAATACTTCACCGAATCGACCGGAGCGTGGGCGAATGCCGGCAACACCGTCGTCGAACTGGTCGACGGCGGCGACTACGAGATCGGTCCGCAAATTTTGCTGCCGAGCGGCAAGGTCATCGCCACGGGTGCGTCGGGCTATAACGCGCTCTTCGATCTCAAGACCGGAACGTGGGCGGCCACCGGCTCGTTCCCGATCGTGAACGGCGCGCAGATCGACGTCGCCGACGGCCCGGGCGCGCTCCTTCCCGACGGCAAAGCGCTCTTCGTGGGCAGCCCGGGTGCGTATAACTCGCCGAGCTACTTCTACGAATTCAACGGCAAGAAGATGGTCGCGATTCCGGGCACGCCGAACGCGCCCCAGAATTCGAGCTACGACTATCGCTTTCTGCCGCTGCCCAACGGTCAGACGCTCGTCACCGACGGGAGCGACGACGTTGAGATCTTCACCGGAGGCGGAAAGCCGAAGAAGGCGTGGGCTCCGAAGATCTCTTCCGTTCCCACCTCGTTGACGGCCGGCACCACGTACACCGTTTCGGGCGTCGGGCTCAACGGCTTGTCGCAAGCCGGTGCGTACGGCGACGACGCGCAAGCTGCGACGAATTATCCGCTCGTGCGCATCACCAACGAAGCCAGCGGAAACGTCGTCTACGCGCGCACGCACGACTTCTCGGCGATGCCGGTTGCATCGCCGGCGACCGTGAGCGCGAGCTTCGACGTGCCCTCCAGCATCGGCACGGGAGCGAGCGTTCTCGAGGTCGTTGCGAACGGGATCGCTTCGGCGCCGGTTTCGGTCACCGTCTCGGCGAGCGGCCTGCGTACGCGATAACGCATCTCTAACCCAATCACGCAGGAAAGCAGGCGGGTGGCATTGTCACCCGCCTGCTTTTTCTTATTGCCGGAACGAAAATACGGCTAAAGTCGCAGCAAGCGTGCGCCAGCCGGTCGCGCGGGTCGAAAATCTGCCTCGACCGGCCTATCTCGCGCAGAGAATCGCGCTATTTCGCAATTGCACTAAGCAAGTACGCTAAACGGTAGGGGTGTTTAGCATCGGGTAGAGAATAACCGTCCTCGTGCCAAGCATCAAGAATATCGAAAAAGACATCCACGAACTCGAAGGCTTCGAAGTTCGCATCACCAGCAGTTCGACCCGGCGTAACCTTCCCGACTACGATTACGGTCGCGCCGCGCGTGCCGCATTCACCGTCGCCGATTGGAAGCGCGCGCGTTTCGAGCGCAATTACCCCGATCTCAAGATCGAGGTTCTCCGCGCCGACGGCAAGGTCGCAACCAACAGCCTAACGCTCGCAAAGATCCGCGCCGGATACGATTAACGCTCGCGCGGGCTCCCGCCGGGAACCTCGCGAACGCTTTCCGACCATACGGGCGGGCACCCAACGGGTGCCCGCTCCTTGTCGTTTACCATGCTCGCGGCAAAGCGGCTAGCTGAAGAATGTCTGGAGCCGGTCTCGCCGAACAGGCCCCACACGCCTCCGCAGGCCCGCTAGAGGTGATGGTCTCGTGATGTTCAGTCATTTCCGCCTCGTCGTCGCAGCGTTCGCGCTGGCGGGTGCGGCCTCGCTGTCCTGCCTGCGTGCGGAGGCCGCGCCGCGGATTGCCGAGCCCGTTCAGATCGGGCCGGGTTCGGGCAGGGTCGTCTTCCTCGACGTCCTGCAACAGGCCTCACCCTGGCTGAGCGACGACGGATCCGCGCTCGACCTGGATAACGACGGAAACCTGCGCGACCTGCGCCCGGGACAAAGCGCCGACCGGATCGTGTTCGCCCGCGAGCGCTATCCGGCGGGCGACTATCTGTTGGAATGGACCGGTCGCGCGAGCTTCGCCGTCTCAGGCGCAACGCTCTTGCCGGGTGGCGGACCCAACGCCGCGATCGTTCGCGTGACGCACATCGAAGCGAGCGGGCTGCGCCTGCGCGTGACCGCGACCGATCCCGAACATCCCGTGCGCAACCTGCACCTCTATCTGCCCGGCTCCCGCATCGCCGCAGCCAAGTCAGTATTCACGCCGGCATTCCTGAATTCGCTCTCGGGCGCCGACGTGATCGACTTCACAGCGTGGTCGCGCGTGGACTCCTTCGCCGGACCGGCCGAGTGGCCGCTGCGCTCGCGCGTCGACCAGCCGACGCAAGCGACGGCCGCAGGCGCGGCACTCGAAGACGAAATATTGCTCGCCAACCTGACCGGCGCGCACCCGCTGATCTCGATTCCCGCCGGCGCGACCGACGGATTCATCCGGGGCGAGGCGCGCGTCATCTTACGCACGCTCGATCCGAGCTTGCGTCCCGTGCTGAATTTGGGCGGCCGCGAGATTCTGGTGGCAAATAGCCCGGCGAACCAATGGGCCGTTACCGCCGCGCGCAACCTGCGCATCGCCCCGGGCGAGCCGCAAGCCGGAGCGCGCATGTTCGCCCAGCGCCGTTACGCCGACGCGTTGGCAATCTTTCGTGAGGTCTTCGGTCCGCAAGCCGGACGCATCGTGCCCGCCGATTCGCCCGAGCTCGCGAGCCTGCACCGCCTAGCCGGTAATCCGGACGCGGTGCTGCAACCCGACGACGATTCCACGCCGGCCGAAACCGAACACGTGCCCGTTCCGCTGCCGGTCTTCCATCCGGGCGTGGCCGGCGCGCCGCATCCACCGAGTCCGCTCGACCTCGGCGGCCGTCCCGGCGTGGCCATCGGCCTGGGCGTGCCGTTGCGCGGAGCGAACCGTTCGCACGAAGGCGCGGCGGCGGCAATTGCCCGCTCGGGCTCGAGCTACGTCGTGACCGCTCCCGCGGATCGTTCCGAGCGCAGCCTCCGCGTCTACGCAAGCGGCGAGGGCACGACGGCGACCCTCAGCGCGACGCTCGACGGCAAAACGTATTCGGGCGCGACGTTCGGGAACCGACGCGGCGCAAACGACGGTGTCTGGACGATCATCTATCGCGCGCGCTCCGCGGGCGAGCGGCTCGTCGTGCGCGTGACGCCGGCCCCCGGCGGCACCGCCTTCGCCGTGCACGGTGCGTCGGTCGCCGTGCACGACCTGCGCGGCATACGCAATACGTCCCCGAGCGACGAAGGACTCTACCACAACGATTTGCTGCGCACGGGCTGGAATCCGAACGAGACGACGCTCACCACGTCCAACGTGAACGCCTCCGCGTTCGGTCAAGTCGGCACCCTCGCAGTGGACGGCAACGTGCTCGCGCAGCCGCTGTACCTCGCCGGGCTGACCGTCGGCGGCCAGACGCACAACGTGCTGATCATGGCCACGGAGAACGCGAGCGTCTACGAGTTCGACGCCGATACCGGCGCGCAGTTGAACAAAGTCAGTCTCGGCACCGCGGCGTCTTCGAAGAACATCGGCTGCAGCGACATCACGCCGCAATACGGCATCACCTCTACCCCCGTGGTCAACCGGGCGGGAAATGCGCTCTACGTCGTGGCCGTGACGGAGCCGAAGAAAAAGCAGTTTGCGGTAACGCTGCACTCGCTCAACCTGACCACGCTCGCCGACAACGTGACGCCGGTCGCCATCGATCCTTCGGTCACGCTCAACAACGGCGAACAAGTCGGCTTCAACCCGCAAAACCAGCACGTTCGTCCGGGCCTGGTTTGGGCCAATAACTCGCTGTACCTCGGCATCGGCTCTCACTGCGACAACGACGCGGGCGACATCGTAGGCTGGGTGCTCGACTACGATCCCAATCTCAACCCGCTCGCAGCCTTCCCCACCATCGAAGACCACGCGAGCTTCCTGCTCTCGAGCGTGTGGCAGAGCGGCTTCGCCCCCGCGGTATCGGCCACGGGCGACCTCTATTTCGCAACGGGGAACGGCGCCTTCGACGCATCCTCGGGCGGCAAGGACTACGGCGAGAGCGTCGTGCGCATCAACTCGGGCTTGACGCAGGTCGAAAGCTTCTTTACGCCCCACGAGTGGAAAAAGCTCAACGCCAACGACGAGGACCTCGGCTCGGGCGGCGTCATGCTGTTGCCGCAGCAGCAAGGCGCTCATCCCAATATTCTGGTGGCGCAGGGCAAGTCGTCGAAGATCTATCTGCTCGACGCGCTGACGCTCGGCGGCGAGACGAAAACCGATTCGGGCGCCTTGCAGATTCTCAAACCGACCGGCGGCGGCGTCTGGGGCGGCCCGACCTACTACAGCGGACCGACCGGACAGTTCGTCTATTACCAGACCGGCGGCGACGTGCTGCGGGCGTACGCGCTCGGAGAGAATTCGCAGGGCCTACCCACGCTGACCCTGAGTTCGGCCGGCTCGAGTCAAGCCGGTTACGGCGGCTCGACGCCGGTGGTTTCGTCGAACGCTCAAGTCGCCGGAACGGGCATCGTTTGGGAGGTCGAGCGCGGCAACAAAGACCTCACGCTCGAGGCCTACGATGCGACGAACCTGACCAGTTTGCTCTTCAGCGCAAAAGCCGGCACGTGGCCCAAGAGCAACGGCTTCGAGACGCTGCTCGTGGCCAACGGCAAGGTATACGTGCCGAGCCAAAACGAGGTCACGGTGTTCGGACTGAAGTGAGTTCCGAACGCGACGAACTCAGCGCGCGCCTCCGCGCGGTGCCGGCCTCCACGGCCGAGACCGTCTTGCGCCAACTCGGCGTCGATCGGTTTGCGATCAACGCGTTGCACCACCTCAGCGGCGCGGAGAGCATCGCGGGGCCCGCGCGCACGCTGCGTTTCTTGCCGGCGCGCGCCGACTTCACGAGCCCCAAGGGCAAGCTGCAACGCGGTCTCATCGACGGATTGCGCGAGGGCGAGGTGCTGGTCATCGATGCGCTGGGAACGCTCGACGCAGCCGCGCTCGGCGACATGATGGCCGGTCGCGCCCAGGCGCGCGGCGCCGCGGGCGTCGTCGTCGACGGCGTCGTGCGCGACGTCGCGGGTCTGCGCGCGATGGGCTTGAGCGTGCACGCGCGCGGCGCCTATCCGACGCCGTCCCAAGGCAAATTGATCCCGTGGGAGAGCGACGTTCCGATTCAGTGCGCGGGCGTGCTCGTCTTCCCCGGCGATTACGTGATCGCCGATCTCGACGGCGTCGTCGTCGTGCCCGCCGCACTCGCACGCACGGTCGCGGAGCGAGGCGAGGCCATGAATGCCGACGACGCGATTTCGCAACGCCTCCTTGCGGAAGGCAAACCCCTCGACGAAGCTTATCCGCTGCCGGCTTCGGCGCGACCGGGGGCGTAACGCTCGAGGACCAGCCGCGCGTAAGCGACGATCGTTTCGGTCAGCTCCGCCGGATCGAGGATGAGCAACCTGTCGCCGAGCGCGAGCAATTGCGCGAGTGCCACGTCGCGATTGGGAAAAACGATGCGCAGGATGGCGAAGCCCGGCTCTTCGGCAACCAAGGTGAAGTCCCAAAACGCGGTCAACACGGGAACCGCGTCGAGATGCACGCGCACCACCGTTTCGAATGCAGCGGACGGCCGCGACTCGATGGAAGCCACCGACGCCTTCCAATGTTCTTCGAGATTGAAGTCGCCGGGCCGTTCGAAGCGGCCGGCCGTCACCTCGACGGCGACGATACGCTCGGCGCGAAAGGTACGATAGCCCTTCTGCGTTTCGTGCGCGACGAGATACCATACGCCGGCTTTGGCGACGAGCGCTAAGGGATCGACGAGCCGGCTCGTCTGCGCGCCGCCGCGATCCCGGTAGTCGAGCCGCACGCCCGTCTGCCCGGCGATCGCTTCGCGCAGCCGTTGCAGCACCGCCGTCGGCTGTTCGGCGCGGCCCCAACGATTGTGATCGAGCAAGAGACGGTCGCGATTGGCTTCGGCAGCGCGACGCTGCGAAGCGGGCAGCGCGCCGGCCAACTTCTGCAGCGCGCGCGTGGGTGAGATGAAGCCGAGATCGGTCATGGGGCCGGCCGCGGCCGTGAACAGCGCCTGGAGTTCGTCGTTCGTGAATTGGGCCAAGGCCCGGCGGTAGTCGTCCGCGAGCACGATGCCGCCGTTCGCNNAGCAGCAGCATGCACGACACCAGACGCTGGGAGCGCATGGTCGCAGCATACCGCGCGAATATGACAGCACCTGTCATATTTCGTCCGCTATGCTCCTCGCATCAACTTCTTCCGCTTGGAGACCGCCCATGACGCAGACCGCAGCCCCCGCCACGGAGACCGAATCCCTGATCCGCGGCATCCATCTTTTTGCCTACTACACCGGCGACCCGGCCCGCTCGATCGCCTTCTATCGCGACGTGCTCGGCATGGTGCCGACGGAAATCGACGAGCAAGGCCGCGGGGCCGAGTTCACCCTTGCCGACGGCACGACGTTCGGCGTCTGGAAGCCCGAGGAGCACGCCGCGGGCGGCGCGGTGATGCTCGCCGTCGACGATCTCGCCTCGGCCATCCCCGCGTTACGCGCTCGCGGCCT
>PLFC01000090.1 GCA_003136655.1 Vulcanimicrobiota bacterium
GGACCGAGCGTGGTCTTCTCGTCCAGCGGGTCGCCCGGCTTCAGTGCGGCCAGTGCGGCGCGGAACTTCTCGAGGAACGAGTCGGCAATCTCCTCGACCACGATGAACCGCTTTGCGGCGCAACACGTNNTGGCCGGCGTTGTACATGCGGCCCCACACGGCCCATTTGACCGCATGCTCGATGTCTGCGTCTTCGAGCACGATGAACGCGTCGCTTCCGCCGAGTTCCATCGAGGACACTTTCACGTTTGCTCCCGCCCGGGCCGCGACGCTCTTGCCGGCGGCGACGCTGCCGGTCAGCGCGACGCCCTTGATGCGCACGTCGTCAACCACGCGATCCGACTGCTCGTGCGTGATCAGCAGGTTCGTATAGAGTCCGGGTGGGCCGCCGGCATCGATCCACAGCTTCTCGAAGGCGATCGCGCACTGCGGCACGATGCCCGCATGCTTGACGACCACGACGTTTCCCGCCATCAGGTGCGGACCGGCGACGCGCGCCAATTGGTAGTATGGGAAGTTCCAAGGTTCGACGCAGAAGATCACGCCGATCGGGCTGCTCTCCATATGCGCGTGACCGACTTTTGGATTCAGCTTGACCGGTGCGAGAAAGCGCTCGGCGTTCTTCGCGTAGTAGGCCAGGATATCGGCGCTGAACTGGACTTCGCCACGCGCTTCGTCGATGCGCTTGCCCATCTCCAACGTCGCCAGCTTCGCGAAGTCGTCGAATTGCGCGTGCATCAGTTGGGCGGCTTTCGCCACGACGACCGCCCGCTGCGCGTACGTCTTATGCCGCCACGTTTCATAACAGCCCTGCGCCGTCGCGATCTTCTTTTCCAGTTGTTCGTCGGTGAGTTCAACAAACGTTTTGAGCGTCTTCCCGTCGAACGGATTCACGCTTTCGTATTCAGGAGTCGGCTTGAGGGTTTGCATGGCCATTGCTGTTGACTTCTTTCACGGTCGCCGTCGTGCGGCGACGTTACTTGGCGAGTGAAACGCGGCGCGAATAGAGGTCGCCACGTTATCGTATCTTCTGCACGAGTGTTACCCCGAACGGAGTGACGCAAACGGCCATCGGCTCAATCCTTCATGTTCTCGTCGCGGCCGATCGTGGAACGCCATCGCAAGCGTCTGTATCGCTACGAAGGAAAGGACGCACCCTCGCAGGGCACGTCCTTGTTGCCAACGTCCGCAGGCCCTCGGCCTGCGCGGCTTCACGAGGCGACCGGCTTAACTCCGTTGCTCAAAACCGGCAGTCCGGCGCGTTTGTCGAGAATGTCGAGAAACGGTTTGACGATGTCGAGCGGCATCGGGAAGATCACCGTGGAGTTGTGCTCGCCGCCGATTTCCGTCAGCGTTTGAAGGTAGCGAAGCTGCATGGCAGCCGGCACCGTGGCCAGGATCGTCGCAGCGTTGACCAGCGTCTGCGAGGCCTGGAACTCGGCCTCGGCGTGAATGACCTTGGCCCGGCGGTCGCGCTCGGCTTCGGCCTGTTTGGCGATCGACTTGATCATATCGTCGGTGAGTTGGATGTCACGGATCTCGACGGCGCTCACCTCGATGCCCCAGTCCTTGGTGCGCGCATCGAGGATGTCTTGCACGTCGACGTTGAGCTTGGTCCGCTCGGCCAGCATCTCGTCGAGTTCGTGCTGTCCGAGCACAGAGCGGAGCGTGGTTTGGGCCAGCATGTTGGTCGCAGCGCTGTACGCCTCGACCTGAATGACCGATTTCGCAGCATCGACGACGTGAAAGTAGAGCACAGCGTCGACCTTGATCGACACGTTGTCCCGCGAAATCACGTCCTGACTGGGGACCTCCATGACCACCGTGCGCAAGTCGACGCGCACGATCTGCTGGATGATCGGTACCAAGAAGATGAGGCCCGGTCCGCGGACGCCCGAGAAGCGCCCCAGCGTGAACTGGACGCCGCGCTCGTACTCACGAAGCACCTTGAACGAAGCGTTGGCGATCCAAAGCAAGAGGACGATAACGACGAAAGCGGGCAGGATTGCGGTTAAACCAAACATGGCGCAACGCTAGCACGGAGCGCCTCAAAGCGGTATCGTTAATAAACGGGGGATACGGGCCCTCAGGCCATGGTGACGACGGCGGCGCCGTCGATCGCGTCGTTCTCGACCGCGCGGAGCGCGGCGTTGACTTGAGAGAGCGGAAAGGCCGTCGCGGACGGTTTCAAGCCGATCTCGGCGGCGAGGGCCAGGAAGTCGCGCGCGTCCGCGCGCGTCATGTTGGTCACGCTGCGGATCTCGCGCTCGCCCCAAAGCAGCGTATCGTAATCGAACGCGGGTATGCCGTCGAGGTGGATCGCGTTGATCGCGACCACGCCGCCCTTACACAGGGCGCCGAGTGCGGCCACGACGACCGAGCCCACCGGCGCAAAGGTGACCGCGCGATCGAGTCGCTTGGGCGGCTTGGCGTTTTCGTCGCCGACCCAATCGGCGCCGAGCTTCTCGGCGAAGGCGCGGTGGTTCGCGCCGCGCGTGACGACCGAGACGGTACATCCCCAGTGCTTGAGCACCGGAAGCGCTAGGTGTGCCGATGCGCCGAACCCGTACAGACCTACATGATCGCCCGGCTTCACGCCGGCCACGCGCAGGGCGCGAAAGCCGATGATGCCCGCGCACAGGAGCGGCGCCGCATGCAGATCGTCGAGCCGGTCGCTGAGCGGGTGGGCGAAATCAGCGCGCACGACGGCTTCCGTTGCGAATCCACCGTCGACATCGTAGCCGGTGAAGACCGGCGCATCGCACAGATTCTCGCGGCCTTCGCGACAGTAGCGGCACGTGCCGTCGGTACCGCCGAGCCAGGAGACGCCGACGCGCGTTCCCAGCGCCAGGTCGACGCCTTCGCCGCGCGCGGAGACCGTGCCCACGATCTGATGACCCGGGACGATGGNNGGGCCGGTCTCGCGGAGCACCGCCGCCTCCACGGTGCTCAGGACGCTTCAGCCTCGAGCGTGCGCAGCGCGAGGGCCGCGGCATCGTCGTGGCCGCGCCGTCTGCTCAAAATACGTGTGGCGATCGTTTGGGCCGCATGCAAATCGGGCCGCGCGTAGGCGAAACGGGCGGCCTCGACGAGTTCGTCTTCGCCGATCAGCGGATCGCGATCGTGTTCGGTGATGCCGTCGGTGTACAAAACCAAGAGCGCGTCCACGGGCAGTGCGATGACGTAGTCGGCGGCCTGGTAGCGGGAAAAAACACCCAAGGGTAAGTCCGCCGGCGAATGGACGAGAAAGGCGTGCTCGCTCCGGCCGATCAGGAGCGGCGGCGGGTGACCCGCATTAGCGAACGTCAACGTGCACCGGCTGCGGTCGACGATCGCAACGATCGCGGTGACGAGCGTTTCGTCGCGCCACTCAGAGACGACTTCATTACCCGCGGCCAGCACCGCCGAGGGTACGCCGTCGTTGCGGATCGCTTGCAGCAACGAGGCGCGCATGCGTTCCATCTTTTCCGCCACGGCCTGTCCGTGCCCGGCGACGTCACCCAGCACCAGAGCCACTGCTTCCTCGGAAAGTTCCAACACCTCGCACCAATCGCCGCCGGCCTTGGCCCGTCCGGCCGGGGAGAGATACTTCGACGCCCTCGTAAACAGCGGGCGCCGCTGACCGGCGGCGCTCTTATCGATCATGCGACGAGGAGCGGATCCGTGAAGCAGCCCGTGCGAATGGCGCCGCGGAGTCCATGCGCGAGTTCGAAGACGTTCGAGGCTTTCGAAAGCAGGCAATTCGCGCCGGCCAGATGGCAGTCGCGACCCCATGCCCGGCGGGTATTTCCTGTGTAGACAGCGATCATGCACTCGGGCAGCACGAAGCGCAGCCGGCGCAGCAATTCGAGACCGTCGACGGCGACCGTGTCGATGTCGCAGACCAAGACGTCGGGTTCTAAGTGCCCGAGATCGGTGACGTCGAGCTGCGCGCGGCCCACGATCTCGGATACCCCGGCGCTCTTGAGCGCCGCATCGAGGATCGAAGCTTTTGATGGATCGATGCCGGCCAAACAACTGGTCTGGGCCATTCTTGGGTATACACTTTCAGAGGAGCGGGCGCGAACCCGGAAGCGCGGGTGGAAACGTCGAACTCCTACTAGCCTACCATCTCGGTTGAGGCAATCCCATCGTGAAAAAGGCCGATCGAGCCGGCGCCTCCAAGCGCCACGCTCCGGATCGGACGCCGGCGCTTCGCGAAGCGATAGCTGAATCCGATCCAGCGTATCCCATCCTCGCGGGCATCCTCGGCGTTGTGCCGGCCTCGCGTTGGACGTTTGCACGGGTTTCACCCAAAGGCGAATTGATTTCGGTCGTACCGTCGTACGCCGATCCGGGTTCGCTCGAGACCCTCGAAGACGAACTGAAACTCCAGCGCGCCAAGGCGCCCACGGGGCCCCGGATCGCGGCGACTCTGGGCTCGCTGCACGATTGCGCGAGCGGCATCACCCTGATCTTCGCCGACGCGAACACCCAGTTCGGCATTCTCACGCTGCTGCGCGAGGCCGAACTCGGACCGTTTACCTCGAGCGAGATCAGGATGCTAACCTTCGCGCTCGACGCGCTGACCGAGCATTTGAGCGTATTACGCCTGCAGCCGCAGCATGCCGCCGAGCCCATCGATAAGAAGCCCGAATCAACGCCCGAGCAGGCCTTCTACGTCCTCGATGGCGAGTTGCAAATCGTGCTGGCGTGGAGCGCCGAAGACCAGCGGCGAATCGCGCTGACCGGCCTGCATACGCGGATCGCCGAGCGCCTCCCGGCCGTCCTCGAAGAGACGGTCCGGGATCTGACGTCTGCCTGGTCGACTTCTCCGGAGGCCGGCGTCGCCCGGCCCGTACCCTTCCTCGTCGTGCGAACCACGCCATTGTCGGGTCCGCAGGGCCTCTTCATCGGCGTGCGCATCGACCGCTTTCAGCAGCCGAACTCGCTGACCGGGCCCGCCGCGCGCTTCCACATTTCGCCGCGAGAGGTCCAAGTGCTGGCACTCTTGCTCGACGGCAACCGGCTGGACCAGATCGCCAAAGCGCTCTTCATCACGTCGTCGACCGTCCAGGACCATATCAAGAGCATGCTCGACAAGACCGGAAGCCGCAATCGCAGCGAGTTGATCGCCAGGGTGCTCGGCTGGGAGCTGTCCGCCACGAGCTAGCTTGCCTTGCGAATGCCGGGACACAGGTTCACAGGCGCGCGCGGGGTAAGGCCCGGCCTATGAGTCTGCTCGAAGGCAAGACCGCGCTCATAACGGGCGTGGCTAACCGCTGGAGTATCGCAACCGGGATTGCCCGGGCGTTTCACGCGCATGGCGCTCGTCTGGCGTTCATCTACCAGGGCGAACGGGTCAAGGACGAGGTGGAGAAGCTGGCTACCGAACTCGGCGGGGGCAAGGCCTATGCCTGCGACGTCGCCTCGGAGGAGGCGCTCGGGGCGCTGGCCGCCGACGTGGCGCGCGACTACGGACGCCTCGACGCGCTCGTGCACTCGATCGCGTTCGTCAACAAGGAAGACCTGGCCGGCAAGGTCTACACCACCTCACGCAGCGGCTTCTCGCTCGCGCTGGACATCTCGGCGTTCTCGCTGATCGCGCTGACCAACGCGCTGGTCGAGGTGCTCAACGACGGGGCCAGCGTTATGGCGCTAACCTATCTGGGCTCGACGCAGATCGTGCCCAACTACAACATCGCGGGCATCTCGAAAGCGGCCCTCGAGTCGATCGTGCGGTATTTAGCCTACGATCTGGGCGAACGCGGGATCCGCGTCAACGCGATCTCCGCGGGGCCGATCAGCACCGCGAGTTCGCGCCAGGTCAAAGACTTCAAGCAGATGCTCACCAAAGTCGAGCACGCCGCGCCCCTCCGGCGCAACATCACCGCCGCCGACGTAGGCAACACGGCCGTCTACCTCGCCTCCGACCTCTCGAGCGCGATCACCGCCGACGTGCACTTCGTCGATGCCGGTTACCACGCAATGGGCATGTACCCGAGCCCGGGCGCGTGAGGATAGAAGCCGGCGGCGTCGAGGCGGACGAGGCGGCCGCGATCCTCGCGGCGCTGGAAGCGCTTCTGAGCCACCGCGGCGAACACGAGCCCGCGGCTGCGCCGCCTTCGGGCTGGCGTCTCGCCGCGCGCGCCTTCGACGACGGCTTCGACGCCGAGCGCGCGCTCCGGCGTGCGAAGCGGAGAACGTCCTGAACAAACTCTTGGTCGCAAATCGCGGCGAGATCGCGCTGCGCATCATGCGTTCGGCGAAGGAGCTCGGTCTCGCGACGGTCGCGGTCTATTCCGAACCGGATCGCAACGCGGCCCACGTGGTCTACGCCGACGAGGCGTATTTGCTCGGACCCGCGTCGCCGAGCGCGAGCTATCTCAACGTCGAGAAGATTCTCGAGGTGGCGGCGCGCAGCGGGGCCGATGCGGTGCATCCCGGCTACGGATTTCTCGCGGAGAACGCCGGGTTCGCCCGTGCGGTCATCGCCGCCAGACTGACCTGGGTCGGGCCGCACCCGGCCGCCATCGACGCGATGGGCGATAAGCTCCGCTCGCGCCAAGCGATGATCGACGCCGCGGTGCCGGTCGTTCCCGGCGGCACGACGCCCGTCGAGAGCGTCGAGGAAGCGCTGGCGGCGGCGCGTGAATTCGGTTTGCCGCTGGCTATCAAAGCCTCGGGCGGCGGCGGCGGCAAGGGTCTCAAGGTCGCGCACAGCCTCGCCGAAGTCGAGAGCGCGTTTACCACGGCACGCCGCGAGGCGGAAGCCTACTTCAAGAATCCGATCGTCTACTGCGAGCGCTATCTGGCCAATCCCAAGCACGTCGAGGTGCAGATCCTGGCCGACAAGCACGGGACGGTCGTGCACGTGGGCGAGCGCGATTGTTCGCTGCAACGCCGGCATCAAAAACTCTACGAAGAGACCCCGGCCAACATTCCCGCGCGTCTGCGCGAGCGGCTCTGCGCGGCCGGCGTGCGCGCCGCGCTCGCCATCGGCTACGACAGCGTGGGCACGATCGAGACGCTCGTCTCCGGCGATGAGTTCTTCTTCCTCGAGATGAACACGCGCATCCAAGTCGAGCA
>PLFC01000080.1 GCA_003136655.1 Vulcanimicrobiota bacterium
CTGCTGGACGAGCCGTCGATGGGCCTCGCGCCCAAACTCGTCGAGACGATTTTCGCCATCATCGCCGAGGAGCGCGCCCGCGGCACATCGATTCTGCTGGTGGAGCAGAACGCGCGCCGGGCCCTCGCGCTCGCGGATTACGCGTACGTGCTCGAACGCGGCACCGTAACGCTCGAGGGCCCGGGCAGCGAACTCCTCGGACGCGAGGAGATCACCGCCGCCTACCTCGGCGACGGTTGACGCGCCTGCCTTAGAGCTCGCCCCAATCGGTGAACGGCGCGGGCTTCGAGAACGGCGGTCCGGCCTCGATGACGATGTCGCTGTGCTGCGCCAATTCGATTTTGCGCGGATCGCCCGTATACAGCGAACCGCCGACGTAGAAGCGCAGGCTGGTGCCGCCGCCGGCGCGGAGCGGACCGGCGCGTTTGGCCGACAACGGTTGGCCCCACACGGCGAAAAACTCGCCGAGCGTAAACGTGCGAATCGTCGGCGACTCCACGTGAATCAGCCCGTCGGGCGTATGCGTGTGCAGCCAATAGAAGCACTGCCCGAGCAACGGCCGCCCGATATCGGCGGGAATGGTCACCGGCTTGCCGCGGTCGAGCAGCGTCAGGTGCTGATGAATGTGAAACGCCACGCCCTCCGCGCGGTCGCAGTGGATTCCCTGGACGGTTTCGCCGTTGGGCATGTCGGCCGGAGCGGCGACCGGCGAGGCCAGCGCGGCCAACGCGCAGGCCGCGATTGCGGCGAGCGAGCGGAGAATTCGTTGCAACGCGGGCTCCGTTTCTGTGGATATGCGGTGAGTGGCTGCGAGTAAACGCACTTTCTTGTGGAATAGTTGTGGGCAGGCGCGCTCGCCCCTTGCGGCCGGTTTTGCCGGATGTTAAAGTCAACTCACTTCAGCAATGAAGTCCGGTGGACGTGACACCGGGGTCGATACTCTGAACTGGAACACCGCTTCGCGGCGGACATCCAAGGCGAGTGACCAAAAAGTCCGGCGAACGCAGGCGGTCCGAGCAATCGGGAAACGCGGCGCCGTTCGAACCCAACACACGTCGACGGGGGCTCGCGAGCAATCGCGAGCCCCCGTTAGCGTTCGTAGCGGGCGACGATCTCGCGCGCCAACGCCGCGGCCTGCGCGCGAACCTCGTCGGGCTCGAGGATCTCGGCCTCCGCGCCCCACTTCATCGTCCAGCGCACGAACTCGCCGGCGTCCGCGGCCACGTACGCGATCTCGGCGCCACCGTCGGGCAATTCCACGATCGTCCGCTCGCGCACCACGCGTTCGGCCTTCGCCGCACGCGCGACGACGGGCGAGAAACGCACCACGACGCGAGTCGATTCGCCGGCGTGCATCAGTCCGCTGACCGAGCCCGCGGCGAAAGCTTCGATGTTGAAATCGGCGGGCATGCTGAAGCGCTGCGGCGCAATCTCGACGCCGGCGATGCCGTCGAGTGCGAACACGCGCTTCGCGCCCCGTCCGCGATCGTGCGCGACGAGATAGACGCGGCCGCCGCTCACCACGAAGCCATAGGGATCGACGTGGCGCCGCGACGCTTTCCCGCGCTTATCCACGTAGTCGAAGCGCACGCTTTGGCGCTCGCGCTGCGCGCGCTGCAAGGTCGCGAAGATCCCGGCGCGTTCGGGATCGAGTTGCGGATCGGAGATCTGCACGCGCACCGCGGGCCGCTCGGCCGCCGCGTTGGTCACGCGGCCGGCAACGCGCGTCAGCTTGTCGGTCACCTCGCCGATCGACGCGCCGATCTCGCCGCCGAGCGACGCCGCGATGCCTTTGAGCGTCAGGAGCCCGAACATCTCGTCGCCCGAGAGTTCGAGGCGGCGCAGCGAATAGCCCGACTCGAATTTGTAGGTGTTGTGCTCGCGGTCGAAATACCACGGGAAGCCCGTGGCGCTCAGCTCGGCCATATAGCGGCGCATCGTGCGCGTGCTCGGCGGGCGCTCCGCGTCGACGCGCAACTTGAGCTCCTCGAACGTGCAGCGGCCCTCGTCGATGGCGGCGAGCAGGCGCAGGAGTATCCCGACCTTCGGTACCCTATTCGCGCGCGCGCCCGCCGTCTCGGCCATGCCGCAACCTGCGACGCCGCCGCGGCGGGTCCCCGCGGGCCCTGCGTTTTCGGCCGCAGCGGAGGAACCGGGGTCCGCGGGCTTTTACCTACGTACGGAAGAGGTTTGCGTCCTTACGCGCGGCCTCCATACGCCTTTTTCGCCTTCGTACTTCAGGGGAGCAGCCGTCATGAGTCACCGCCCGGAGAAGAGCCTCGATCGCTCTGAATTCCTGCGCCGCACCGGAGCCTTGGGCATCGCGGGCGCCGCCTCGCTCGGATTCCCTTTGCTGGAAAGCCGCGCCGCGGGAGCCGCGCCGCTGGCGCCGGTCAAAGACATCATCGCCGCGGGCGGCGGCGCGCGCGTCAAGATCGGCCACATCGACGGCTTCTCGGGCGTCTACGCACTCGCATCGGAATCGCAGCAGAGCGGGCTGCAAGCGGCCGTCGACGCAGCGAACAAAAAGAATTCGCGCATCCAGTGGGAGATCGTGCGCGGCGACGACGCCAACCAGCCGGCGATCGGCTCGAACGAAGCCAAGCGCTTGATCTCGCAAGAGAAGGTCGACGTGCTCACGGGCTGCCTCTCCTCGGGTGTCGGCCTCGCAGTCTCCGCCATCGCCGAAGAGAACGGAGTCTTCTTCTTGGCCATCGGCACGCACGACACCAACATCACCGGCCCTAAAGCCAATCGCGTCACCTTCCGCGCCACGTGTTCGAACGCGATGCTGGCCAGCGCCGTCGGCCCGGCCTTGCTCAAGAAGGGCAAGAAGTGGTACTTCATCACCGCCGACTACGCGTTCGGCAACGACGCGCACGACCGGTTTTTGAAGATCTTGCAGGCTGCGGGCGGCCAGGAGATGGGCAACGACCGGCATCCGCTCGGCCAGACCGACTACTCCTCGTACATGACCAAGGCACGCAACACGGACGCCGACGTGCTCGTGTTCTGCAATTACGGCCCCGACACGATCAACGCGACCAACGCCGCGATCGGTCTGGGGCTCCAAAAGAAGATGCACTTCGGCGGCATCCTCTGCGGAAATGACGTCGCGGTCGGCATGCACACCGAAGACCTGATCGGCTCGCTCTGGGGCTACGTGTGGGGCCCGGAAGCCGGCGGCGCGCGCACCGAGGCGATCTATCAGATCATCAAGTCGCGGGCCAAGGGGTTGCCGCCGAACTGGCGTCAGTATCTGGGCCTCATCGCGGGCGAGCAGATCATCGACCGCCTCAACGCGGCCGGCACCACCGACACCGAGTCGATCGTGCGCGCTTTCGAAGGGCACCATTACGACGCGGGCAAGAAGCAGCAGAATTACTGGCGCCAGTGCGACCACCAGGCCGTCCAGCAGACCTATGCCGGCGAGATCGTGCCCAAGAACAAGCGCCGCAGCGCCGACGAGTATTTCGTCATCGCCTCGAGCGTGGGCGGCGACTTCGCGGCGGGCACCTGCGCGAATCCCGACAGCACGAAGGCTGCAGCGATCATCAGCAGCCAAAAGGTCCCGGCGCGCGCCGACTACACCGCGGTGAAGCTGAAGTAACCTTCACCCCGGGAGGACGACGCGGAACGTCTCTACATCGTCATCGCGCTCTGCGTCGTCCTCGGCACCTGGACGCTCTATTTCCTATCCGCACGCACGGAGGTCCAATTGCTCCAGTCGTGCCTGCTCACCGCCCTCGCGGCGCTCTTGCTGCTCCGCTACCGGAACGTGCGTTGAGGCGCGCGGACTCCGTGCGCGCGGTCGACTAGAGCGCGAAACGAAGCTCGGTCGTAGCCTGATCGAGGAGCGCATAAATGCGCTCGATCCAAGCGACGTGCTCGGGCTTCATCAGGACCGAACGGAGGCAGGCGATGGTCTCGCGGTCGGCCCGCATGGCCGGCGGCAGGTTTGGGAAAAACGCGAGCGGCAACTCCGCGACCGCGAGGTAGAGCCCGCGCTTCTCCGCGGCCGCGAAGATTGCGCGGGCCAGTTGCGATGCGTGCGAAACCGACGGCGCTTCGACGGCCCACACGACGATGTCCAACTGTGGGGCGAAGGGGGTTATGAAGCGTGCATCGGCATCCAGCCGGGCGTGCAGATCGCGAGCCGCGCGTAAGCCCGCATGCAAGCCGCTCGCGAGGGCGCCGTCGCGCACGAGCGGCAGCAGCCGTTGCGTGGCCCAGAGCGCAACGGCCGAGGCCCCGGCGCGCGAGCATTCGAGGCTGATCTCGCCTAAATGCAGATCGTCGGAGCTGAAGTAGGTGTACGGCGAGTCGTGACGATAGAGCGCAGCCACCGACGGGTCGCGGAAGAGGACGCAGCCGCAGCCGTACGGCTGCAGACCGTGCTTGTGCGGATCGATCACGATCGAGTCGGCACGGCCGATCGCATCGAAGGCCTCGCGCGCTTCGGGTTCCAAACCGGATACCAGGGTGAAATAGCCGCCGTACGCCGCGTCGGCATGGACGCGAAAGCCGAACTCGTCGCGCAGGCGCAGTACCTCGGGCAGCGGGTCGACCGAACCGGTGGCTGTGGTGCCCATCGTCGTCACGACCGTGCCCACATCGCCGCGTTCGAGTTGCGCGCGTAGCGCAACGGGATCCATGCGACCGCGCGCGTCGGTCGCGATGCTGCGATACTCGAGGCCGAGCACGTCGGAGATGCGCCGATGCGTGTAATGCGACTGTGCCGAGGCGACGATCGCTTTGCCCGGGTGCAAACGTCCGGCGACCCACAGCGCCTCGAGGTTGGCCATCGTGCCGCCGCCGCAGAGATGTCCGAGCGCGTCCTCCCAGCCGAACATCCGCGCGATCTCGGCGACGGCCTCTTTCTCCAGCGCCGAACTCGCACGGCCGCCGTCGAGCGCGTGATTGTTGGGATTGATCCACATCGCGAGCGCGTACGCCGCGCGCGCCAAGGGGTGCGGCGGCTTGAGCATCTGCCCCGCGTAAAGCGGGTGGAAATACGGATAGTTGTCGCGCAAGCGGTCGGCGACTTCGTCCAGCACGGCGCCTGCGGCGACCTCGTCGAACGGCGCAGGTTCTGCGGCCGGCAACGCGACGAATCCGTCCTCCAGCCGCACCAACGCGGGTAGCAACCGTTCGAGCAGACGGCGATCGAGAAGACCGTCCTCAGACATGGCGCTTCAAGAACTCGGTCACCTCGAGGTTGAGTTCGGCCAAGAAACGCACGCGGTCGAAGCCGGGCGGATCTTGCGACGGCGGAAAGGACGGTTTGGTCAGCGCTTCGGGAAACGGTCCGAGAAACGAATAGTGACCGGCGTTGCGCACGACGCGCTGCAGCAGCTTCTCCTTCTGGGGCAGGCGGTCCGCAACGACCCGTCCGTGCTTCGCCGGCGTCAGTTCGTCGTGTTCGGCGGAGAGCATAAGAACTGGTACCGTCACGCGACGAAGTGCGTCCTCGCCGGAGAACCAGACCGTTGCGGGCGCGAGCAGCACGAGGGCCTTGATGCGTGGGTCTGGTTCGACGCTCACCTCCACCGCTTCGCCGTTGGCGGTTTCGCGCGGAAACGCGGTCGCGACGCCGCCTGCTGCCGCGAGCGCGCTGTAGCCGCCCATCGAATGCCCGACGACTGCCGCGACACCCGGCTTCAGGATCGGCCCGAACTCGGCATCTGCGAACGACCAGTCCAGCACGCTGTGAATCAGCGCGGGGCGAGCGCGCAGATTCTCCACTCTGCCCTGCCACGCGTTGTCGCGAACGTTATTGAACGGGTGCGTGGGCACGGCGACCACGAAACCGTTGCGCGCCAGGTGCTGCGCCAGCAGGCGGTACACGAGCGGCGTCCCGCCGCCGCCGTGCGAGATGACGACCAGCGGAAACGGGCCGTGCGCGGGCGCGCCGTCGACGGCCACGTCGAGAACGTAGCGGCCCAGGGTTACCGCCTCCTCGGGCGCGTCGCTCGGATAGAAGACGCTGGTATCCGAGCGCGTGCCGGTGTGCTCGTCGAGCACGTCGACGCTGCGATAGCCTGCGGACCAGGGCATCAGGCCGTGACGATCCTCGCCGCCGCGCTCAAGCCGAGTTCGAGCGTCGACTGTTCGCGCATTTTGTACTTCTGAATCTTGCCGGTCACCGTCATCGGCAGTTCGTTCACAAACTTCACGTAGCGCGGCACTTTGAAGTGCGCGATCTTACCGCGGCAGTACGTTTTGATGTCGTCTTCGGTCGCGACCGCACTCTCGTGCAGGATGACCCAGGCGCAGAGCTCTTCGCCGTATTTCTCATCGGGCACGCCGATGACGGCTACATCCTTCACCGCAGGGTGGGTGTACAAGAATTCTTCCACCTCGCGCGGATAGACGTTCTCGCCCCCACGGATGACCATGTCTTTGATCCGGCCCGCGATGTTGACGTAGCCTTCTTCGTCCATCACGGCGATGTCGCCGGTGTGCATGTAGCGTGCGGCATCGATCGCGCCGGCGGTGTTGACCGGGTCGTTCCAATAGCCGAGCATCACGCTGTAGCCCCGCGTACAGAGTTCGCCGGGCGTGCCGCGCGGCACGATGCGGCCGTGCTCGTCGACGATCTTGACCTCGAGGTGCGGGTGCACGCGCCCGACGGTTCCGGTGCGTTTGTCGATGGGATCGTCGACGGCCGTCTGCGTCGAGACGGGCGAAGTCTCGGTCATGCCGTAACAGATCGTGACCTCGGGCATGTGCATCTCGGTCTGCACGCGCTTCATGATCTCGACGGGACAGGGCGAGCCCGCCATGATGCCCGTGCGCAGCGTGCTGCAATCGTAGGTGGCGAAGTCGGGCAAGGCCAACTCGGCGATGAACATGGTGGGCACGCCGTAGAGTGCGCTGCAACGCTCCTTGCGCACGGCATCCAGCGAGGCGGCGGCATCGAAGGTGTAGTTGGGAATCACGATCGTCGCGCCGTGCGTAACCACGGCCAAATTGCCCAGCACCATGCCGAAGCAGTGGTAGAACGGCACCGGGATGCAGACGCGATCGGCCGGCGTGTAGCGGCAGCCCTCGCCGATGAAGAATCCGTTATTGAGGATGTTGTGGTGCGTGAGCGTCGCACCCTTGGGGAAGCCGGTGGTGCCCGAGGTATACTGGATGTTGATCGCTTCGTCGAACTGCGCCGCGGCAAGCCGCGCTTCCAGCTTGTGTTCGCTCACGCCGTCGGCGAGATCGAGCACGTCGTCCCAGCGAAGCGCGCCCGGCAGCGGCGAGTGCGGCGCTTCTTCTCCGAGGAGCACGATGCTGCGCAGTGCGGGCAATCCGTCGCGAATCTCGCGCAGGATTTCGACGTACTCGCTGGTTTTGTGGCGCACTTGGGTCAAGAGTACGGAGACCCCGCTTTGTTCCAGCGCATACGCCGCTTCGGAGGTACGATAGGCGGGATTGACGTTGACCAGGATCGCGCCGATCTTCGGCGTGGCGAATTGGGCCACGACCCACTCGAGCGAGTTGGTCGACCAGATGCCCACCCGATCGCCGTGGTTCACGCCGAGCGCCATCAGGCCGCGAGCGAAGCGGTCGGTCAACGCGTCCAACTCGGCGTACGTCAGACGGAGACCCTGGTGCACCGAGACCACCGCCTCGTTGCCGGGATAGCGCGCCGCGATTCGCTTGAAGTGCGCGCCGATCGATTCGCCGATCAGCGGCAGCGTGCTCGCACCGCTCGCGTAGCTCTCAAGCCTCATGCGCCACGTTTCGGCGCGCTTGCGGCACGCCCTCGGAAGGCCGCCTAGCCGTCGTTTTCGAGCTGATAGATCAAGCGCCGGGCCAGTTCCGAACCGCCGTGGCCCACGACGCGCTGGTACGCTTCGAGCCGCCACGCGTCGCTCGAATCGTTCATCAGACGGGCCGCGTCGAAGGCGGCGCGCACGTCGGCCGGGGTGGCTGGGTCGGCCAGGATCGCGGCCTCGTCGGCGGTCGGCGCCGGCAACGCGCTCTCCGGCACTACCGTGAAACGCTTTTCGCCCGCTACGTTCTTCGCGTCGCGGACGGTCACGACGTAGCTTCCCGCCGCGTACGAGGCCGCGGCGAGCCTGACCGTGTTCGTCTCCGAGGTGGCGCTGACCAGCGCCGAGGCGGCGCCGGCGAGCGCGACCGTCACGGTATACGGCGCCTTCCCCGGCGCCCACACCAACGCCAGCGCCCGGTTTCCCGCAACGACGCGCTGATCGTCCTGTCCCAACAGCGGCATCGCGATGTGCGGCGTGAACGGGCCGCCGCGCGAGACGGCAGAGGTGGTCGACTGCGTGTTGTAGTCGGACTCGGCGTCGTGGAACACGCCCGCAAGTGACGCGAAACTCCGGCCGATCGCGGCCAGCACCGGATTCTGCGGCGCATCCGCGCTCACGCAGTAATGCGGGTTCGCATGCGAGACGGCGATCTCGCGGCCATCGACCACCACCGTCATCGCGGCCGACTGCGCGGCCGACGCGTCGAGCGTGATGCAGTCCGCCGGCTGCAGCGCCAAACCGTTCTTGGGCGCGAGGTGTTGCGTGCCGCGCTCGATGTGCCAGACCGATGCCGGTCCCGAGTACGACAATACGTAGAGCGTCACGACCTGCGCGCCGGCAGCCGCAAGGGCAGGCGCTGCCGCAAAGGCGCCCGCGCACGATGCGACGATGCCGAGCCACGCCCGCCCGCACCTCACGCGGCGTGCGCCTTGCCGTGACGAAGGCGGTGCTCGAAGATATCGATGAAACTGTGGATCTGAATGCCGATCAAAGGCAGCACGGGGTCGATGAAATAGCCCGCGTTCAAGAACACGAAGCCCAGGGTCAGGGCCGAGACGACGACCAGCAAAGACGACACCAGCATCGCCGGGATCGCGGGCAAATAGAGAAAGACCACGCTGATCGTCAAGATCAGCGCGAGCTCGACGGCCACGCGCAAGAACAGCGGCGTTTCGCGCACCGTGTCGTCGTGGATCAAGGCATCGATGGCGTTGATCAAGATCAGCGTGCCCGGCAGCATGCCCAGCGGCGTGCGGTGGAAGTCGGGATTGTCGGCATAACTGCCGCCGATCACCACGATCCGGCCCGCCGCAATCGACGGATCGAAGGCATGCTGCGCGTCCGCTTCGGTCACGAGTTGGGCGGGCACGAACGCGGCCATCGAGGCTCGGCCGCTCCGCGCGTCCCAGCCGACGCGATAGAAGAAACGGCGCAGCGCGGCATCGCTTTGCAGTTGCAGGGGATAGCCGACGTCGACCCGGGTTTGCACGGGCACGGTCGCGGTCAACGTGTGCGCGGCGCCGCCCGAGACGGGCGCGCAGGCCGGACGAAACGTGTCGACGGCTTGCCGCATGCGTTGCACGTCGCTGCCCGCAAACAGGACGCCGGCCAGCAACTCCGTCGAGGGCAGCACCGACGCCGGATCGCACAGCGGCTCCCACAAGCGCCAGAGCCGGATCATCGCATCGTCGTCGACGCTGAAATTCGGCGAGCTCCAGTACACCGGGCCGTTTCCCGCACCGACCGAAGCGTCGACGAACGACGCACGCTGCGTGCGCGCGGGCGCACCGTCGTCGAAGTTCGAGAGATACGAGGTGCGCAAGTCGCGCACGAGCACGATCGGCGGACACCCGGCGACAGCGTCGCGCCCTTTGCACGCGCTCGAATAGTGCCGGAGATACGCCAGGAACTCAGCGTCGGCCGAGCCTGCGGCTGCGCCGCCCGCGCCGGAACACGGCACTTCCGGCGGAAACGTGCCGGGCACCGACGGATTGGTCACGTCGACGTCGACCACGATGACGCGAGCCTTCCCGCGCACCGCGAAGTCGATGAGGCGGCACAGCCTATCGCGCGGGGTGATCGGGGGCGTATGCCAGGTACGATATGTTGCATCGTCGACGTCCAGCCAGAGGATGTTGCGCCCTGCATCGGTCGAGGCAAACTGCGCCACCTGCCAGGTAAGCAGCGCGTCGCGAACCTTGCCGACCGCGGCATTGCTCTCGAAGAGTGCGGCAAAGACCGCTATGCCGACGCCGATGGCCACGTTGACCGCGAACCCGCGCTGCCGCCGGGAGAGGCTCGACCACCAGCGGCGCAACCTCACACGACGCTATTCGAGATCAAAGGCACGCGCTGACCGAGTCCATGGCTTGAGCAGCGGCCTTGAGGCGAGTCGCCGCAGCCGCGTCGGCTTTGGCGGCCGAACCGCTGCCCGGCGCCGCATCCTCTGCAGTGGATGCGGCCACCGCGTCGACCAGCGCGCCGGCGGGTTTCACGATCGACGTCGCACCCGAACTCTGCATGGCGGCGAACGACGTCCGCAGCCGGCCGAGCACGTCGCTCTCGTGCGCCGCGAGCGTTGCCTCCAACGGTTGCAACTCGTCCTTGCGTGCCGCGTTGGCGGGTTGCGCGAGGAAATCGGCGAGCGAAACGATGCGTCCGTGCGCCTGGGCCCACTCGCCGTAGGCCTGATCGAACGAACGCCACGCGGTGCGGCAAGCGGGCGAACCGAGCGCGGCCGAGGCGTAGCGATCCGTCACGCCCCCGCCACCGCGCTGACCGCCGGGCGCGGCGTCGAGCGCGACCGTCACCGGCGCACCGTTGATGAAGGGCAGACCCACGCCCATCGCGATCGCGCGATTGTACGTCGTCGACGGGGGCGCGCCTTCGTCGGCATAACCGGGCAGCACGTCGACCACGATGCCGTACACAACGCCCGATTGCGCGTCGAAGAGCGGGCCGCCGCTATTGCCGTGATCGGCTTTGGCATCGTAGATGATCGAATAGGTGCCCTCTTGCGCCTCGTTCACGTGCCCGGGGCTCAGGATCGGCCCGAGCTTGCCCTTGTGCGCGTCGGGCGCGAGCAAGGACGGACTGCACAGCCCCGCTTCCTCGCAAACTTCCACGTACGGAAATCCCGCGATCGCGATCTCGTCGCCCTCCTCGGGCACGCTGCGACTCAACTTCACGGTGCCGTCGCACGGCGCATCGACCGCGACGATCGCGAGATCGGGATCCACGCTGTGCCGGAGCACCGTGGCCTTCAGTCGCGTCCCGGGCGCCTTGGCTTGGATCAAGAAGAGGTTCGGTGCGAGGTTGCCGGTTCGATCGGTGACGACGTGGTTGTTGGTGACATAATAGGATTTGGCCGCTGAGGAATTGACGCAAAAGCCGGTGCCGAACGCGATCGTGAGCCGCTTATCGTCGACCGGATAACCGATCAGCGCCAAACTCGCCTTCACCTTCTGCTCGTAGGCCGAGGCGCCCGCGACCAGGGGCGATCCGGCGGCCAGCAGCAAGGCCGAGAATAACGCGGTTTTGCGGAGCATCGACTCTTCTCCTAAGCAGGGCAACCCGGCGCCGGCTTCGGCCTTCTGAAGTTGGTGCCGAAACGCAACAGAGCGTAGTAGCCCGACTGATTGTACGTCGAACTCTGGAAATCCGTCGTGCGGAAATAACCGCCTTCGACGCCGAAGAAGCTCACCGGATAGTAGAGCTTGGCGGAGATGGTCGAACCCTTTTGGGGCAAGGGGATGCCCGTCGGATACGCCGCGTTGGTGTAGGCCGCCGCGACGCCGACGCAACGCGTGTACGAGATGTACGACGTCACCGAGCCCGGCGCGTTGACGTACGATCCGAAGTACTTCGAGGTCGCCGCCAGCGACAGGTCGCCGGGAATCGAAGCGCTCGAGGTGTTCGCAATCCCGAAACCGATCGGCTGACGGGTCGCGAAGAAGGCCCACGTGGCCGCATGATCGTGCGCGCTCGCGCAGTCGATCGTCTTGCCCGCCGGCGCGCAATCGGTCACCGATCCGTTCTGAAAGCCGCCGGCAAATTGCAGCGAGACGCCCGCAACGTCGAACGTCGGAGAGGTCAGCGTTGCGTTCTGCTGCGTCTGCGGGCGCACGTAGCCTTCGGCGACGGGCTGCGTCAGCGACTTCGCGCTCGGATAGACGGCCGCGAAATACGACGGAACCAAACCCTGTTGCAGCTCCGCGACGCGATCCGAGACCGACTCCGACTGAATGCCCGCGTTGAACGTCCAGCCGCGGAAGCCTCCGGTGTCGAAGGGGATCACGGCTTGCCACGACGTGTCGGTGAAAACGTCGCCGTAGGGCGAGGTCAAACGCGTTGCCAGCAAGTCGGCCGAATACACGTGCTCGTTGGAGCCGGTGCCATACGAAGCCGTGAGGTGGCCGATCGGCCCGCTCAGCGGCGCGAATGCGGTGACCGTGCCCGACGCCGGCGCGTAAAAGCGGTCGGCATCCTGCGCCGCGAACATCTCGCCGAGCTGGAAAAACGTCGGGTTGCTGCCGGTCGCCGAGAGAATCTTGGTGTACGAAGCGGATTCGCCGGCGGCCTGCGTCGTCGTGGCGTCGAGCGGCACGAGCGGCTTGGGTGCCGACTCGAGCGGATACTCGTCGTACTGCGCGCTGCCGAACACGTGGAAGGTCACCGCGCAATAGAGCACTTCGGAGGCACACGCATTGCGATAGAAGTTCGTGCCGAACGCGATGCCGGACACGTTGTCGAACGAGGTGCCGCTGCCCACGATCGAGTCGAGCAGCGTGACGGTCGCGAGCGGATCGTGCGACGTCTTCGATTCTTCGATCGGGCCCGGCGTGGCCAGGGGCGGCGGCGCCACGCCGAGCTTCACGGGCGTCGGCGTGGCGGTCGGCACGGGCGTGGGCGTCGGCGAGGGCAACACGCGAGGTTCGGGCGTCGGAACGATGGCGGTGATGGCGTACGCTTCGTCGTACAGACCCGGCCGTTGTAGACCGTAGAAGGCGCCGGCATTGAGCGTCGGCGAGGCGTAGCCCGCGGTGAACCCCGAGGCCAAACTGCCGACCTTATTGATCGCGAACGGCGCGGAGTCGAAGAACACGCGCAGGTCTTGATCCCCCAGCGCGTTACTCGGCTTCAGGAACGACACGAGCGGCGTGGTGCGCGTGATGATCGTCTCGGGTCCGGTCGTCAACGAGGCGGCGCTGGGCAGCGGCAGCGGTGCGCCGCCGATGACCTCGGAGTAGGCGCGTTGGACTGCGACCGCCGCATCGTTTTGCGCGAACGCCGAATCGAGCAACACGTTCTGCGTGGGCGAATACATGATGTCGGTCTGCACCTCGTGCAGCCGCGGCGGAGGCCGCTTCGACGATGGGGCGGGCGTGGTGTAGCGCACGAGCGGCGAGTACGCGAACGACAGGTTTCCATCGCGATCGTCGACGTTCACGTCGACCGGCACGACGAGCGGCTTGCGATTCTCACCCGCGGCCAGCGCGATCTGCAACGTGGAGGCATGCGAGCGAAGCTGCAAGACGGTCCAGGGGATTTCAATCGAGGCTTGCCACGCACGCGCGCCCGGCGCGGGATGGATGAAGGCCAGGCCGGCCGGGCCGTGCCGTTCGACCGACAGCGCGTAGAGGAACGAGCGATCGATGTCGCACTCGATCGGAAACGGCTTGTCGTTCACGTTGACCGTGACGGAAACGAGCGCATCGCGCATGTCCGACGAACGCAGCGTGACGCAACTGAGCACGGGCGGATAGTCGAAATCGACCGGATGCTGCGGCGTGGGAACCGAGAACTCGACGTCCAGTCCGCCCGGTGAAGCGCTGATGCAGTACAGCGCCTGCGCCCCCGCGTCGGTGCTGAAGAGCGTGACCGGTGCCGGCTTCAACGGTTGCGGGCACGCGGGCTGCGAGCCGTTGGGATGCGGCGCCTGGACCTCGCGAATCACCCCGCCGAAGCCCATGTGGATGACGAGCTTGGCGGGCAGTTCTTGGCCGAACGCGACGGCGATCAGGGCCACGAACATTGCGGAGCCGCCGAGCCAGCGAGAGAGGCCGAGTGCGCGCATAGGAAAACTCCGGACGTCTAGGAGCGGTCGCGGCTGATTACCCGTGCGGTCGAGGTGCGTCCTCCTACACTCGTGCTAGCGGTCGCCGTCGCCGAAGATCACGCTCGGGCCCCACGCGTAGGGATGCCGAAAACGCGCTTGCGGCGCACCGAGGAGCGCGAGCTTCGCCCGGCGCAAGGCTTGGGCCGGCGCGAGCCCGCGCGCGGACATGCCGGCGAAGAATTGCGGCGTCAGTTGCGGCGCGGCGGCGTCGTCGACTTCCCACAGCGTCACCGAAATCGCCGGCGTGCCCGCAAACAGGAACGCACGCGTCAAGCCGCTGATGCCGTCGCCGCTAGAATCCGTCGTTTGCACGCCGGTATTGCAGGCCGAAAGCGTGACGAAGTCCGCATCGAACGAGAGTCCGAAGACGTCGGCCATCGTCAGGAGGCCGTCGCTCGAATCCGGATGCGCCAGTACGATTGCGGGTTGCACCAGGCCGGCGATTTGGTTCGGCAACACGGCATGCGTGGCGAAGAGAACGTACCGGTACGTCCGCAACGCGTTCGATCCGTTGAGTGAAAGCACGCGCGCGCGGGTGGCCGCATCGCCCGTGATCAGGCTCGCCGGCGGCGCAGCGAGCGCGACGCGAACGGCTTCCGCCTCCGCCTGCGTTCCAGGAAGCGGGGGGAACACCGCGCCCGCAAACACGGAGCGCGCGGCTGCAACCTGCAGATCGGCGACGGTCGCGGCAGTGGGTGCGACCGGCGGCGCGTCGCCGTCGAACGCCGGATTGGCGAAGGCCAAGAGCGGACTGCGTCCGTGCGCGGGCTTCGCATACGCGCCGCGCACCACCGCGAGCAACGAAATCGAGGGCACGTACGAGACCGGTACGTCCTCGATGAGGTAGTGCGGCGCACCGCCGGCGGCGGGATCTCGGCTGACCAAGGTCTCGAATGCCACGCGATAGAGCGAGCCCGAGGGCACGACGATCAGGCTCTTCGCCCGCGCCACCTTGGCGGCCGCCGGACCCGGCAGCAGCAGGCGGAAGAGCGCGTAGCCGTCGGCCGAGAATCCCGGAAGATCGTTGGAGGCTGCATTCTCGATCTTCGTCGCCCGGGCGCCCGAACTCAGCAAGCTCAACATTCCCGCGACGTGCGCGCTCAGGCGGTCGACGGCGGCATCGATTTGCGCGCCGGGCGGCAGTCGCACGAGCGATACCTCGTCGCGGCCGACCAGCCACACGACGCTTCCGCCGGGAAGCACGTCGTAGATCAAGGCGAGTTCGCCCGGCTTCAGCACGGAGCGTTGAAAGATCGCGGTCGCAACCGGTTGCGGATGACGCAACGCGAAGTAGGCCGGATAGCGCGTGCGGATGCCCGCGTCCAACGCCGTAGCGCGCACCTGGGCAGCCGAGAGATCGTGTTGCGCCGCCGCGGCGGCACCGGCAACGCCGCCCGTTGCGTCGAGGGCTTTGGTCAAGGCCGCCCGCGCGCGCTCGACCTCGGCATCGGCCGCTTCTTCCGCCGCGACCACGCTCGCCGGGACGCCGCGGAAATGCTGCGCGGCGCTTCGTCCGATCTGCTCGAGCGCGACCCGCGCGCTCTTGCGTTCCAAAATCTCGAGCGCTTTGCGGTCGTAGCCTTGGCCCGGATGGTTGCCGTCGAGCGCGATCAAGTACGCGATGTATTCGTCGTACACGAAGAGCGCGGTGCCGAAGAACGAGCCGCGTTCCGCGGCGCCGAGGTTCGCGCGCAGCGCTTCGATGCGCGCCAGCGCCGCGTCGTATTCGGCCAACGCGCGCTCGCGATTGCCGAGCTTCGCATCGGCGCCGGCCTCCAGACGAAGCGAGTGCCACTCGCCGTCCGGTGCGGCGAGTCGCACGTCGAGCGCGAGCGCATCCCGCGCGATCGCAGCGGCCTCGCGATAGCGCCCCAGTCGCTCTTGCACCGTGCCGATGTTGTTCAAATCGCCGGCCTCGCCGAGTCTATTCCCGATCGCGCGATGAATGGCCAAGGCCTGCCGATGCCCGGCGAGCGCGTCGGCGTAGCGTCCGAGATTGCTCTCGGCATTAGCCGCATCATCCAGCGCGCTCGCCTCGCCGAGGCGGCTGCCCAATTGCTGGAAGAGCGTCACGGCGGTTTGGTACGAGGCGAGCGCATCCGCGTAAAGCGTCTCGTCCTCGTCGACGAGGCCGATGTTCACGAGATCCCCGGCCTCTCCGAGCCTGTTGCCGATCCGGCGGTCGATCGCGAGGGCCTGTTGTTGCAAGGTCAACGCGTCCGCATCGCGCCCGAGCTTGCCCTCGACGTTTCCGAGGTTGCTCAAATCGGCGGCCTCGGAGGCGAGGCTGCCGATCTCGCGATCGAGTGCCAAGGCTTGCTGCTCGGCGGTCAACGCATCTTCGTAGCGGCCCAGGTTTTCGTCGACGTTGCCGATATCGCCGAAATCGTCGGCCTGGCCGCGCCTATCCCCGATCGCGCGATGGATCGCAAGCGCCCGCTGCTCGGCGGCGAGTGCCGCGGCATAGTGGCCGAGATCGCCCTCGACGATGCCGCGGTTGACGAGTTCGTTGGCCTCGCCCGCGCGATTCCCGAGGCGCCGATCGAGCGCGAGCGCCCGGTCGTGCGCCGCGATGGCGGCGCGATAATCGCCGAGATTTTCTTCGACGTTGCCGATGTCGCCGAGCGTGCCGGCTTCGCCCAGCGGGTTCGCGATCGCGCGCCAAATCGCGAGCGCCTGCGCGTACGATGCGAGCGCTTTGGGATACTCGGCGAGGTCTTTCTCGATCTCACCGATGTCGCTCAAGGCGCCTGCTTCGCCGACCTTCGCGCCGATCCGGCGGCTGAGCGCCAACACCTGTTGCTGCACGCCGAGCGCATCGGGGTATCGCCCGAGCAGTTCGTCGACGGCACCCTCGACGCTGAGGTCGGCCGACTCACCCAGCGGGTTGCCGATATCGCGGTCGATGGCCAATGCGTCTCGCGCAGAGGCCAGCGCTTCGTCGTAGCGATCGAGCAACTTCAAGACGCCCGCGATGTCGCGCAGGTCGCCGGCTTCGCCGAGCAGATTGCCCACGGCGCGATGAATTTCCAGCGCTTGGCGATACGAAGCGAGCGCGTCTTGGTAGCTGCCGAAACCTTCGTCCACGTCGCCGATGTTGGCGAGATCGGCCGCTTCGCCGATGCGGCTTCCGAGCGTGCGATGCGTTGCGAGAGCTTGACGGTACGCTTCCAGCGCATCTTGCGGGCTGCCCAGAATCTTCTGAACGTTGCCGATGTTGGCCAGTTCGTTGGCTTCCCCGAGTGCGTTGCGGATCCGCCGGTAGATGGCCAGAGCGTCCCGATGCGCCCGGAGTGCTTGGGGATATCGCGCGAGCCGGTAGAGCGCGTTGCCGATGTTGGCCAAGTCGTCGGCCTCGCCGAGCGGATCGGCGATCGCCCGGGCGATCGCCAGCGCCTGCTCGTACGACGCGAGCGCTTGAACGTAATTGCCGGTCTCGGCCTGCGACACGCCCATGTTGCCGAGGTCGCCGGCTTCGCCCGCGCGATTGCCCAGCGCGCGATGCAGCGCCAGGGCTTGCCGGTAATCCGCGAGTGCCTCGGCGAAGCGGCCGAGCCGATAGAGCGCGTTGGCCGCGTTGCGCAGTTCGCCCGCTTCCCCAACGGGGTTCTTCAAGATGCGCTGCAGTGCCAAGGCTTGCGAATGCAGATCGAGCGCCTCGCGGTAGCGGCCGAGCCGTTCGTCGATGTTGCCGATGTTGCCCAGGTCGTCGGCCTCACCGAGGCGGTTGCCGATCGCGCGGTTCATCGCCAGCGCCTGTCGTTCGCTCGCGAGCGCGTCGGCGTCGCGGCCGAGGTCATCTTCCACGTTGCCGATGTCGGTCAGATCGGCGGCGATGCCGTTCTGATTTTTTAATTCGGTCTGGATCGCGAGCGCCGCGCGCAGCGACGCGAGCGCGTCGTCGTAACGGCCCAAATTCTCCTGAGTCTCGCCGACGTTGCCGAGTTCGTTGGCTTCACCCGTGCGGTTTTTGAGATCGCGATAGATCGAGAGCGCTTCTTGCTGCGCCGCGAGCGCCTCGGCCGAGCGGCCCAATTCCGCGAGCACTGCGCCCGCGTTGGTGAGATCCTGCGCGGCTTCGAACCGGTTGGGCAGGCTGCGATTGATGGCCAGCGCGCGCTGGTGCGCGTCGAGCGCCTCGGCATGCTTGCCGAGCTTGTCTGCAGCGATGCCGATGCTGCGCAGATCGCTCGCTTCGGCGGCGCGGTTTCCGAGGTCGTGGTGGATCGCGAGCGCCTGGCGCTGCGCGGCGAGCGCTTCGGCATGGTGCCCGAGCGTGCTCTCCACGGCACCGATCGAGCTCAGGTCGGCAACCTCGATCTGACGATTCTTCAGCGTGCGCGCGATGGCCAGCGCTTCGCGCAACGACGCAAGCGCCTCATCGCCGTGTCCCGCGTCGAGGTCGATCATACCGATCGCGCTGAGGTCCACGGCTTGCGAAACCGCGTTGCCGGCCGCGCGCTGGTTCGCAAGCGATCGCTGCAGCGCGGCCAGCGCTTCGGAATAGCGGCCCAGCGCGTCGAGCGCCAGCGCGAGGTGCACGAGCACGCCGTCGGTGCGGCGGTCCTTGGCCTTCTCGAGATCGGGCAGGGCCGATTGCCAGAGCGTTACGGCCCGGGCGTAATCGCCCCGGTCGTAGGCCGCCCCAGCGGCCGCAAGCGGATCGCCGGAGGTCGCAGCCGGCGCGGGCGCGGGGCTCGACGTAGACGTAGAGGTCGGCGCGGGCGTTTGCGCGAGCGCGGGCGTGGCGTAGAGCAGGGCGACGAGCAAGGTCATCGCCGCCGGAACGTGCATGTGCCGATCGCTTCGGGTAACGTTCGCGAGCCGCCTCGGAACCCAGTCTCGTCGCCGGAGCCCAGGGCGACGCCATATGCTCCGGCGAACGACCGGCCCACGATCGCATCGGTGCGCATCGGTATCTCTACTTGCCGGGGAGACATGCCGTCATGATTCTTCAGATTCAGCGCCGCCTGCAGGCGGCTCTCGCGGGCGTTACGGCGCTCGCCCTTCTGCCCGTCGCCGCGAGCGCAGCGAGCTACGCCGGAACGTGGAGCGTGAGCGCCACTATGAGCAGCGCGCACGCCAGCCCCGTCTGCAAATTCGCGCAATCCGGAAACGCCCTCTCGGGCACGTGCAAAGGGCCGAACGGCGCCGGCAGCGCGTCCGGCGTGGTATCGGGCCGCGAGGTTTCCTTCACGTGGCACGTGGTCAGAACGAATGCCATCGGTGCGACGGGCGCCGCCTCGTTTCGCGGCGTTCTGGGCAACGACGGCGTGATCCGCGGGACGTGGACGTTCACCGCCGCGCCCGGCCAGTCGGGGACGTTTACCGCAATCCGCGCCTGATCAACAGGGGGTTGTGGTGGGCGCATACGCCCTGATCCACTGAATCCACATCGATTGCGGCCAGGGGTTGCTGCGGCCGAGCGAATTCGGATCGAGCCACGAACCGGGAAAGCCGACTTGGAACATCAGCATGATTTCCTTGTCGGGTGAACCCTGGGTCAGATCCGGTTCGCCGGTGTGGCCCGCGACCGGCCACCCGTCGAGAAAGAACGTGGTGCCGGCGAAACGTTCGTTGCGCTCGACGTAGACGCCGTAGTTGCCCTGATACTGCGTCGGGAACGGCGGCCCGCCGGGCATCACGAGCACGCCGAAGTCGTGGTAGTCCTGGCTGTAATTCTCCCGTTCGCGAGGCGGGAACGGATAGACGCCGGTCGCGCCGGGGCCCGTCGCTCCGTTCTGCGCGGGGCAGTTCAAGCCACAGCCGTACGAATGCCACGCGCCGGCACCGCTGTTCCAGAGAATGTTCCCGGCATTGAGATCGTAGCCGTAATCGGCGGCGAATTGCTCCTCGACATCCCACTCGCTGCGTAAGAGTTGTCCGTTGTTCTGTCCCACGCCGCCGGTCTCGAGCATCCACCACGCCGGACTCACGGCCGGCAACGGTTGCGGCAAGCGCACGCGCGCGACGAAGTAGCCGTACTCCTGATTCACGTTGGTGTCGAGCACGCCGGAATAATAGTCGGGAAATTGCCAGTCCTGAAAGTCGGCATTCGCGGGAATCGTCACGCCCGGGCCGCCTTCGAAATAGCGCACGTTCGAGAGCGTGATCTGCGTCGATCCGCCCGTGCACTGACCCGATCCGTTGACGGTGCAGCCGCCCGCCGTGACCGTTCCCGCGAAGGCCACGCCCTGCGGATCGTCCTCACCGCCGCCACCGACGTTCGCCGGCCGGCCGATGCCCGAAGTCCAGCCCTGGTGCGTCTCGTTCGCGGCGTTCACGGCGATCGTGATCGAACTCCCGGCCGCGGGCGTGACGAAACTCGAGCTGACGTTCGTCGCGGTCCAGGCGGTGGCATACGCCGGATTCCCTTGCATCGAGGCCGGCATCGGCTCGGAGATGATGCGTAAGGCCGTCGGCGATCCGGGCGCGCCCGTATCTTGCGCGATCGAAAACGGCGTCAAGCCGCTTCCATCGTTGGGGTTTCCGAAATACGTGTCGTACTGGAAAGCGCCCCACGAGGTTTGGTAGCCGGGCCACGTCGCTACGGGCTGCTCCGTGCGCGAGTGCGGCGAGCCCCAGTACGACGCATTCAGTCCGTACGTTCCGAACTCGCCGGCGTTTTGCGGCAAGACCGTATTGGTGAACAGGTAGTGGTCGATGCACGTGCTCGACGCGGTCGGCACCAAGGGAAGTTTGTGCGCGAACTCCGCTTGGGACGCCGCGCCCGGGCTACTGCTCCAGGCGAAGAACGCGGACCCCAGTGCGACGAGTCGGATCAGGCGCGAACCCATACCGCACTATCGGAGCGCGGCGGCGCGTACCTAAGAGCCGCGCAAACGTGTGACGGCGCCCAAAAAACTGCGTGACCGCCCGTAAGCAAGAGGAATCTTAGCGCGAGGTCGCTCCGTCGCCGAAGATGACGCTCGGGCCCCAGGCATAAGGATGGCGCAGATGCGCGTCGGGAGACTCGAGCATTGCGAGCTTGGCCCGACGCAGAGCTTCGGCCGGGCTCAGCTTCGCGGTGGCCATGCCCGTAAAGAACTGCGGCGTTATCAGCGGCGCGGCATCATCGCTGACTTCCCACAACGTGACCGAAATCGCGGGCGTGCCCGCGTAGAGAAAGGCGCGCGTGAAGCCGCTGATTCCCTCGCCGCCTGCGTCGGCCGTTTCCACCCCCGTGTTGCAAGCCGAAAGCGCTACGAAATCCGCGTCGAGCGAGAGGCCCAACACGTCGGCCATCGTCAGCAGGCCGTCACCGCTTTCGGGATGGGCCAGCACGATCGACGGCTGGGTGACGCCTTGAATGGAACCCGGCAGCACCGCATGCGTCGCGAAGAGCAGGTACCGCGCGCGTTTGAGCTCGCCGCTCGCGTCGAGGGCGAGCACGCGCGCGCGCGTTGCGTCTTCACCGGAGACGAGGCTGGAGGCCGGCGCGCCGAGATCGCTACGAACCGCTTCGGCCTCGACCTGCGTTCCGGGCAGCGCGAAGAAGTCGTCCAACGACCCTTGCGCATTCGAGCAGGACTCGGCCGACCGCGTCATTCCGGCCCGCGCCGCACGTATCTGCAGTTCCGCATACGGAGAAAGTCCGGGCGTCGCGGCGTCCGTCGACCCGTAGGCGGGGTTTGCCAGTGCCAGAAGCGGCGTGCGGCCCGCCGGCGGCCGCCCATAGGCCGCGCGCACGACGGATAGCAATGACGAAGACGGCACGTACGAGATCGCCGCATCCTCGAGCAAATAATGCGGCCGCTCCGAGCCGGCCGGATCGCGCGTCACGAGCGTCTCGAACGGAACGTCGTAGAGCGCCCCGGACGGGACGACGATTACGCTCCGGGCATGCGCGAGCCGCGCCCGCACTGCCTCGGGCACGAGCGCGCGATACAGCGCGTACGAGTCGGCGGCGAAGCCGGGCAGATCGGCGGCTGCGATCCGATCGAGACGGGTGCCCTTCGAATCCGCACAGAGCATGGCCGCCACGTGGACGCGCACGCGCGCGATCTCGGCTGCGATCTCCCGCCCGCCGGGCAGCGGGACCAGTTCGACGCGATCGCGATCGATCGACCAAAGCGCGCTCCCGCCGTCGAGCAACGCGTATTCCAATACCAGTTCCCCCGGCCGAAGCACCGTTCGCTGAAAGCCGGCAAGCGTTATCGTTTGCGGGTGGCGCAGCGCATAGTACTGCGGGAAGCGCACCCGAATGCGCGATTCCAGCGCGTGGAGGCGAGCGCGCGCGCCCTCGACGTTCCGCTGCGCCGCGGCAAGCGCGGCGGCGCTCGCACCCGGCGTGGTGCGCAGCGTCGTCAGCAGACTTTGCACGGCCTCGGCCTCGCTATCCGCGCTGCGTTCCGCCGCGAGCGTCGCCGCATCGACGCCACGATAATGCAGCGCGGCGGTGCGGCCGATTTGTTCCAGCGACGAGCGCGCGCTCTTGCGTTCGAAGATCTCGAGCGCCTTGCGGGCGTAGCCCTTCCCGGGAAAGCGTCGCTCGAGTTCCAGCAGGTAGGCGATGTACTCGTCGTAGACGGAGGTCAGATTATTGAAGAACGTGCCGCGCTCGTTGCCCGCTATGCTTGCCCGAAGGCCTTCGATGCCGTCGACCGCCGCGGCATACTCCGCGAGCGCCGCGTCGCGCCGGCCGAGCCGAGCGTCGGCTTTCGCGACGAGTTGCAGTGAGAACACGCGATGGCCGGGCGTGCCCAGCCGTTGGTCGAGGGCGAGCGCCTGGCCGGCCGATTGCCGCGCCTCGGCGTTCGAGCCCAGCACGAATTGCTCGTCCGCGATCAAATCGAGATCGGCGGATTCATCGAGAGCGTTACCCACGCTGCGCTCTAATTCCAGTGATTGCCGAAACAACGCGAGGGCATCCGGATGGAAGCCCAAACGAGACCGCGCAACGCCGATGCCGGCCAAGAGATCGGCTCGACCCAGCGTGTCGCCGGTCGCGAGCGGGAGCGCGGACTGCAGCGACACCAGCGCGTCGGCCGGATGCCCGAGGACCGTTTGGAGAGCGCCGATGTTTCCGAGCGTTTGTACTTGCCCTCGCAGCGGGTCGACGGCCAAGTGCGCGCCGGCCGGCGGCGGTCCTCTATAGAGTTCGAGGGCCTGGCGTTCGGCGCCGAGCGCGTCGTCGAACCGCCCGAGGTTCTCTTCGACGAGACCCATATTTTCCAAGACGCCGGCTTGCGCGTAGGGCTCGGGGATAGCGCGGGCGAGCGTCAAGGCGCGATCGAACGACGCGAGCGCTTCATCGTATTTTCCCACGCGCTGCTCGACGAGACCGGCGTTGATCAGTTCCTGCACTTCCTCGAGCCGGTGGTCGCCGGGCTGAACCTCGACGATCGCGAGCGCGGCCGCGAACTCGGCGGCCGCGGTGTCGAAGCGCCCGAGCGCGGAATAGTCGTTACCCAGGTTATTGAGATCGTTCAACTCCAACGAGCGCACCGAGGTGAGATCGTTCCCCGCAGGCGTCGAATTCTGCACGTCCAGGGCGAGCGCGAGCGCGCGCCGATTGGCGGTGAGCGCAGCGTCGAACAGATAGAGTTGCGTTTCGATCAACCCGATGTTGCCCCAGACTTGGGCTTCATCGAACGGGTTGGCGAGACGCTGGTCGATGCCGGCGGCGGCGCGCAACGCCTCGAGCGCGCGAGCCGTGTCCTTGAGTTCGTAGTAGGCTTCGCCGATCGAGGCCTGCACGTAGCCGGCGCGGCTGTCCTTGCTCTTCTCCAACGCCGGGAGCACCTTTTGCCAGATGCGAATCGCGGTCGCATAGTCGCGCTTGCCGAACGCGTCCTGGCCCGCGGCGACCGCGCCGCCGTCGTCGGAGAGACCCTGCGCCGCAGGCAGAGCGCCGGGAGCGGTGATGGCGAGCGCCGCCACGCACGCTGCAACCCAGCGACGCACCCGCTTCATCGACGGCCGCCGTCGCCGAAGATGACGCTCGGCCCCCAGGCGTACGGATGACGAAAGCGCGCCTGCGGCGATTGCAGCATCGCGAGTTTGGCCGCGCGCAGCGCCTGCGCGGGACTCAGCGCATCCGCGTACATGCCGGAGAAAAAATTGGGCGTGATCCGGGGCGCCGCGGCATCGTCGACTTCCCACAGCGTCACCGAGATCGCGGGCGTTCCCGCGAAGAGAAAGGCGCGCGTGAGACCGCTGATGCCGGCGCCGCCGCCCGCGCCCACGCCGGTATTGCACGCGGAGAGTGCGACGAAGTCGGCGTCGAGCGAGAGCCCGAAAACGTCGGCCATCGTCAGCAGACCGTCGCCGCGTTCGGGATGAGCGAGCACGATCGCGGGCTGAGTCAAGCCGGCAATTTCGCTCGGCAGCACCGCGTGCGTCGCAAACAGCAGGTAACGGTACGTCTTGAGTTGCTGTTGGGCGTTGAGATCGAGCAGGTGGCGTCGCGTCGCCGACTCTCCTTCGACGACGCTCGATTCGGCGGCCCCGAGCGAGAGGCGCACCGCATCGGCTTCGACGCGCGTGCCGGGCAGCGCCGGGAAAAGCGTATCGGCGAGCGCCTGCGGACCCGGCGCGCTAGCCGGCCGAAAGGCGGAACGCACCGCCGCGAGCTGCAGGCCCGCGTAACCCGAGGCACCGCGCGAACCGCCGGCGTCATCGCTTCCGAAGGCCGGGTTCGCGAAGGCCAGGAAGGCGCTGCGACGCGCATTGGGATGCGCGTACGAGCCGCGCACAACGGCGAGCAGCGAAGCCGACGGCACGTACGACAGCGGCGCGTCGGCGAGCAGATAGTGCGGCTCGCCGCCCGCCGCCGGATCTTTGCTGACCAACGTTTCGAAGGCGAGCCGGTACAACGGGCCCGAGGGCACCACGATCAGGCTCTTCGCGCGCGCCAGCGCCGCCGAGGCCGCCTCCGGAAAGAGCATCCCGTAGAGCGCGTAACTGTCGGCGGCGAAGCCGGGCAAGTCCGCGGCCGCGTTGCGCTCGAGTTTGGAAGCACTCAGTCCCGGCGCGAGCATGCCCGCCACGTGCGCGTGCACGCGCTCCACCGCGGCGTCGAGCGCGGCGCGCCCGGGCAGATGCACGAGTTGCACGTGCTCGTTATCGATCAGCCACAGCGCGCTCTGCTTTTCGAGCACGTCGAACACCAGCAGCACTTCGCCCTGTGCGAGCACCGAGCGCTGGAAGGTCTCGAGCGTGGTGCAGCCCGGCTCCGCGCACTCGACCGCCAGCGGTTGCGGATGGCGCAGCCGATAGTAGGCCGGATAGTCCGCTCGAATGGTCGTTTCCAGCGCGGCGAGCCCCGAGTCGGCGGCCGAAACGCGAGCCTCGGCAGCGGCGATTTCCGTTGCGCCGGCGGATTTGGCGGAAAGCGCGGCCAGTCGCCGCCGGGCCGCGTCGGCGACGCCTTCGGCTGTCGTCTCCTGCGCCACGATGGTTTGCGGTATGCCGTTGAAGTGCAAGGCCGCACTCTGTCCGACTTGCTCGAGAACTTCCCGGGCGCTGCGCCGTTCCAGGATCTCGAACGCCTTCCGATCGTAACCCGAGCCGGGGTATCTCGCGTCGAGTTCCAGCAAATACGCGATGAAGCGGTCGTAAGCGAAGAGCTTGTGCGCGAAGAAGCCGCCGCGTTCTTTGCTCGTCAGGCCGGCGCGCAACGCTTCTATGTGCGCGAGCGATGCGGTGTACGCGGCGATCGCCTCGTCGCGGTCGTCGAGGTGCGCCAACACGTCGGCTTCGGCCAGTAACGCACGCCACAGTCCTTCGGGATCGTCCAGTTGCGTATCCAGCGCGATCGCCTGCCTGGCCGCATCCAATGCATCGGAATAGCGGCCCAGGTAATCTTCCACGTGCGCGATGTTGCCCAGGTCGACCGCCTCACCCGACACGTTCTTGAGCGCGCGATCGAGGCCGAGCGCCTGCTCGTGGCCGGCCAGCGCGTCGTCGTAGTGCTTGAGGTCGTCCTGCACGTTGGCGATGCCGACGAGGTCGGCGGATTGGGCTGAGGGGTCGCCGGCTTGACGATCGAGTGCCAGTGCCTGGCGCTCGTCGGCCAGAGCCTCGTCGTCGCGGTTCGACGCGGCGGCGACGATGCCCAGGCTGTTGAGATCGTCGCTTTCGCCCGGCCGGTCGTGGATTGTGCGATCGATGGCCAGCGCGCGCCGGAAATCCGTCTCGGCGGCTGCATATGCGCCCAGGCTTTCCTCGATGCTGCCGATGTTGCGCAAGTCGCCCGCTTCGCCCAGCGGATTGTGAATGCGCCGGTCGATCGCCAGCGCATTGCGATACGCCGCCAAGGCTTCATCGTAGCGACCATGGCTTTCCTCGATGTTGCCGATCGAGCCGAGGTCTATCGCCTCGCCCAGCGGATACTTGATGTCGCGGTCGATCGCGAGCGTTTGCCGGCGTGCCGCGAGCGCGTCGTCGTAGCGCCCGAAGTCCGCGTAGAGCCCGGCGATGTTGCCCAGGTCCTGCGACTCGCCCAAACGATCGCCGAGCGCGCGGTGCAGCGCCAGCGCCCGGCGCGCGAGGACGAGCGATTCATCGTCGCGGCCGAGATCGGATTCGACGATGCCCATGTTGCCCAGATCACCGGCTTGCTGCGCCCGGTCGCCGATGGCGACGTCGAGGGCTAAGGCCTGCTTCTCGGCGGCAAGCGCCTCCGCGTAGCGTCCGAGAAAAATGTCGACGCCGGCGATGTTGCCCCAGGCCTTCGCCTCGTCGCGGCGGTCGTGAAACGCCATGCGAATGGCCAAGACGCGCCGATAGGCGGCGAGGGCGTCGGCGTAGCGCGCGAGACCCTGTTCGACGGCGCCGATGTTGAGCAGGATGGCCGCCTCGCCGCGACGATTCGCGAGCGCACGGTCGATGGCCAAAGCCTGCTCCTCGAGATCGAGCGCGCGTGCGTAGTGGCCCAGGAAGAGTTCGACCGTGCCCATGTCGCCGAGGTCCTTGGCTTGGTTGAGCCGGTTACCGCTCCGCCGGTCGAGACGCAGCGCCGCGGCGAACGACGCGACCGCGTCGTCGTAACGCTCCAGAGCCTCCTGCGCGGCCCCGAGGGCACGCAGCGCCTCGGCTTCGCCGGCCACATCGCCCGCGCGCCGGTCCGCTTCGAGAGCGCGCCGGCAGAAATCGAGCGCCTCGGCGTACTCTTCCCGTTTGTAAGACGCGCGCCCGAGCAGGAGCAGTCGATCTCCCGGTTGCGCGCCGGCCGGCGCCGCCGCGCCCGATACGAAGCCGGTGCTTGCAAACGCGAGGAGGGCGACCGTGAACACGAAGACTGCGAACCGCTCGCGCATACCTCGCTTCGTTGGGCCCGCCGGACGCCGGTTCCCCTTCGCTACTAACTCTTTAGTTGACACGCATCGCACGCTCCGGTACGATGGCCCGGATGATACGCTCGACGGCGGTTGGCACCGCATTCACGCTCGCTGCGGCGATCGCCGTATGTGCGCCTCCTGCGGCGCAGGCCGCGTCGCAATACGCGTTCTCGTCGCGCAACGTGCTCGAGCCGGGCACGAAGCTCGACGTCGCCAACGTCAACGGGCCGATCGTGGTCACGCAAGCCGGAGGCCGCGAAGCCAAGATAAGCGCGACGATCACTTCGCGCCGGGGCAACGCGCGGGCGATCACCATCAACGTCTCGCGCGTCGGCCGAACGCTCTACGTCTGTCCCGTGTTCCCGGGGCAGAGCGTCAAGCGCGACTGCTCCGGACGCAATTCGTCGTTCGATAACGATAACGACTCACGCGTGGTCTTCTCCATCGCGATTCCGCGCGGCGTCTCGGTGCGCGCGCGCAACGTCAACGGCGAGATCAGTGCAACCGGTTTGGACTCCGACGTCGATGCGGCCGGCGTCAATCAAAACGTGACGATCGCGACCAGTGCGACGGGCACCGCGAAAACCGTCAACGGCAGCATCGATGCGACGCTCGGCGCGCGCCGCTGGACGGGGTCGCTGCGCTTCGAGGCGGTCAACGGAACGATCTGGGTCAAGCTCCCGCGCGATGCCTCGTTTTCTTACCGCGCCGAAACGCTCAACGGCGGCATCGACGTCAAGGGCTTCGGGACCGGGCAGACCTCGAGCGGATTCGTCGGTCGCAAGGTCGCCGGTACCGTCGGCCGCGGCGGCGGCGACCTCGCGCTCAAAACGCTCAACGGGCCGATTCGGCTGAGCGCGCGTTAGCGCCTGAAACACTCCGCAGCGCGCCGCGCTACATAGCAGCGACGAGCGAAGGAGGCTCGGAAACATGGACAAGCCGAGATTGCCCGAGACGGGCGAACCGGCGCCCCGCCCCACCATCCGGATACCCAAACCCGAAGGCCAGTTCCGGGGATGGGGGCCACGCATCACCTACTGACGCAGAGCATGAAGCTTACGGCGGATCGGCGAGTAACATCTCCAGGTCCGCCCGCGTCAACGATTTCGCAAGCGCTCCATCGGCCTTGATGATGCTCTTCGAGAGCGACGTCTTGCGATCGGCGAGCACGCGAATCTTCTCCTCGACGGTACCCGTCGTCACCAAACGGTACGCGGTCACGGCGCGATGCTGTCCGATACGGTGGGTCCGGTCGATCGCTTGACGCTCGATCGCCGGATTCCACCACGGATCGTAGAGAATAACGTAATCGGCCGCCGTTAACGTCAAGCCNNGTCTGGCGGTCGCGGTCCTTGGTCGAACCGTCGAGATAGCCGTAGCCGATGCCGCGTTTCTCCAGCGCCGAACGCATGATGCGCAGCATCGAAGCGAACGCGCTGAACACGAGCAGGCGATGTCCGCCGGAAAGAATCTCTTCGACCGTTTCGAGGAAGGCTTCGAACTTGGCGCTGGCCTCCGCATCCTCGCGATGCTCCGCGAAGAGCAAGCCCGGATGCGCGCAGATCTGGCGCAAGCGCGTCAACGCGGCGAGCACGTGCACGGTCGCGTTTTCGATGCCGCCCGCATCGACGATGGCCATCACCTCACGACGCGCCGCTTCGGCGACGCCGCGATAGAGGCGTTTCTGCAGCGGCGAGAGATCGCACTCGAGCACGACCTCGGTGCGCGCCGGTAATTCGGGCGCGACGTCTTCCTTGGTGCGGCGCAAGACGAAGGGTTCCAAGCGCGAGCGCAGGACGGCGATGGCCGATTCGTCGCCGTCGGCGATCGGCTGTTCGAAGCGGCGCCGGAACGAGGCCTCGGTGCCNNACGACCTTGGCGATCTGCGACGAGGGGTTTTTGGCGTTCTGCGCCTCGTCGAGGATCAACGAACGGAAATGATGGTTGGCCAACTGCTCGGCATCGAGACGGGCGAGCGCGTACGAGGTAATGACGACGTCGGCCGTACCCACGTCGTCGTACCGCGCCGCCCGTTCGGAACCCGAATGCAGGCGCAGCGTCTTGAGTTCGGGCGCGAACCGCGCGATTTCGTTTTCCCAAGTGTGCGTGACCGACGTCGGCGCGATGACCAGCGACGGCGCGGCGCCCTCGGTGTGGCGACGCCAGAGCAAGTACGCGATGACCATGAGCGTCTTGCCGAGACCCATGTCGTCGGCGAGGACGCCGCCGAAGCCGAGTTCGGAGAGGTACGCGAGGAAGTCGAGCGCGCGTTTCTGATAACCGCGCAGCGTGCCGCCTTCGATCTCGGGCGGTTCGATTTCGGCGATGCCCTGGAAGCCGCGCAGCTTCTCGCGCAGCGCCTCCACCTCCGGCGGGAGTTCGACGCTGCCGAAGTTGTCGTGCAGTTCGTCGCGTAGGGCCAAGAGTGCCGCGAAGCCGCTGCGCTTACGTTCGGCCAGATCGGAGATCAGCGCGTTGCGTTCGCGCAGCCGGCTCACGTCGACGAGCTTGCCGCGCACGTCGGCAAACCGCTCGGACGAAGCCAGCAACGCCGTCAGTTCCGCTTGCGAGAGCGGCTCCGTACCCTCGCCGACGAAGACGTCGACGCGCAGTTCGAACCAATCGCCGCTCTCACCGGTGCGTGCCGCCGAGACGTTGATATCGACCGAGGCGTTGCCCCCGGCAACGTCGAGCAGCGCGGAATCGAGCCTGCGGTCGAAGTCGTTCCACGAGGGCAACACCTCGCGCACGAATGCGGCCGCTCGGCTCGCGCCGTGCAACGCGAAATTATCCGTGCCGCGCGGCACGAAGCCGGCCTCGATCAGCCGCGCCCGCAGCGTGGCCGCGAACTCCGACGTGAAGCGCACGTACTGCGCGCCGTGCGTGGCGATCGCGCCCACGGCTGCGTACGGTGCGCGCACGCCGCTGGCGCGGTCGACGAACGTGACCGTCGCGACGAGCGCGCCGCCGAGCCAACTGAAGACGAGTTCCGCACTGGGCTGTGCCGCTTCGGCAATGCCCAGCGCTTCGCGCTCCTCGGTCGAGAGATACGGCGCGACGCGCACGATGGCGCGTGCCGAAGGCGGTCCGTCGGAACGCGGCGTGGCGCCGTTGAGCCGGCCCGCTTCGATGGCCTTGCGCGCATCGAAGGTACCGTCGACGAGATACGCCGCTTTGCGGCTTGCGATCCAAGTGGGCGGGCCTTCGAGCAGCAGCGCTTCCTTCGCGTCGACGCGCGTGCCGTCGGCGCCCTCGAAGAGCGGCACGAAGGCACCGTCGTACCGCGTCGCGCGGAGCGCCAGGCCGCGCAAGTCGATGCGGTACTCGGGAAGTTCGGAGGGATGGCGGCCGGCCGAGGGATCCGGATCGAAGCGAACCCGCGGGTGGCGGGCCAAACCGAACATCGCCCGGGCCAGCGCACGCGATGCGGGCCGGCCGGTGAAGGCTTCGTGCACGGCCTCGTCGCGCATCAGCTCGCGATCGGACTCGTCCCAATCGTCGCTGGGCGTGGAGTCCATCATCGCCGCGATCGACTGCGCGTCGCGCACCGCGCCGCGCAAGCGCGGGGAATCGAGAATGAGTTGGGCGGCCAGCGCGTTGCCGTCGGGCGACGAGAAGACGGCCCACACGCTGCGCGCTCGCTGCCGTCCGGCATCGAGGCGCGGAGCCGGCAGCCAACTCAGGTCGGGCTCGTGCGCGGACGGCTTCTCCTCGAGTTCGGTCTGCGACCGAACGGCTTCGAGGGCGGCCACGACGTGTTCGCAGATGCCGCTCGCGCCGCAACTGCACACCGCGCGCAAAGCCAAGGGGCCGGTGCCGCCGGCCCACTCCACCGAGACCCCACGCTCGCCGCGGGGATCGCGAACGACGGCCTCGACTTTGAGATCTTCGACAGCCCGCAGCGCGACGCGCCCGCCTTCGACGAAGGCGAGCGCGGTGCGTACGAGGTCGCGAGCAAACCAGGACCCGATGGCGGCCGGTAAACGCGACCGCCAGGTCGCGAAGGGTGTCAGCCTACGGTCAGCTCAGGCGGCGGAGCGGCCGGCGGATCGACCGAGGGGATCTTCGAGAAGCGCAGCCGGTCCGGATTGTCCGGGTCGACCTCGGCGAGGATGCGATCGCCTGCCACGAAGGTGCCCTTGAGCAGTTCTTCGGCCAGTTCGTCCTCGACCTCGCGCTGAATGGCCCGGCGCAGCGGACGGGCGCCAAACTGCGGATCCCAACCCTTGCGCGCGAGCAGCCCCTTCGCCTCTTCGGTAACTTCGAGGTGCATTTCCTGAGCCTTGACCTCGCGGAGGACCTTGTCCAACTCGAGGCCGACGATCGATTCGATCTGCGCGCGGCTGAGCTGGTGGAAGACCACTACTTCGTCGACGCGGTTGAGGAA
>PLFC01000050.1 GCA_003136655.1 Vulcanimicrobiota bacterium
TCGGCGATCACGCCGTCGCGCAGCGGCCGGATGGCTTGAATGTTGCTCGGCGTTCGCCCGAGCATCTGGCGCGCTTCTTCGCCGACGGCGAGGGTGCGATTGGTCCGCACGTCCTTCGCGACGACGGACGGCTCGCGCAAAACGATTCCTTTGCCTCTTACGTAAACCAGGACGTTTGCAGTGCCCAGGTCGATACCGATATCCAGCGTCAGTCTCCCACGGTTCGCCCAACGATGTGCGAACCAGTCTCGTTACAGGTCGCTCCTAGACAACCTTTGGATAGGCCAGTGTTTCGAACGCACCCGACGGTTCGAGCAGCGGCGCCACGCCCGTGGCGCGCTGAACTTGGCCGCCGAGCGCCGAAAGCATCTCTTCGAGCCGTTCGTAGCCGCGGTCGATGTATTCCAGCCCGATGATGTCGGTTTCGCCCGAGGCGGTGAGCCCCGCGAGCACCAGCGCCGCGCCGGCGCGAATGTCCGGCGCCTCGACCGGTGCGCCCGAGAGCGGCGCGCCGCCCTTGACCAGCGCTTTGTTGTTGTCGATGCGCACGTCGCCGCCCATGCGCGCCAACTCGTTGACATAGGAGAAGCGCGCGTTGAAGATCGTTTCCTCGACGACGTTGGTGCCGTTGCAGGTGCACAGGAAACTGACCATCTGCGGCTGCAGGTCGGTCGGGAAGCCGGGATAGGGCGCCGTCATGATGCCGGTGCCGCCGCCGATCGCGCCGCCGCGCACGCGCAGCCAATCCTTGCCCGTGGTCACCTCGGCGCCGCACTCGCGCAACGCGTCGATCAGCGCCGTGAGATGCTCGGGGTTGCTGCGTTCGATCGTGACGTCGCCGCGCGTGGCCGCGCCCGCGATGGCCAGCGTGCCCGCTACGATGCGATCGGGAATGATCTCGTACTCCACGCCGTGCAACGCGTCGACGCCCTCGACCACGATCGTGTCGCTGCCGTGGCCCGCGAGCTTGGCGCCCATGGCGATCAGGAATTCGGCGAGGTCGACCACCTCGGGCTCCATGGCCACGTTGTTGATCCGCGTCGTGCCCTCGGCGAGCACCGCGGCCAGCATCGCGTTCTTGGTCGCACCGACGCTGGGCATGCGGAAGTCGATCGTGCCGCCGCGCAGCCGGCCGTGACGCGCCGTCGCGATCAGGTAGCCGTGTTCGTTGGAAACGTCGGCCTCGAGCGCGCGGAAGGCCTGTTCGTGCATGTCGGTCGCGCGGGTGCCCAGGATGCAACCGCCGGGCAGCGGCACCTCGGCGCGGCCGAAGCGGCCCAGCAGCGGGCCGACCACGTCGAACGAGGCGGCCAGCTTGCGCACCAAGGTGTACGGCGCCCGCACCGAGTCGACGTTGGACGGATCGATGGTCAGCGTGCCCGGCGCGTCTTGGTGCAAGCGCGCGCCGAGCGCCTCGAGCAGCGAGCACATGACCGAGACGTCGGTGATGCGCGGGACGCGGTGCAGCGTGACCGGCGTGCGCGCCAGGAGCGCGGCGGCCATGATCGGCAGCGCCGCGTTCTTGGAGCCGTGGGTCTCGACGCTGCCTTCCAGACGATGTCCGCCGCGGACGCGCAGCGACGTGTCCAGTCTATCCAGGACGTTCACGCGGCTTCGTTCGAACTCGGACGCGCGCTCTCCGTCCGGCGTTGGGCTGCGAGCCCGAGCAGCAAGGCGACGAAGCAGAAAAACGCCGAGATGGCGCCCGTCCAGGGCGGTCCGTAGGCAGCCAAGACCGCCGTCGAGAGGGCCGGCATCAACACCCCGGAGACCGCCTCTAGCGACGACCCGACGCCCAGGACCGTGCCCCGCACTTCGTCGGGCGAGGCGTCGGAGAGCAGGGCCGCCAGGGTCGCATTGGTCACCGAGAGCGAAAACGAAAACAGGCCCATAGTCGCCAGCAGCGCGCCCGCGTTGTGCACGTAGGGCACGCTCAAAAAGAAGATGCAGCCCGCCGCGAAGCCCATGTTCGAAGCCGCACGCACGCCGAAGCGGTCGGTGAGCCGCCCGACGACGGCCAGTTGCATCACCACGCTGAGCACGCCGAAGGCGGCGAAGAAGAAACTCGTCTGCGCGGGTCCGAAGCCGAGTAAGATCTTCAACACGAGCGCAAACGCGGCGAACCATGCGTAGAGTCCGAGGGAGAACGTCAACTTCTGCACGAGCAGCGGCGAGACGCGCCGGTCGGCGAGAAAGCGCAAGATGTCGCCGAAGGACGCGGCGCTGCCGGCCTCGCCTTTGGCCGCGACCTTCTCGGGCAGAAAGAAAATCGTCACGAGCAGCGTGAGCACTTGCAGCGCGGCCGCGAGCAGAAACGGCGTGCGGTATCCGTACGCGGTGAGCAGCGTGCCCCCGGCCAGCGGCCCGAAGACGAGTCCCGAACTGAACGCGGCGCCCACGTAAGCGAACGCGCGCGAACGTTGGCCCGGCGGCACGCGATCGGCCACGTAGGCTTGCGTGACGCTGATGTTGCCGCCGGAAAAACCCTCGACGATGCGCGCCGCGAAGACCCACGGCAGCGTCGGTGCGAAGGCCAGCATCGTCCAGCCGATCGTCGCGCCGACTTGNNCCGAGGATGTCGATGAACGTGATGCCGAGGATCGGCAACAGCGTCATGAAGAGGGGCGGGCGCGCGGTCACACGCGTTCGCGCTGCGCTTCGGCCTCACGCACCGGGGTGGAGCGGGGCATGCCCAGCGCCGCCAGGATCAGCGGATCGCGCACGACTTCGGGCAGGCGCGCCACGGCCAAGCGCAAGCGCGCACCCGCGCCCACGAGATAGCGCGCCTTGGGCCGGCGTGCGTAGAGCGCGCGTTCGATGGCCGCGGCCACGCGCTCGGGCGCGAGCGCATGGCGTTCGGCGCGTTGCGCCGCGACGATCATGGCGCGCGTCATCGCTTCGTATTGCGCGCGCTCTTCGGGGGTCATGCGGTCGAGCAGTTGGAGGCTCGCGGCCGACGAGCGCCGCCAGATCGGCGTGCGCACGTCGCCCGGCTCGATGACGGAAACCGATACGCCGAAGGGGCGCAATTCGAGCCGCAAGGCGTCCGAGGCGGCTTCCAAGGCGAACTTCGAGGCGGAGTAGGCGCCCAGGTACGGCGCCGCCATCTTGCCCGCGACGGAACTGACGTTGACGATGCGTCCGCCGCTCTCGCGCAAGAGCGGCAAGAAGGCTTGCGTCAGCGCCATCGGCGCGAAGAAGTTGACGTCGAACTGGCGGCGCAATTCGCTCTGCGGCAAGAGTTCGAGCGGACCCGCGACCGCGATGCCGGCGTTGTTGACCAAGGCGTCGAGCCGGAACTCCCGCAGGCTCTCGATGCGCGTGCGCGCGCGCTGCAGCGACGCGTCGTCGGTCACGTCGAGCAGCATCGGCTTGATGCGGCCGGAGTTTTCGCGCAACAGCGCCTCGCCGTCGACTTGGCGCCTGATGCCGGCGAAGACGATCGTGCCGCGTCGCGCGAGGCGCACGGCCGTGGCGAAGCCGATGCCGCTCGAGGCGCCGGTGACCAGCACCGCGGACCGGCGGCGCAGCGACGGGCCGGAGTCGAGCGTCGCCGTGCGTTCGCGACTGCCCGAGGCGATCACGCCGCCTCACCCGGACGGCAGGGCACGAGCACGATGGCGGTGTGCGTCATCACGGCTTCTCCATGCTGATTGAACGTCGAGAGCTTGAAGTGCACGATGCCGTTCTTGCCGCCCGGCCGCGCGCGGGCGGAGACGGCCTCGGAGGTGACGCGCAACGTGTCGCCGGGAAAGACGGGCTTGAGCCAGCGCAACTCGTCGACGCCCATGCCGATGCCGCCGTGGCGTCCGAAGATGCCGCTGTCGACGATCAAGCGCATCGTGATCGCCGCGGTTTGCCAGCCGCTCGCGATCAAGCGTCCGAATTTCGACGCGGCCGCCGCCTCGGGATCGACGTGAAACGGTTGCGGATCGTAGTCGCGGGCGAACTCGACGATCTTCGCTTCGTCGAGCGTGAAGCTGCCCGCTTCGAGTACCTCGCCGATGGTCCAATCTTCGAAATAACGGTCGTCGGCGTGCATGTCACTCGTAGACACCGGCGGCTTCATGCGGGTTGCTCGTGCATTGCCGGAAGGGGTTCGAGGCCGATCGGCATTCTGCCCGCAGCCGGCGCGGCTATCCCGCCGCGTCCCCCGCGCCGCTGCTGAAGCCGCGCATCAACGTATCGCAGAGTAAATCGGCCAACGCGTCGATGTCTTCGAACGGAGAGCCGGGACACGACAGACGCAGGCTCACGAGCCCGTGCACGGCGGCCCAGATCACGTGCGCCGCCGCCTCGGGATCGACCGGACGGAAGATGCCGCGCGCGATCAACGCTTCGACGGTCGCGCGCAAGAACTCGAAGGCGCGCGTGCCCGGTTCGTCGGGATCTTCGAGCGCTTTCGGGCCCATGACCGAATCGACGAAGCTCTGCTCTTCCATGAAGATCAGGCGGTACGACTCCGGCTTCTCCATGCCGAACCGCACGTAACTGCGCGCGATGGCGAAGATGCGTTGGTACGGATCGGCGATCGCTCCGGCCGACGCCATGTAGCCGAGCAGTTCCAGGAAGGCCTCGCGGCAGAGTTGCAACGCGATCTCTTCGCGGCTCGCGAAGTGCAGGTAGAGCGCGGCCGGCGAGTATTCGATCGCGTCGGCGATCTTGCGCATCGAGAGCCCGCGATAACCTCGCTCGAGCACGATCGTGCGCGCGGCGGTCAGGATCTGCTCGCGCAGCTCCGCTTTCTGCCGTTCCTTGCGCTCCGCAATGCCCATGGGCGGAGTCTACTGAACGACGTTCAGAAAGTCAACGCTTTAGGCGATTTGGGCCGCCAGGTACGAACCGCGCTCGAGTTCGTCGACGATCGAGGTCGGGCTCGGGCTCCAGCCCAGTTCGCGCTTGGCGCGCAGGGCCGAGACTCGCTGGTCGAGTGCGAGGCAGTCGCCGAACGGGCCGAGGATGTCGGCGTCGACGATGGCCGTGCGGCCGTGCGCGCCGGCGCCGCGACTGGCCGATTCGGCGATCTCGCGAACGGTGTAGGCGTAGTCGTCGACGGCGTTATACGCTTGTCCCGGCTTGCCGCGTTCGATCACCAGCGACACGAGGCGACCGAGGTCTTCGCGGCCGATCGCGGCCCAGTGGTTGCGCCCTTCGCCCACGATGGTCGAGGCGCTCCGGGCGCGGGCGGAATGCACGAACATGGCCGGGATGCCGCCGCCGTCGCCGTAGACGATGCCCGGGCGCACGACGTGGCCGCGGACGCCGATCTTGACCATGTTGAGCGTCATGCGGTCGATGTCGGCGCGCTTGGAAACGTATGCGGGGGGCCGGATCTCGGCGTTTTCGTCTGCTATGCCGATCGTGTTGCCGTAGACCCAGGTGCTGCTCAGGTATACGAAGGTGCGTTCGCTGCCGGCCATGGCCCGCGCGATCGTCCGGACCGCGTCGAGATCCACGGCCGACGAATCGGCGTCGGTTGCTTGCACGCAGTAGACCACGGCGTCGGCGGCCTTGACGGCCTCCACCAGGCTCTGCGGTTTGGCGGCGTCGCCCCGCACCACGGCCGTGCCGCGCGCTTGGAGCTTGGCCCGCGCGATGTCGCTACGGGCGGTGCCCACCGTGCGGTGGCCGCGTGCGGTCATGGCTTCGTCGATGGCGCTGCCCACAAAGCCCGTGGCTCCGATGATCAGCGCGTTCATGCACTTACTTCCAACATGCCTACACCGTGGTATCGGCAGTTCGACTGCCTCTGTGGAGTGATTTAGAACGAATTTCCCCTATTTTTAGTATCGTTATTCTAGTCTCGTGGCATGAGTATAGGTGCGACTAAGGTCGCTGAAACCGGCCATCGTCCGCTCGGTGTTGGGCCGGGTGTGAGCGCGGCTGGACGCGGTCCGGTCGCCGCCGCGATCGCGATCGTCTTCGTCTTCCTTTGGGCCTCGGCATACGTGCCGAGCAAGATCGCGTCGATCGAAAGCCCGCCCCTCTGGTTTCTGGCTGCGCGCTTCGGAGCCGCCGGGTTGGTGCTCGCGGTCATAGCCCTCGCCTTACGGCGCAAGGCCCCGTCGACCGTTCGCGGCTGGCTCGTGGCCGGGGCGCTGGGCATTCTCACCAACGCGCTCTATCTCGGCTTGACCTACACCGCGCTGCAACGCATGTCGTCGGGCATGGGCGCGATCATCGCCAGCACCAACCCGCTGGTGTTGGCCTTGCTCGCGCCGCGCCTGCTCGGCGAACCGCTGACCCGGCTCAAGGTCGTGGGCCTGTTGCTCGGCTTCGGCGGCGTGCTCGCGATCGTGCTCGCGCGCGCGGGCACGCGCGGCGCTTTGCCCGGCGACGTCGCGCTGGCTTTTGCGGGCGTGCTCGCCGGCGTCGGCTCGACCTTGCTCTTCAAAAAGTGGGCCGAAGGCGCGGATCTCATCGTGGTCAACGCGATCCAGTTGCTCGTTGCGAGCGTCGTGGTGATGCCCGTCGCGCTCTTGCTCTACGGCGTACCGCACGTCGTGCCCACGCGCGAACTCGTGGCCTCGTTTACCTATCTGGTGCTGGTGGTCAGCGTCGGCGCGTCGCTCCTGTGGTTTTGGCTGCTCTCGCGCGGCGAGGCCAGCCGGGTCAGCGCCTATTATTATCTCACGCCCGTCTTCGGCCTCGCGCTTTCCGCACTGCTCCTGCACGAGCGCATCGAAGCGCACGATATCGCGGGGCTCGTCGCGATCGCGGGCGGCATCGCGCTCGTGCAGCGTTCGTGACCGAGGCCCGTGCGAGCGGCGCGCGCTACTGGATCTTGGCCCTGGTCACGCTCGCGCAGTCGGGCGCGTCGATCGTGCAGCAGGGCATCGGTGCGCTCGCGCCGTTCTTCAGCGACGCGTTTTCGGCCAACGCCACGCAGATCGGCTTCATTTTCGGCGCGCTGACCTGCGGCGCGGCCCTGACCACGGCGCTCGCCGGCGTCGCCGTGGATGCCTACGGCGAGCGGCGCATGATTTTGTTCAGCGGTTTACTGTTGGGCTTTGCGTTGATCGCCGCAGCCGCGCTTCCCGCGTATGCGTGGCTCCTGATCTGCATGTGCGTGGCGGGCGTGGGCTACGCGGCCTCCACGCCCGCCGGCGGTCGCGCGATCCTCTCGTGGTTTGCACGCGACCGCGGTTTCGCGATGGGCGTGCGCCAGATGGGCGTGCCGCTCGGCGGCGTCGTCGGTGCGCTCGTGCTGCCGCCGATCGCAACGCACGCCGGCTATCGCTGGGCGCTCGTGGCGGGCGGCTTGGTGGCGGGAGGCACGGCGATCGTTGCGGCGCTGTGGTATCGCGACGCGCCCGGTGAGAAGCCGGGCGTGCGTACCTTGAGCAATGCGTTCGAGGCGTTGCGGGAAGTCGCGCGCGATCCGCGCATCATCTACGTCACCTTGACCTGCATGGTGTTGATCGTGGCCCAGTCGAGCATGCTGACGTTTTTGCCGCTCACGCTCGTCGCCGACGGCAAGTTGTCGCTGGCGGCGGCATCGGCCGCATTGGCGCTGGCACAAGTCGGCGCGATGGCCGGCCGGCTCGCCTGGGGCACGCTCAGCGACCGCCTCTTCGGCGGCGACCGCATCGTGCCGTTGATGATCGCGTGCGGCCTCGCCACGCTTTCCGCCGCGGCGACGGCGGCGCTGCCCGCGGGCGTGCCGTGGCTCGCCTTCGCCGTCGCGCTCGTCCTCGGTTTTGCCGCTGCCGGTTGGAACGGCTTGTTCTCCGCCGCGCAAGTGGAAATCGGCGGGAAGGATCGCGCGGGCAGCGCGCTCGGCGTGGGTCTCACCGGGCTCTTCGCAACGGGCATCGTCGCGCCGCCGCTGTTCGGGGCGGTCGCCGACGCGCACGGGTACACCACGGCCTGGAACGCGCTCGCGCTCTTCTTGCTCATCGGGCTCGTGCCCGCATTCTTTGCGCGGCGCGCGATGCTGCGCGCGTGTTGACCGCGCTCGTCACCGGCGGCTCGCGCGGCATAGGCGAAGCGGTCGTGCGCGCGTTGCACGCGACGGGCGCGAGCGTGTTCGCGACGTATCTGCGCGGCGAAGCGCGCGCGCTCGCGCTCGAAACCGAACTCGGCCAGCGCGTCGCCTTCGCCCGTTGCGATGTAGCCGATTCCGCGACGTTACCCGCGCTCGTCGACGCGTGCGTAGCGCGCTTCGGGCGACTCGACGTGCTCGTCAACAACGCCGCGATCTTCGCCGAGAACCCATTCGACGGCGACGACTACGCGCGCTGGCGCGAGGGCTGGTCGCGCACGTTTGCGGTCAACGTCTTCGGCGCGGCCGACCTGACCTGGCTCGCGCTGCGCGTGATGCGCGCGCAAGCACCGCAGGGCGTCGCGGGCGTGCGCGGACGCATCGTCAACGTGGCCTCGCGCGCGGCCCATCGCGGCGAACTGACCTTCGCCGACTACGGCGCGAGCAAAGCGGCGTTGGTCAACCTGACGAAATCGCTCGCGCGTTCGTGCGCGCGCGAGGGCATCGTCGCATTCGCGGTAGCGCCCGGTTTCATACAAACGGAGATGGCCGCGAGCGAACTCGCGGCGCGCCGCGGCGAGATCGAAGGCGAGATACCCGGCCGCAGGGTCGGCGCGCCCGAGGAAGTGGCGTCGATCGTAGCTTTTCTCGCGTCGGGCGCCGCCGACTACGCGACCGGAACGACGATCGACGTCAACGGCGCTTCGCACGTACGCTGAACGGCGTCAAGGGACGCCCCGGGCCGTGGCGAATCCCGTCCAGCCTTGCCCTGGTGGCGGAATTGGTAGACGCGCTGGTTTCAGGTATCAGTGGCCGCAAGGCTGTAGGGGTTCGAGTCCCTTCCAGGGCATGACGAATGTCTCGATCGAAAGAGCGCCCGCACGGGCGCTCTTTCGATGTGTGAGGCGACGGCGGAAGGCGCAACGTGGCGGGTCAGCGATCGATGGTGGCCATGATCCGCTCGCCGTAACGTTCCCCGGCAATCTTGTCGGGCGCGAGGGCGTCGTCGAGGAGTTGCATCTGCGCGTCGTCGAGACGGATGTCCGCTGCNNTTGCGTAGCACCCAGGCCAACGCGATCTGGCCCGGTTTCACGCCCAGCGTCGTCGCAATGTCGCGCACGACTTGCGCTGCAGAGACGTTGGCGTCATAGTTCGCGCCTTGATAGCGCGGGTCGCCGCGGCGGAAATCGCCTTCGGGGTACTCTTCGGCGCGGTTGACGGCGCCGGTCAAGAAGCCACGGCCGAGCGGGCTAAAGGGCACGAGGCCGATGTTCAGCTCGCGTAAGAGCGGGATGATGTCGGCTTCGAGGTTGCGCTCCCAGAGCGAATACTCGCTCTGCAGCGCCGTCACCGGATGCACCGCGTGCGCGCGCCGAATGTTCGCGACGCCCGCTTCGGAGAGTCCGAAATAGCGCACCTTGCCCTGCGCGACCAACTCGCCCACGGCGCCGGCGACCTCTTCGATCGGCACCTTCGGATCGACGCGATGCTGATAGAGCAGATCGATCGTGTCGATCGCGAGCCGCTGCAGCGAACCTTCGACCGCTTCGCGGATGTGTTCGGGCCGGCTATCCAGTTCCGTACCGACCTGTTTTCCGTTCTCGATGCGGAAGCCGAACTTCGTCGCGATCACGACCCGATCGCGCTTGCCCGCGAGCGCGCGCCCGAGCAGCAGCTCGTTGGCGTGCGGACCGTAGACCTCCGCCGTATCGAAGAACGTGCAACCCAAGTCGATCGCGCGATGAATCGTCGCGATCGACTCGGTCTCGTCGGCGGGGCCATAGGATTGGCTCATGCCCATGCAGCCCAGACCTATCTCCGATACTTCGAGTCCCTGGCTGCCGAGCTTGCGTACGCTCAACGACATCGTGTCTCTCCTCTGCGAGAAAATGCTCGTAGAAACGTGAGAGGCAAAGACGCCGGTGAGGGTTGCGGGGCCTTTCGACACCCGCCGACGCCCGAGCGATCGCCGCGCTGCCGGCAGATAAGCCGCCGGGTAGGTGCCTGACGCCCGCGCGCAGGACGACGGCTACGAGTGGATCGCCCTCTCGAACACGACGCTCGCCGCCTTCATGTCGACGCGATCTCTCGCGTCTTGGCGGCGCTGGCCTCGCTCTTGCGCGGCGGACACCCGGTCGATCAGGCTGCAACGCTCGCCCCCTCCGCCCCAACTCGCAATCCAGTCGCTCCCGGCGAAGGAGACTCAAGTGGCGCTAACGACTCTCGATCCCAACACGGCCCTGCTCGTCATCGATTTGCAGAAAGGCCTGCTCTCGTTTCCGACGGTCGATCCGATCGCCGGGATCGTCGCCCGCGCAGCCGAACTCGCCGGCGCGTTTCGCCGCCACGGACTTCCGGTGATACTCATCAACGTGACCGGCGGCGCGCCCGGACGTGCCGAACAATCGCGTTCGCTCGGCGAGGTTCCGCCGGACTTTGCGGAGTTCGCGCCCGAACTGGAGCGTCAGCCCGGCGACCACGTCGTCAGCAAACGTACGTGGGGCGCGTTCGGCAACACCGGGCTCGACGCGTATCTCAAAGACCTCGGCGTGACGCAGATCGTGCTGGCCGGCGTGGCGACGAGCATCGGCGTCGAGTCGACCGCGCGGCAGGCGCACGAACTCGGCTACAACGTGACGCTCGCCATCGATGCGATGACCGACCGTAGCCGCGAGGCGCAGGAGAATAGCGTCACGCGCATCTTCCCGCGGCTGGGTGAAACGGGCACGACCGCCGAGATCGTGGCGCTCCTGGGCGCGGCGCGCGCCTGAGGCCCGATGCCGGAATTACCGGACATCAGCGCTTACCTCACCGCTCTGGAGCCACGCATCGTGGGCCGGACGCTCGAACGCGTCCGCTTAGCGGGCGTCTCGCTGTTGCGCACGGCCGATCCGCCGTTAGGCGACGTCGCGGGCCGCACCGTGCGCGAACTGCGGCGCATCGGTAAGCGCATCGTGCTCGGGCTCGACGGCGACCTGTGGCTCGTGTTGCATCTGATGATCGCGGGCCGGCTCCAGTGGCGTCCGCCCGGCGTGGCGTTGTCGACGCGCCGCGACCTGGCCGCACTCGATTTCGCCGCCGGCACGCTCGTGATCACCGAAGCCGGCACCAAGCGGCGCGCGTCGCTGCACGTGTTGCGCGGCGCCGACGCGCTCGCGGGGCTCGATCCCGGCGGCATCGACGCGTTTGCCGTCGATCTCGACGGCTTCAAACGGGCGCTCTCCATGGAGAATCGCACGCTGAAACGCGCGCTCACCGATCCGCGCATCGTCGACGGCATCGGCAACGCCTATTCCGACGAGATCTTGCACGCCGCGGGACTCTCGCCGATTTTGCTCACGGCCAAACTCTCCGGCGAGCAGTGGGAACGGCTCTACGCCGCCACGCGCGCGACGCTGCGCTTATGGATCGATCGGCTCGGCGCGGAGGCACGAGTGGAGTTTCCCAAACGCGTCACCGCGTTTCGCGACGACATGGCCGTGCACGGAAAGTTCGGCAAGCCGTGCCCGCGCTGCGGCCGGCCCGTGCAGCGCATCCGCTATGCCGATAACGAAACGAACTATTGCGCGGGCTGTCAGACCGGCGGCACGTTGCTGGCCGACCGGAGCCTTTCGCGCCTGCTCAAGGGCGACTGGCCGCGCACCCTCGAGGAACTCGAAGCGCTCAAACGGCCCGCGCCCGGTTCGTAGCCATTTTGCACGGTCCCGGCGGGACGCGCCATGTGCGCCGCGAAGCCGAACGCGACATGCGTCGAGTTTTTGTGTTCAGCGCCATCGCGCTTGCCGCCGGCCTCGCCGCCTGCGGCGGTAACGGACCCGCCGGATCGTGCAATCCCGGTCCGACGTTGGCCGCTCCGACCTTGCTCTTCCCAATACCCGGAACGAGCGGCGTGCCGACGAACGCGAATTACTTGGTGGTCGACAACGTCGGCCCGGCGAGCGGCACGCTGTATCTCACGCCGCCCGGCGGCGGCGTGCCGATTGCGGCGCAGGCGCTCGCGCCCGTACCGTCGCCCGCGCCCTCGCCCGCGGCATCGGCCGCACCCGGCGCGACGATCTTGGCTGCGTCGATTCCAAACCTCTCGCCGAACTCGACCTACACGGTCACCTTCACGGCGAATCAGCCCACGCAATGTGTCGAAGCGCAGAGCAGCGGCACGATAGGATCGTTTACCACCCAATGATCAAACGTCTCGCGCTCTTCGCAGCCTTCGGCGCGGTTGCCGCAATAGCGGCCTGCAGCAACGCCAACGACGGCAGCGGCGGTTGCAGCACGCCGCAAGCGCCGCTTCCGGTGTTGCTCTATCCCGCGCCCAACTCGACCGGCATCAACCCCGGTTTGCCCTACGTTGCGGTGTATAAATTGGGCGGCGCGCTCGGCTACGTCGAGCTGATTCCGACCGACTCCGAAGAGCCGACGTTGCAGGGCGCGCAATTCATCCTGGCCTCGCCACTGCCGTTGCCGAGCCCGGCCGCCTCCGCGCCGGCAAACGCGACGATCTACAGTTCGGCCGTGCCCGGCGACGAACTGATTTCCGGCGCGACCTACAACGTGAAGTTCGTGCACAACACCCAGCCGCCGTGCGGGCCGCAGCAGCCGAGCGGTGTGATCGGTCAGTTCACGGTCTCGAACTAGCGGCCCCCGCGGCGCCGGGGGAGAGCTGAACTTTTCGAGAAGAAAACTTCAGCTACCGTTTGCGCGGAGGTTCGTCGCTTGCCCGTTCCTCGTTTGACCGCGGCCTTCAGCCGTTCGAGATTTCTCGCGGGCGCGAGTGCGCTTGCCGGCGCCGCCGTGCCGCTGCGCGTAGCGGCCGCGCCCCAGCGCTACGAGCTCCGCGAGTTGGTCGCGCGGCCGTACGATCTCGAAACGCCGTTGCAGTATTTCCGGTCGTTCATCACGCCGACCGAGGCCTTCTTCGTGCGCAGCCACTTCGGGCCGCCCGCCGACTGGCCGCCCGCCGCGTTTGCACTCGAGATCAAAGGCCTCGTGCAGAAGCCGGTCTCGCTCACGCTCGCCGACCTGCGCGCGTTGCCGAGCCATAGCGTCACCTGTGTGATTCAGTGCGCGGGCAACGGCCGAGCGTTCTATCGCCCGCGGCCCGCGGGTGCGCAGTGGCATTGGGGCGCAGTCGGAAACGCGCGCTTTACCGGCGTGAAACTCAAGGACGTGATCGCGCGCGCCGGTGGACTTCAGGGCTCGCCCGCGCATCTCGGGGTGGTGCCCGCCGATCACGCACCCTCGCCGCAAACGCCGCTCTTCAATCGCAGCATTCCGATCGAGAAGGCGCTCGACGAGGATACGATTCTCGCGTACGACATGAACGACGCGCCGCTCAACGTGGAGCACGGCGGCCCGCTGCGCCTGATCGTGCCGGGCTGGGCGGGCGACAACCACGTCAAGTGGCTGCTCTCGATCTCGCCCCAAACCGACGAGACGCACGGTTTCTACATGGATACCGGCTATCGCTATCCCGACGTGCTCGGCGAGCCCGGCGTCGCGATTCCGCCGGAGAAGACGCATCACGTGACCGACATGCCGATCAAATCGATCATCGCCAACCCGCTCGACGGCGAGACCGTGTCGGCGGGTCACTTCACGGTGCAGGGCGTCGCCTTCACCAGTCGCGGCGAGATCGATCGCGTCGAAGTGTCGAGCGACGGCGGCGCGAGTTGGCAGCCCGCCGAACTCGGTCCCGACCGGGCGAAGTATGCGTGGCGTCTGTGGCAAGCCGACGTGCAACTCAAGCCCGGCGCCGCAACGCTCTCGGCGCGCGCGTTCGACACCGCCGGCGGCGCGCAGCCCGCGGCGCAGGAGTGGAATCCGAGCGGCTATTTTTGGAACGTCTACCATTCGGTGGGCGTCGAGGTGCGTGCATGAAGTTCGCGCTCGCGCCGCTCGCCGCGGCCCTGCTCTTACTCGCGACATCGGGTAATCCCGCGCGCGCGATCGACGATCCGGGCAAACTGCTGCCGCCTGGTCCGGGCAAAGATTTGGTCTTGGAACATTGTCAGGCGTGTCATTCGGTCACCCTGATCGTGCAACAGCACATCAGCGAGAAAGGCTGGACCGGCGAACTCGTCAAGATGGAGAAGTGGGGCTCGACCTTGCCCGCCGACGATAACGCGGCGGTGGCGGCCTACCTCGAGAAATACTTCAACCCGGATTCGCCCGACGGACCGCCGCGCATGCGGCTCACGCCCAAACAGCCCGGCTGAGCCCGCCAGGTGCCGGAGCGGCCCGGCGCAAAGCCCGCCTCAGACTGCTTCCGCGGAGGGTTTTACCTTGACGGTTCGTCACGTATTGTTCGGCGTCGCACTCGCCGCCACGTTTGCGGCCTCGGCCGCATCGTCGTTCGCGCAAGCGAAGATGACCGCGTCGCAAATGGTCGACCCCAAGATCCTGGTCGCGCGCATCGATGCCAATTGCGCCGTCTTCGCCAATGCGATCAAGAGCCAACCGGCCACCGACGTGGTGCGGCGCGGCACGACGGTCTGGAAACTCGCGAGCGACGGCGACATCGCGGTCGCGGAAAAGACGGCGACCGTGGTCAGCTACGCAAAGGTCTGGAAGCAGAGCGGAAACTACGTATGGGCGCACGTCGTCACGCACGATGCCAAAGGTGATGCCCGGGCCTCGCAACTCTGCTTCCGCACCGACGGCAGCCTCGCGCGCGTGCGGCAAGCAACGACGATCGCGAGCCTGAATGCGGCCTCGGCGCGCCAAGCCTACTACAACGTCGACGGCTCGCTGATCCGTAAGAGTGCGGCGTTCGCCGTCGACGACCCGTCCATTTACAAGGCGGTTCGCAGCCTGCCGTTCTTCAAGATCCTTCCCTAAGTTTTCGCTGGAGGCCACACGCTCATGAAGAAACTCGTTGCCGTCACCGCGCTCGCGCTCGGCGTTGCCCTCATCGCCCCGGCGGCACGTGCCGATGGTGGACATCGCGTGTTCCCGCTGTTGGCGCAGAACGGCTCGGGCGAGATCGGGGCCGTCGTGCTGACGCCGCTGGGCACGAAAACCCGCGTCGAGATCGCGCTCGGAAACTCGCCGCCGGGCGTGTCTCAGCCCGCGCACGTCCACGTCGGGCCATGCTCGAAGCTAACGCCCAAGCCTTCGTACGGCCTCGCCTCGGTGCTCGACGGCTACTCGGTGACGACGCTCGACGTGCCCATCGATACGCTGCTGAACGGTACGTTTTCCGTCAACGTGCACAAATCGGCGACCGAAGCCGCCACGTACGTGGCCTGCGGCGACCTGAAGTAGGCCGGTTTTTGGTCGCGGGCACGACCTAGGAGGCAGGCGGGGACCGTCCGCTGCCTTAGAATGAGGGTATCGTGCTGTACACGGAGCCCTTGCGTGCCTGAAACCATCGTGAGCGTCACCCTGCCCGAAATGGGCGAGTCGGTGACCGAGGGCTCCGTCGTCGAATGGCGCGTCAAACCGGGGCAGTGGATCGAGGAGGGCGCCACCCTCGTCGACATCACGACCGATAAGGTCGACGTCGAGGTGCCCGCCCCCGCCTCGGGCCTGGTGAAAGCCGTGCTCGCCGGCGAGGGCGACACGGTGCTGGTCGGCGCCACCCTCGCCGAGATCGATACCTCCGCCGAGAAACCCGCCGAGGGCGCCGCTCCGGCCGCGGCGACCAACGGGGCAGCGAAGCCGGCGCCGGCCGCCAAGACCGCGACCGGGAACGGCCACGCAGTCGGCGGACCCATTTCCTACCGCGCCCAGCGCCTGGCCGAGCGCGAACATCTCGACCTCTCGAAGCTCGCCGGCTCAGGGCCTGAGGGCCTCGTCACGCGCGATGACGTCATCCGTGCCGTCTCCACGCCCGCCGGCCGAGCGGCGCTCGCCGGGAACGGCAAGGCCGCCTCGGCGCATCCCGCCCCGCCGCTGCCGCCCCCGGGCGCGACCATCGTGCCGCTCAAGGGTCCGGCGGGTTCGCTCGTCGGGTACATGGAGGCGAGCCTCGCGATACCCACCGCGACCAGCTTCCGCACGCTGCAAGTCGGCGTGCTCGAGCAGCGTCGCGTCGAAGCGAACGCCGCGCTCAAATCCGCGGGACGCCGCGAGAAGCTCTCGTTCACGCACCTGATCGCCTACGCGCTCGTGCGCGCTGCGAAATCGGATCCCGCGATCGTCGCCTCGTTCCGTCGCGAGGACGGTTCGCCCGCGCGCGTCGAGAGCGGCATACATCTGGGCATCGCGGTCGACGCGCAGCGCAAGGATGGTTCGCGCGTGCTGGTCGTGCCCGTCATCAGAGACGCGGCCTCGCTCGGTTTCGCCGACTTCCGCGCGCGTTACGACGAACTGATCGCCAAAGCGCGCGACGGCAAACTGGTTGCCGACGAATTGACCGGCGCCACGTTCACGCTGACCAATCCCGGCGGCATCGGCACCGTCGCGTCCGTGCCGCGCCTGATGCAGGGTCAAGGTGCGATCATCGCCGCGGGCGCGATCGGCTATCCCGCGGGCTTCCAGCGCGCGCCCGAAGCGACGCTGCGCCAACTCGGCGTCGAGAAGACGATGACGTTGACCAGCACCTACGACCACCGCGTCATCCAAGGCGCGCAATCGGGCGAATACCTGCGCGTCGTGGATCAGTTGCTGCAGGGTGCTGAAGGCTTCTACGAAGACGCATTCGCGAGCCTGGGCATCGGCGCGCCGCGCGCATTGCCCACGGGCTCGCCGCTTGCGCCCGCGCAACCGGTTGCGGTCACCGATCAGCCCGCCGTCGCGCCGCGCGAGTTCGAGCCGTATTCCGACGAGTTGCTGCGCGCCGTCGCAGCCGGCATGGCGATCGTCTCGTCGTATCGCCGCCACGGACATTTGGCCGCTACGCTCGACCCGCTGGGAACGCAGCCGCAAGGCGACCCCGCGCTCGACTGGCACAATTACGGCCTCACGCCTTCGGTGATGTCGGCCGTGCCCGCGGCGGTGCTGCGCACGAAGCTCAAGGGCAGCACGCTCGCCGACATCGTCGAGAAGTTGCGCGAGACCTACGGTTCGACGATCGCCTACGAAGTGGAGCACATCGCCAACATCGAGCAGCGCGAGTGGTTGCGCGACTACATCGAATCGGGCAAACACTTCGTGCCGATCTCGCCCGACCGCGCGCGCGACGTGCTCGGCCGGCTGACCAAGGTGGAAACCTTCGAGCGCTATTTGCGCAAGACGTACATCGGCCAGAAGACGTTCTCGATCGAGGGCGTCGATGCGATGGTGCCGATGCTCGAAGAGATCATCACCCTGCTTTCCGACGACGGCGTGCAGACGGCGGTCATCGGCATGGCCCATCGCGGCCGCCTGGCCACGATCGCACACGTGGTCAACCGCCCGTACGAAGAACTGCTGGCCGAATTCGAGGCCGCCGACTTGCGCCGCGCCGATGCGGCGGATGCCGACGACGTAACCGGCGACGTCAAGTATCACCACGGGGCCGAGGGCACGTATCCGACACGCCCGGGCGTGGAGATCGCCGTCACGCTGGCCAACAATCCGAGCCACCTCGAAGCAGTCGACGGCGTGGTGGAAGGCCGCACGCGCGCGCTCCAGACCGATCACGATACGCCGATCGCGAAGTTGGTCACCGGCAGGGCCGCGCCGATCCTCATCCACGGCGATGCCGCCTTCAGCGCGCAAGGCGTGGTGGCCGAAGTACTCAACTTGCAAGCGCTCGCGGGCTATGCCACCGGCGGCACGCTGCACATCATCGCCAACAACCAGATCGGTTTCACCACCGATCCGTCCGACGCGCGCTCGACGCGCTACGCTTCAGATTTGGCCAAGGGCTTCGACGTGCCGATCGTGCACGTCAACGCCGACGACGTCGACGCGTGCATGGCCGCCGTGCATCTCGCCGTCGACTTCCGGCGCCGCTTCGGCCACGACGTGATCATCGATCTCATCGGCTACCGCCGCTTCGGGCACAACGAAACGGACGAGCCGGCGTACACGCAGCCCGGACTCTACGAGCGCATCAAGACACACCCCACGGTGCGCGAACTCTACGCACAAAAGTTGATCGCGCAAGGCGTGATCGGCGCCGACGAGGCGAACGCGCTGTCGACCGCTGCGACGGTGCGCATCACCGAGGCGCATCAGGCCGTCAAGAACGGCACCTGGCACCGGCCGCCGGCGATCAGTCCGCCGGCGCCCGACGTGGCCGACGACGTGAAGCTCGACACGACCGTGTCGCGCGAAAAGCTGCTGGCTTGGAACGACGAGTTGCTGGCCGTGCCGCCGTCGTTTACCGTGCATCCCAAGCTCGTGCGCCAACTCGAGAAGCGCCGCCAGACGTTCGTCGCCGAAGGCGAAGCCGACTGGGGTCTGGCCGAGTCGCTGGCGTTCGCGTCGCTCTTGAGCGAGGGCACGCCGATCCGGCTCACCGGCCAGGATACGCAGCGCGGCACCTTCAGCCACCGCCACGTCATGCTGCACGACGCCAAGTCGACGCGCGAATACGCGCCGCTGCAACATCTGGCCGGCGCCTTGGCCTCGTTCGAAATCTACAACAGCCCGCTCTCGGAATACGCCTGCATGGGCTTCGAGTACGGCTACAGCGTGGAGTTGCCCAAGGCACTCGTGCTGTGGGAAGCGCAGTTCGGCGACTTCATGAACGGCGCGCAGATCATCATCGATCAGTTCATCGCCGCGGGTCAGGCCAAGTGGAGCGAGAGCGGACGACTGACGCTGCTCTTGCCGCACGGCTACGAGGGTGCGGGTCCCGAACACTCGAGCGCGCGCATCGAACGCTTCCTGCAGCTCTCGGCTGAAGGCAACGTGCGCGTGGTCAACTGCTCGACGGCCGCGCAGTATTTCCACGTGCTGCGATTCCAGGCGCGTACGCCCAAAGCGCGTCCGCTCGTCGTCTTCACACCCAAGAGTTTGTTGCGCCTCAAGGCCGCCGCGGCGAGCATCGAAGAGTTGACCACGGGCCGCTTCCACCCGATCGTCGACGACGCACGTTTCGCGCAGAACCGCGGCGCGGTCGAGCGCATCCTGCTGGTCTCCGGCAAGATCTACCACGATCTCACCGCCCATGCCGACTTTGCGAAGATGGCGAAGACCGCGATCGTGCGCGTCGAGTTGCTCTCGCCGCTGCCCGTCGACGAGATGATCGAGCTCTTCGAATCCTATCCCAATCTGAAGCAGATCGTCTGGGTTCAGGAAGAGCCGAAGAACATGGGCGCGCGCGCACACGTGCGGCGCCGACTTTTGGAGCGGCTGCCGGCGAAGTACGGCGACATCGAGTACGTCGGCCGTTCGTATCGCGCGAGCCCGAGCGAAGGCTACGGCGGCGCGCACGCCGTCGAGCAAGAGCGCATCCTGCGCGAGGCGCTCGGCGAAGCGTAGCGGGCCGCGCACCTGAAGCCGCTGCCGGCGCTGCTCTCCGTCTTCGTCGCGCTCTTCAGCCTGACGGCGCGGTGCGATGCGGCGTCCGCGCGGTCGACGGTGTGGTGCGCCACGCAACTCGTCACCGACGCGGAACAGACTGCCGACAGCACCATTCGCGCCTATCAGCGCGCGCGAGCGAAACTCTGCGCCGGCGACGCGGCGGCCGCGCGGGCCGGCTTCGCCGCGATCTTGCCACAGATGAAGACGCGCTATCGAAACGACGGCCTGCGCTTCATCGATTTCGCGCGCAGTTATTTCTACGCGCTGCTGGCCTCCGGCCAGGCCGATGAGGCGCGCCGTTTCCTGACCGACGCCGAACAAGGCTGGACGCCCGCATCCGCCGAGCGGCTTTTCTGGAAGGGCGACTATGCCGGCTCGTTCGCGGCGTACGTGGCCGACGACGGCAGCGTGCAACGCAGTCCCGACGAGCAGGCCGCGCACGAGCTCGACCCGCACGTGGCCGCGGCGGCTGCAGCCCTGCGTGCCGGCAAGCCCGGCGCGGCCGTCGCCGACATGCGCGCCGTCTCTGACGGCGCGAGCCTCTATGTGCTGATGTTGGGCAACCTCTACGCGCAACGGCGGGACTGGCCGAACGCCTTCCGCACGTGGGTGACCGCGGCGGACGCAGGGCCGTCGCAGCCCGCGCTGGAGTTCTACGTGCTCGACCGCTGGAATATCTCGGCGCTCGAGATGTTGTACTACTACCGGATGCACGCGCCGCACTAGGCCTGCGGCACCGTAGTGAGATAGGGCGGGCGAGCTAGCTCGCCGAACGACGGCGTCCGACGACTCCCCCGCACGCTTTTACGAAGAAAGGCTCACTGTGAGTTTATCTAAGCGCATGGCGGCCGAGGCATTCGGCACGTTCTGGCTCGTCTTTGGCGGCTGCGGCAGCGCCGTTCTGGCGGCCGGCTTCCCGACGCTCGGCATCGGCTTCGCCGGCGTTTCGCTGGCTTTCGGTCTGACCTTACTCACGATGGTGTACGCCATCGGCCCCATCTCCGGTTGTCACATCAATCCCGCGGTAACGCTCGGGCTGTGGGCCGCAAAGCGTTTCCCTACGAAGGAAATCCTGCCGTACTGGCTGGCCCAGGTGATCGGCGGCATTCTCGCGGGCGCGATTCTGATCGGCATCGCCACGGGTAAAGCCGGCTTCGACGTGCACGCGGGTTTCGCGAGCAACGGCTACGACGCGCATTCGCCCGGCGGTTACGGCATGCTCGCGGCGATGCTCGCCGAGTTCGTGTTGACCTTCATGTTCTTGTTCGTGATCTTGGCTTCGACCGAAGCGCGGGCGCCCGCGGGCTTCGCGGGCATCGCGATCGGCCTCGCGCTCACGCTCATCCACCTGATCAGCATTCCCGTCGACAACACCTCGGTGAACCCGGCGCGCAGCACCGGCGTGGCCGTCTTTGCCGGCGGCGATTTCGTCGCGCAGTTGTGGCTCTTCTGGCTCTTGCCGCTGGTCGGCGGCGCCGCCGCCGGATTCGTCTACACGTCGCTGTTTGGTGAGAAGCCCGAAGAAAGAACCGAACGCGAGCGTCTCACGCGCGGCGGCTGAAGCCACCCGTGGCGCGGCCCGACGCGGGAAAGCGCCGGGCTTGTGGGAAGAAGCGCCCATGGGAAATTTCGTACAGGTGCTCGCGAGCGCTGCGGCGGGCGTAGCGCTCGCAGCACCCCTCTGCGCCTCGGCGCAGCAGTCGCCGATCTCGGTGCGCAGTTGCACGATGATCGCCTATTCTGCGTCGTCGAAGAACCAGTTTTTCTATCTGCAGTCGGGCCCGCCGTCGCAATCGAATAGAAATTACACCGACGGCCTCAAGATCTCGTACGTCAACACCAGCAACAAGGTGGCCAGCCGCGTCGGATTCCGCGTCACCTACGGCGGACAGTCGGAGCGCATCATCGACGCCGGCACGTTTTCGCCCGGTGCGGTCATCACGCACACGTTCGGAGAGTTCTCCGGCAAGCCGTATCTCGGCTCGCAGCCCAGCGACTGTCGTCCGATCGGCGTGCGTTTCCAAGACGGATCGATTTGGCGAGCGAGTAGCGTGCCATAGGTCGCTCGGGTCTGTCTTGTGAGCGGCGTCTCAGTCGCTCGTTCAGGCTGGAATCGGCGGCGGGGCGGGGCGAAGAGGCGCACGCATGCAGATACGCCGAGACGCTCTGGCCGTTGCTTCTTTGCTCGCGATGGCGGGCTGCGCCGGCGGAAACCCGCTCCAGTCCGCTCCGCTGCAGCCGGCACCCGTCGCGCGCGAGGGGATCGTTCACCGCGCGAACGCCTCGGGCACTGTGCCGCTGACGATCTCCAACCTCACCGGCGTCAAGCACGCATTTTTCTACATCGTCGGCCTGGGCAGCGACGGCAACACCTACCACGTCAACGCCAAAGGCGAGGCGATTCCGGTAAAGCAATCCGACGTAAAGAAGGACGGCTACGCGGATTACTCCGTGCCCGTTCCGGCGAGTGGCACGATCACGTTGCCGCTGCCGGAGTTGACCGCTGCGCGCATGTACATCTCGTTCGGCAAGGGCCTGAAGGTGACGGTCTCGTCGGGCAACGTGCCTTCGAGCCCCCCGGGCTGGGTCTCGAGCGATCCGAATTACAACACGCCCTTCGACTGGATCGAATTCACCTATAACGACACGGGCTGGAACGGCAACACCACCGCCGTCGACATGTACGGCCTACCCTTGCAGATTCAACTGACCGGCAGCAGCGGTACGCAAACCGTCGGCACGGCGTCGGGTGGCCGGAGCGCGATCTTCAGCGGCCTCGCGCAAGCCGCGCCGTTCAACGCGCTCGTGATCAAGGCACCCGGAAAGGGCGGACCGTTCCACGATCTGCGCGCGATCGCGCCCTTCCACGGCATCGAAAACGGCGTCTTCGATCCAAACTATCTCGACCAGTACGTGAGCGACGTCTGGAATGCGTTCACCACGCAGACGCTGACCATGAACACCTCGGCGTGGGGCGTGTACGCCGGCACGGTCAGCGGCACGACGCTGACCTTCAGCCAAGCCGGGCAGCAGTCGATTACGTTCTCGGAACCGACCACGCACGACGTCTACGCCAACTCCGGCGCCCTCGCCGCGCAGCAGTGCGGCTCGCCGCC